>NZ_JBHILX010000021.1:0-11735 GCF_042193585.1 Bartonella sp. PS7NMGDW
GGTGATGATGGTACCATTCATATTGGTAGAGACTTTGACCTTGATCCTATGGGACCTGCAATTGAAGGCGGCATTGGTATCAATGCACAACTGTCTCACAATTTCTCCCTTCATGGTGATGTGAATTATCAACAAAAGCTTCAGAAAACTGGTATAAGTGGTGCAAACTTTTCAGGTGGAATACGCTATCAGTTTTAAGGAAAGGCTGTAAATAGCCTATTCATTCTATTCAATTTAATAAAAAGGCAGTATAGTATACTGCCTTTTTTAATCTATGTAAGCTACTATTCTTATCCCCTAAAACTTTTTTCTTTCTCCTCAATGATCTCCTTCTCTGCTATTTACACGAGTCACGCGGCATATTCATTATCGAATTTGTCTATACAGCTAAGCAAAGTGTATTTTTAGGCAATATAAAGAAAACAACATTGGAAAAGATAATGATAAAAGAAGTTCTCTGTTCATACCTTTGCTATCTGTTTCTTCAATCCATTAGCTTAACACCACCCTGTAAGAATTCATTTATATTTCCATGTACCGTTTTTTAGGCAAACCATTTTGACAATGCTTATCCCTATCATTCCATATAATATATTGATTTATAAATATAATTCTTTGTTTTACATGTTGTAATGAGAGTCCGGAATATCGTAGGATTCTCTCATTTCAAACTTGTTTTATGTTGAATCAATTAAAAATTTTCTTGCACGTTACAAGCGGAGCTGGCGTGTGGAGCAAAGTTATATAAGAAAAGCCTAAGAACTCCTATAATGAACTGTCTCAAGAACCAAGAGCTTGTCACAAACATTAGGAGCTAGCAAAGTGTGTGATGGGCTTGCTCTTTTATTAAGCTTAAAGGTATCAGCTTGCTCCTTCGTAAGCGTAAAGATGATGAGACTCTATGGCTTTAGCGTTATAGCATTCATGACCACATCGTCGCGAAATAAGCTTTGGTACCCTTAAAGAAAAGTCTCTTTAAAGAAAGCCTGTGAATAGCCCCCTCATCTCTTTTTCTTATAGCAGAGAAAATTTGCTGATCGTTTTGGTGAGTGCATAAAATAATACATCTCAATGCTATAGAGCTTTTATAACGATTATCCTTAATAGACAATTTTAAATATCATACTTCATAGTGTTTTTAGCATAAGCTTGAGCAAGCTAGGTTTTATGAAATCCATTTTTCCCGACTTCTTATGATCATTAAAAAGTTTTTCTTAAGAAAAACTTCAAATCATAGAGAACACCATAACTATAATTCGTTTTGTTGTTTACAATAAAAACATAATGATATAAAAACTGATTGGGTACTTGCGCCATCAGGGGAATGAAGTAAGCATCAAAGCATACCAAATATTAAAGGCATATCTATGTGTAAGAAATATATTTATAAGAAAAATTTTTTGTTATGTACAATTGCTGGAACTTTCATTTTTTCTCATTTTGCTCCAACTTATGCAAATAGACAACCTCCTGAAATTATTAGTGAGTTTAAGCTGGAAAAAGGAGAAGAAAAAACTCTTAATAACGTTTTTATCCGCAATGGATTGAGCGCAGTGCACGCCTCTGAAAAAGCAATTGCCACAATTACAAACTCAACAATACATTCAGCTTCGTTTGCTTTTGCTGTATCACAAGGTGGACGTATTAATGCTAAAGGAGTAAACGTCAATGCCTTGTACACTGGTCTATCGATTTCAAACGGTATCATTAACATTGAAGATTCATTCATAGAAAGCAAAAAACAATCCGGTATTATTTTTCATAGCATTTTAGATGTTTTTGTGAAAGATGGTGAAGAAGTTATCAATAAGGCAATTCTTAACAATACAAAACTTCTTGTGGAAAATGGTGTCGGTATTTTAGGACCATCATCTTCAAAGTCTGTTGCCGAGGTTCAACTTAGAAATTCAGAAATTCGTTCTGATGTACTATTACAAAATAATGTAAAAAAGAAAACAGATTCAGATCCTCATCCTGTGACTTTTGTATTAACCGCCGATAATTCGATTATGGAAGGAAGAGCAAGAACCTTAGCAGTAAATACAACTGTTTTTAATTTAAATAACAACAGCAAATGGTATTTAAATGTAAGTCAATACGACATAAATCGTGATTTTAGTTCATTTAATTATGCACTCCATGATATTAAGCAACGAGCACTATCTACCGTTTCAGTACTGAACTTCAATAATAGCTCTATTGTGTTTAATGCGCCACATAGGCTGGCAAAGGGTCAATATCAAACCTTGAGTGTAGGACGAACAATTGAGATCCCTAAACCACACGAAAACAGGGATTCCGCTATAAAAACCGTTTATAATGCGACAGGTAATGCAAGGATTTATTTCAATACAGAATGGAGTGATGGTTTAAAAAGAGAACAACAAAAAACGGACCGCCTTCTTGTCCATGGAGATGTATCAGGCACCACGACAATTAGTTTCAATAGTCTTTCAAAAGGTGAGCCATCAAAAGAAGAAGCTTCTATTCCCGCGAATATGCGTGGACTGTCGCTCATTCAAGTATCTGGAAAAACAGATGAAAATGCCTTCAAACTAGCAAATGGCTATGTCACAATGGACGGTTTGCCTTATAAATATATCTTAAATGCCTATGGACCAACATCACGTCTTGGAGAAGCAGAGAGCACACAAAGCCATTTAGGAGAAGTAACTCAACAATCACAAGAAAAGTCCTCAAAAACCGACACGACCCCCGTTGTATTAGGTGGTGTGGTTTTGAAGATTGAGGATAATATAAAAGGTGAATCAACGGCAAATTCTGAGCAAATAGGGAGCACACAAAACCATTTGAGAGAAAATCAGAATTTCTGGGATTTCCGCTTGCAAAGTGCAACGCTCGATGATGAAGGAAAGATCAGAGCTCTCGTTCCTCAAGTGGCAAGCTATTTGTCCATGCCTAGCGCACTATTCTCAGCTGGACTGGCTGATGTAAACAATCAAAACACTTTACTGAACACGATACAAAAAACAGGCTTTGAGAAAAAAAATCATAAAAACAAAGGGATCTTCTTCTCGACTTATGGAAATAAGATGACATTATCCTCTCACCGTACGCCATTGCAATATGGCTATGGTGCCGATATTCACTATGCTGCTTTACAAGCAGGCTTTACATTAGTAGCTCTAGAAGATCAAAACATAACCACCAATTTGGGTCTTTTCGGGACATATGGGAAATTAGCTTTCACCCCAAAAGATATGGAAGGTGCTGACAAGAGTACACTCAATAAATGGTCAATTTCTGCATATAGTGGACTGCGCCATAATAATGGTGCATATATCCATGCTCTCTTTTCTTATGGAATGCTCAAGGGAGATATCACCACAGCTCTCATAGGAAAGACTGCAGAATTGAAAAACGCTGATACATTCAGTGCATCGGCGACCATTGGACAAAAGTTCGAAACCAGTACAAAAGGATTGGTCTTTGAACCACAAGCACAAGTTGTTTATCAGCGTCTCATGCTTGGCACATTCTCAGATGTCGATGGCTTTGATGTAGATATGGGAAATCCTCATCAATACTTAGTGCGTGCTGGTGGGCGCTTAACACAAACGACGATTTCTATTGAAAAAGGCAGTATTCTTTCTCTCTATGGTAAATTGAATATTATTAAAGCTTTTTCTAACAATGACACCATACAGATTGGTGAATCATTCCACTTTGGTTCTATGGGGGCTTCTGTTGAAGGTGGACTTGGTGTGAATGCACAATTATCACAAAATATCGCCCTTCATGCTGATGTTAACTATCAACATAAGCTTCAAAAAACTGGTATATCTGGAGCAAGCTTTTCAGGCGGAATACGCTATCAGTTTTAAGAAAAGGCAAAAAACAATTTATAGTCTATGCATTTTTAATAAAAAAGCAGTACGAATGTACTGCTTTTTTGCAATCTATCGTAAAGAGTCATCAATAACGGTTCTTTCTATACAGCTTTCTCGAAAGGATTAATTTCATTCAAACCAAATGCAACAAAATTCCTTATCTCTCAATGACTGCTGAAGTCTCAAGAGAACTGCCTTTTTGATTTATAAAAATTTTTGTATATCGGTAAAAAATACAAAATATTTTAGCTTTTTTACATCAAAAAAATTCATAGTGAATAATTCTATATGCAAGAAAAACAACTGAACGATTTTTGTAAATGCACAACAAATCTTCTCCAAAAACTTTGTAGAGTTTTCATAACAACAGCCTTAAGCAATAAACATCCTTGTAAAATATTTTGATCCTTAGCACTTTAAAACAAAAATACTTATCAAGCTAGGTTTTCTGAAATCCATCTTCGCTGCATTGCGCTTTCTATTTTAAAAGCTCTTCTAAGACCAATTTTTAAACGATAAATAACAAAGCATAATATTCGTTTTGTTGTTTACAATAAAAATATAATGATATAAAAACTGATTGGGTACTTGCGCCATTAGGGGAATGAAGTAAGCATCAAAGCATACCAAATATTAAAGGCATATCTATGTGTAAGAAATATATTTATAAGAAAAATTTTTTGTTATGTACAATTGCTGGAACTTTCATTTTTTCTCATTTTGCTCCAACTTATGCAAATAAACAACCTCTTGAGATTCCTACGGTCCAAGTAGCTAATGGAGAAGAGAAGAGCCTTCATAATGTTTTTGTTCGTGGTAAGTATGATGCCGTGGTTGCTAAGAAAGGTCATATTACCATTACAAACTCAGTAATGCACTCAGGCTTTACTTTGCTTTCTGCAACATCAGGTGGTCAAATTAATGCCAAAGGAATTGTGGGAGAGGCAGAAGGGCATGGCTTGTCACTCACAAACGGCACAATCCATATTGAAGATTCAACATTAAAGGTCATAGGCCACAGCAGAGCCTATGGTATCAATTTTGGTTATATTTCAAGTTCTACAATAAAAGAAGGAGAAGAAGTTGTAAACAAAGCAATCCTTAATAATACAAAAGTTCTTGTAAACGACGGTGTAGGTATTTTCGGACCTTATTATCCCAAAACGAATGCAGCGTACCTTAAAAACTCAGAAATTCGTTCTGATATGTTATTAAAAAATGAAGTCTCACCCTTCTTCGAGGTTCAACCTGCTACTTTTACATTAGAGGCTGATAATTCGATTATGGAAGGAAGAGCAAAAACGCTTCCTCAAAATACAACGGTTTTCACCCTAAACAATAACAGCAAGTGGCATTTAAAAATTAGTCTATTTGAGTTGGAAAATAGTTTTAGTCTATTTAATTATAAGCTCCTTGATCTTAAGCAACGAGCACAATCTATCGTTTCAGTCCTAAACCTTAATAATAGCTCTATCATATTTAATGCTCCGCATAAACTAGCAGACAATCATTATCAAACCTTGCATGTAGGAAAACATCCACAAAAAGCAGAGCAAAACAGAAGCTCCGATGCAACAACGGTTTACAATGCATTGGGGAACGCAAGAATTTACTTTAATACAGAATGGAGTAATGGTCTTACAAAAGAACAACAAAGAACTGACCGTGTTCTCGTTCATGGTGATGTCTCAGGCACCACAACGATCTATTTCAACAATCTTTCAAAGCATGCAGAACCATTCGATGATGAAGAAGATTCAATTCCTTTGAATATGCGTGGGCTCTCACTTATTCAAGTTTCTGGGCAAGCAAATGAAGATTCCTTCAAACTTGCCCATGGCTACACCACAATGGAGGGCTTACCTTATAAATACATACTCAATGTTTATGGACCAACATCCAGCCGTGGGAAAGCCGATAAGACACAAAGTCATTTAAGCGGAATATCACAAGAATCAAAACAGAAAGATGCACAAAATATCAATGCATCATCCCTTAAAAAAGAAAACTATGGACAAGCTCCCTTGGAAGAAAATGAGAATTTCTGGGATTTCCGCTTGCAAAGTGCGACTCTCGATGATGAAGGAAAGATCAAAGCTCTTGTTCCTCAAATGGCAAGCTATTTGGTTATGCATAATGCAATATTCTCCTCTGGCTTGGCTGATATAAACAATCAAAATACACTGTTAGATAATATGCACTCAATAGTTTTCGGATTAGAAGGTCATAAACAGAAAGGGATATTCTTATCGACTTATGGCAACAAGATAACGTTATCTTCCAGCCGTAGTCCATTAGAATATGGTTATGGTGCAGATGTTCGTTATGCTGCTATCCAAGCAGGCATGACATTAGCAACGTTAGAAAATCAAAATATGACCGCGAATCTTGGTCTTTTAGGCACATATGGAAAGCTTTCTTTTGCGCCAAAGGATATGGAAGGTTCTGACAAAAGCATACTGGATAAATGGTTTTTTACGGCATATGGGAACCTCCACCATGACAATGGTCTCTATGTTAATACACTTTTCTCTTACGGCATTTTAAACGGACATATTACAACAGCCCTTATCGGCAACACCACAGAGTTAAATAATACGGATACATTAAATATATCAGCTACCGTTGGACAAAAACTAGCAACTGGTGTTGAAGGAGTGTCCTTTGAACCACAAGCACAACTTATTTATCAACACATTACATTTGGCACTCTTTCAGATATTGATGGCTTCCAGGTTAATATAAAGGCCCCTCATCAATGGTTGGTCCGTATTGGAGGGCGTTTAACGAAAACAATGCTTCCCATTGAAAAAGATCGTGTTCTTTCTTTTTATGGTAAATTGAATGTCATCAAAGCTTTTGGTGAAAAGCGCACTATCGATGTTATTGAATCTTTCTATCTCGATTCTATGGGCTCTTCCCTTGAAGGTGGGCTTGGCATTAACGCGCAACTTTCTAAAAATATCGCACTTCATGCTGACGTTAATTACCAACATAAACTTCAAAAAGCTGGTGTCTCTGGAATTAATTTTTCCGGTGGAATGCGTTATCGCTTTTAGAAATCTTAGCTCTCTATTTTGACGCATAAGCAGCGCTGAGATGAAAACAGTGCTGCTTATATTTTACTACATTACAAAAAACGTAGTGTGTCAAAAAGTGGTTTATTTTTAGCAAAACAAAGAAAATATCTTAAGGAACATCTCTATGCATAAGAATCTTTTGTTATGTACAGCCGCTTGTGCTTTGTTTTTTTCTTCTTTTAATTTTACGTCTACCAGTACCGCTTCTGGCTTAAACCCTCAAACACGCCATACCATTGATTTAATAAACACACCAACACAAGCATCGAAAACGACTCTTAACACATCCGCAAAAGCTCATGTGAAATTACCCACAAAAGTTAAGAGAACCGCTACCGCTGATACCGAAAGCACCTCTAAACTTACAGATAATGAAGCAGCCGCAACTTCTGCTTCTCTTGATTTGGCAGAAAAAAGAACAGTTCTTATGCCACAAAAAGAAAGCTCTTTAGTTATGCCTATCGCGATGTTTTCTGCCGGTTTTTCTGATTTCAACAATCAAAATATCTCGTTAGACAACATGCAAATAACGATGTTTGAACCCAAAGATCATCCAGAGAGAGGCGTTTTCTTATCCACTTATGGCAATAAGAGCACCTTTTCTTCCAGCATTCAAGAAAAACAAGATGGTGTTCAAGCAGATATTCGCTATGCTGCATTGCAAGCAGGAGCAACATTAATAGCGCTATACGATCAAAATATCAGCAGCAATTTTGGTCTTTTCGGAACATATGGGAAATTGTCTTTTACGCCTAAAAACAAAGAAAGCTCTCATAAGAAAATGCTTGATAAATGGTCACTCACTGCATATGGAAATATTCAACATGACAGTGGCCTCTATGCACATGCATTTCTCTCTTATGGAATTTTCAAAGAAAATAACACCAGAGCTTTCATCAAACATACCTCAAAAGTAAATAATAGTAAAACATTAGGGGCTGCTGCAACTGTTGGTCAAAAACTGTCAACCAGTTTGGAAGGTGTAATCCTAGAACCGCAAGCACAACTTGTTTATCAGCGTCTCATGCTTGGCTCTTTCTCAGATGACGATAACTCTAAAATAGACATAAGCAAACCTCATCAATGGTTGCTCCGTATTGGCGGACGTTTGACGCAAAACAAAGGCCATGCCCTTTCCTTCTACGGCAAACTGAACGCGATCAAAACTTTTAGTGAAAACCTTCCGCTTGCTGCTATGGGATTTTTAATCGAAGGTGGTTTTGGTATTCAGGCGCACTTATCTGAAAATATCGAGTTTCATAATGATCTCAGCTATCAACATAAATTCAAAAAAGATGGCATATCTGCAATAAATATTTCCGCTGGAATGCGCTATCACTTTTAAAAATACTTGTATTTGCATCTTGAAATACAAAGTACTCTCATTATGTTTCGTTTTGTCTCTTACAAAAGAAACATAATGAGGTTAAAGTTTTATCTTTTATGAGAGAGGGGAAATATTTAGGAATACATCTATATGAAAAAAAGTTTTTTACTATACACAGTTTCTGGAGTTCTGTTTTGTTCTTCCACCAGCTTGTCTTATGCTCTTCATGATACGAATGCACAACCTACAATAGATCTCCCGTCTCCACAACCCGCTCATTCAAATGCATCATCTTCATATCCACCTTTAACATCTAGCTCTACAAGAACGATCATACCCCCTCCTCTTACAAAGAGTGAATCTACAACGCCTACTCCTACGAGCACTCTACCTTCCACAACCCAACTTGAAGGAAATTTAGTTCGAAATACAATTTCTTCTTCAAAACAAAACTCTAATCTTAGCCAAGGAAATACACAAACATCAAAGACTAAAGTGGCAGAAGGTGTACAATCTAACCCTACAGCCACACAAGATATTCTTACACAGTCTCCAACGACAGAAATAGCTCCAACAGCAGGAATGGAAGTAAAATCTAGAAGACGTTCAGGTGTTTCCACCTCTTCTACAAACTCTTCCAGAAAAAAAATGCCCGAAAATTCTGCTGTATCCTCACAGTCAGAACCTCCACAAACTTCACCGAATTTACAACCAACACCTATAAACTTAGAACCTACAAGAGCGGAACCTACAAAACCGACAACAAAGCTATCGCCAACGCTTAAAGAACCAGAACTCGCACAGCCAATATCTTTAAGACCAGAAACTGGAAAACCAGCATTACCGGTACCGCCAAAATCTGTAAAACCAGCGCCCGTACAATCTGCCTCTGCACAAAAAATATCTGAAAAATCAGAGCTTAAAAAACCAATATCACCAATAAAACAACCTGAAAAGTCTACACAAATTGAGGATATAAGCTCCAGAATTGAGGCTGAAAACGGTAAGACCATAACGCTATATAACAAAAAAATTCAAGACAATGGTTTTGCTGTACATGCAGAGGGCAATAATTCAAAAATCAACATGATAGGGGGAACAGTTGATGCGCGTTTTGTTGCGCTAAGTGTATCAGATGGTGGAGAAATTGATGCTACAGGTATTACTGTAACAGCAGAAACAGTTGGTTTGCTAAACATAGAGGGAACAATCAAACTGAAAGATTCAAGCGTACATGTCACGGGTAATCATGAAGTGGACGGTATTATTTTCCGCAACAATCCGTATAGTGCCCCTAGAAAACGATATACACGCAATGCTGAAAGGAATGCCAACGCCGTTCAAGAACAAGATGGAGCCAATATTGCCGATAAAGTAACTCTAGAGAATACAAGGATTTTTGTTGAACATGGTAGAGGTATCAACCTTTATGGAACAGGCATAAACGGTGAAGTCAGCCTTAAAAATTCAGAAATTCATGCCGATATTTTATTAAAAAATATAAAAAACGAAAATGCTTTCACAAACACCCTTACACTGGTTTCTAACCACTCTTCTTTAGAAGGTGGAGTGAGAACTTCTAAAGATAATAGAACTGTTTTTGATCTAAAAGAGGGGACAAAATGGCTTTTAAAGGCGAATAAAAACGCCCAAAATAATGATAATGTTTCAGATGACCATGTACAGTTTGGTGTTGATAAAAAATCATACTCTAACCTTTCTGGATTGCGCCTTACAGACAGTGTCATTATGTTTGACAAACCAGTGGAAGGACATTATCAAACTCTGTTTATAGGACCTAATCTTCCGAAAAGAAATGAAATAGCTCATACAGCAGCGGTTTACAGTGCAACAGGTGTTGCAGAAATTTATGTAAATACTCAATGGAATAAACATTCTCCTATCACGGAGCAACAGACCGATCGCATTGTGATTAATGGTGATGTCTCAGGCCGTACTGTTGTTCACATCAATCTCCGAAAAACAGATAAAAAAACAACCGATAGCTCTGCTGTTTGGGGAGAACACATGGCGTCACTTCCTTTAGGGACACATGGGATTTCAATCATTCAAGTTTCCGGACAAGCAAACGAAAATTCCTTCACGTTAGCAGGAAACTATATGACAATAGGGAAACAACCTTATAAGTATGTACTTACAGGCTATAAACCTGGAACATCTCATGAGAGCCAAAACCTTTTTGGTAAGAACAGTAATTTCTGGGATTTCCGCTTACAGAATGCCTACATTGATAAGGATAAAAAAGTTCGAGCACTTTTACCACAGGTAGCAAACTATTTAACCATATCTAATACTTTATTTTCTGCTGGATTTACTGATGTCAGCAATCAAAACACGTTGTTAGACAATATGCGAACAACAGTATTTGGGGCAAAAGACAATAAAAAGAATGGTATCTTTTTCTCTTCCTACGGCGAGAAAGTCACCTTATCTTCCAACCGCGATCCACTGCATTACGGTTATGGTGCTGATGTAAACTATACTGCTTTACAACTGGGTGCCATATTAGCCGCCTCGGAAGGCAAAGACATAAGCACACATTTTGGTTTTTTAGGAACATACGGAAAACTTGCCTTTACGCCAAAAGAGATGCAAGATTCTGAAAAGACAACACTTGATAAATGGTCTCTTGCCGCTTACAGCAGCATCCAACATAGCAATGGTATATATGTAAACACACTTCTTTCTTACGGAAAGTTAAAAGGAAATATTACCACAGCTCTTGTTGGAAATGCCGCAAAACTGGATGGTACTGAGATGCTTAATATATCTGCAACCATTGGTCAGAAATTAGCAACCAACACAAAAGGATTGGTATTTGAACCACAAGCACAATTCATTTATCAAAATCTCATTTTTGATATCTTCTCAGATGCCGATGGCTTAAAAGTAGACATGGGCAACCCGCATCAATGGTTGGTGCGGATTGGTGGACGTTTAACAAAAACTATAATGGCTGCTGAAGAAAATAAGGCTGTCTCCTTCTATGGTAAAATGAATGTGATCAGAGCTTTTGGTGATGGTAAAACCATAAAAATTGCTGATACCTTTCATGTTGATCCTACCGGCTCTTCAGTTGAGGGAGGCATGGGGGTGAATGCATATCTTTCTCAAAATATTGTATTAAACGCCGATATCAGCTATCGGCAAAAACTGCAAAAAGCCGGAGTATCTGGCACCAATTTGTCTGGCGGGATACGTTATCGTTTCTAAAGCAGAAGCTAATTTTAACTTAAATATAAAGAGCAGAACTTTGTGCTGCTCTTTATATTTAAACTTATATTTTTTTTAATTCTCAAAAATCATTATCACATTAAAGAAGATTTTGACTTATAATGTTTCTTTTACATATTGAATAAAAAACTGAATACCATAGCATTCTCTCATCAAAACACCCCATGCATAAAGTTTTTATACCTTACACCACACCTCAAACGATGATGTTTTTACAGCACA
>NZ_JBHILX010000022.1:0-11370 GCF_042193585.1 Bartonella sp. PS7NMGDW
AGCACCCACAGCTAATGGTATAGGGATTAATTTGGATTCTTTCGAAATGCTATATATAAATTTAATGTGCCGCCCCAAAACACACCATCAGTGAACCCACTTAAAAGACCAAAAAGAAGGTTAAAATCAAATGCATATTTCAAATCAGGTTCAATATTGAGAAAAACAATCAATGTGAATTTGATGACAAAAGCGATAAGAATAAATATCAGCGTCAACGGCGTACCATGCCGAATAATTAAATCCGTTCCCTCTTTGATTTTTAAACGCGGAGTGGCACGCCAGAGCAACCAGCCAACGCCAACGCCGATCATCAGCCCTGCCAACATTGAGATTGCTCCCCAGCGCGGGAACGCCAGCTCTTTAATCACATCGCTTGCGCCCAAAAAAAGAAAGACTAACGGCAAGAGAAAAAGGCGGTTAACCTTCATTTCCCTATCTTTCAATGCGATTATTCCCCTCGCGATGAGAAAAATAAGCAAAATCCAGGCCCATAAAGGAGTTCCAGTCAGAATGTTAAACAATGACATATTATGCTCCATGATGTTTGATGCGATAAAAATATTGCATGATGTTAGGAAGATATTTAGAAAAAAGAATACCAGCACAAATTAAACCCATAGTGACCAACAAAATCTGGGGGGAGCATGTAAAAAAAGCCACTAGAAGACCATTGGCAAAAAAGATGATTACCCAAATACATGTAATATATTTATTGATGAGATAAAATAGGATATGTTTGCGTTTTTCTTCAGAAACACCAGCAGGAGCATAAAAAATGGTAAAGGGTTTCTTTACCAGCAAGCTCATCAATGAAACCAGAGCAAGTGACAGATAGCAAAAAACTATGGGGTAGTTCAGTAAAAGTGTAGACCATCCAGCGAAATAATTAACAAACATGACAATAAATGTCAGAATGTTCGTAATCATCACGGGTTCTCCCTGTCGGATAAATTTAATATTCAGAGCAATAATGAACAATAAAATCACAGTTAAGATGAGAGAGCGTTCGACCAGAGTTAAAAAGTTTCCATTTATAACCCAGGAGTAAATACTCCACGGAATAAAAGAGATTATTATGTTAAACATGGCGCATCCTCCTTTTTATATTTGATAGAAAACTTACCGCAAGTGCTTCGTTTTTTAGTTTCCGTATGAATATAAAAAACGCCACCCGGTTCACACTTTGTATCCTGTTTAATGGTCAACTGATAGGTATCTCCCGGATAAACTGCTTCAATGAACTTTACTTTTTTCAGCGCAACAGATGCGATATTTTTCGTCCTACCCTGCGTGGCTAAAGCCAGAACCATCTCAATCAATAGTGAACCAGGACATACGGCGCGGGAGGGGAAATGTTCCTCAAAAAGCGGGTGATGCGCATTAAAGGAAAAAGTACAAGAATCTCCAGTTACGGAGGAAATCTTACATAAATCGCCTAGTAATGGAAGAGCGGCTTTCTCAGAACACGAGCCAAGGAAGTAGACCTTACTGACCATGATGATTGCCTGCGCAATAACGGCCCTGCCATTGCCGTATGGGCTGGCCTTACAGTGAATACGGTAGGCCTCATTAATGCGTTCAATATGTCCTTCAACGCGTAACCGATCGTTATCAAAATGGGTGGTAGAGAAAAACTGTTCAACCATAACAGGGAGATAGCGATAAGTAAGATCCGAGTTTTTAGTCACCACGGTGGCGAATCGAACTGAAAACTGATGCAAGGCTTCGAGTAACAAGCCCTGTTTCAAATAGTTATGGGCTAAATTCCAGTGAGAAATATCGATTTGCCCGCAAGCACGCATCGGTGCGGTTAAGGTGATACTCTGACATATCCCCAAGAAATTTGGCTCGGTGCGATGCTTTATAGCCATAATTTGGGGACCTTTTTATATTTTTTTCTTAAATCCTTTGATGATAAACCGAAGGAATGAGCACTAAACCGCGCTTGATAGTGCGCGAGAAGTATCGGCATACGACAAACGAAAAAAGCCAACAATCCCAGCTCAGGAGAAGCCCGATGTTTGCTCATGATGCTTGCAATTAGAAAATCTACATTGGGTTGCAGTCCTGTATTGTCCGAAATAGATCGCGCAAGCGAACTGAAGGGGCGCATAGGCACCTGAAAGCGTGAAAAAAAGAAATCAACCCGGACATCCCGTTGCATAATCGGGTGACCAAACCCTGGCCAGGGTTTGTCTTTGCAATAATGCGTTACCGCCGCCTCAAGATTCCCGGCTTCAATCTCATGGAGGACACTAGAAAGTCGCATGATAGCATATTTGCAGGCTCCCATATGCGCAGGGCCAGTGGCACAAAACCCACCGATTAGTGCAGAAATGACGTCGCTCTTGGTACTGGCAATAAATCTTATCGTGGCGGTTGTGGGTGTCACAATACCAAACCCGCCCAGCAGTAGAGACATGCACCGGCAAAGCATATCAATATCCCAGTCGGAAGAAGCTTCCTTGCTAGTTAATGCTAACCAAAAAGCACGCTCAAAGGTATTGCAATTTTCGATCTCCGGCAAATCGGAAAACTGTTGGGAAGATTGCGCCAATGCAATAATCCACGGCATCAGCAAGATAATTTTAAGACAACTACCGTCGCTTACAGGAGCCATGACCTTACCCTGAGCCGCCGAAACCTCAACTTGCGATAATAACATCATAAATCGCTGCGTTAAACTCAAAGATGGCAATACATTGATCAGTTGATGCATCGCCTGCAGTTTGGCTGTAGGGTTCGTCTTTTGCAGTTCGGCGTTAGCATTCTGAATCAGCCGATCCATCTGTTCTTCATTAAGAAGGTTGCCGGTCAGTGCAAACCATGCGTTCTGCAAATAACGGTTTTCATCGGCAATATCAATCAAATTACATCCACGAATAAACAATGCGTTATTATCTAAATCATAATTATCAATAACATCATCTGACATGATTTACTCCTGCTGCTCCGGTGACACGCTATAAAACCTGATGTTGAAATTTATCGTATGCGAATTCCCTGATACAATTTCATTACACAAATTATCAAGTTGCATTACAGGACTCCCTTGCGTCATAAACTAGCAGGCATTTCCCTCTGGATGAGAAAAGCAAATCGCTATATTCGACGATGGTTACATTAATACGTCCGCGCTTTTTCATATAGGCTTCATAAATATCCGGCAAATGATAGATTTCCTCAGTTAGTTTGGACAAATCAAGGTTGTGAAATACTTCGCGGCAGATTTTAATATCCATAATCTCTTGTCTATCCGCGGATAAAGACAATACAATTTGAACAATCACATCGGGCAACCTTCGATTAATAATTTTGAATATTTTTTCATGGCTAATCAAATTTCCCATGAAATTAAAATCAACAGCATTGCGTTTAATACCTTCAAAATAGAGGTCACCATTTTCAACGGATAATGTGCCCATATCGCCCACGGAGTATCTGATAAGTTTGCGCGAGGCATCGGGATCCAGCGATGTCACTAGCAGTCCTCTCTTATCTTCATATTCAAAGAAGAAATCATCGCTGAAGAGCAGGTACCGATTAAGCCGCCCTTCGGCGGACATACCAATGAAACCGCACTCCGACAAACCATATAAACCAATTATCCGCAGATCGGCGCCCAGCATCTCGCGCAGATAGTTTTCATGCACACCCAGCATCGATTCACCGGTAAAGACCACTTTTTTAATTGCCAGTGGAACCCCAAGGCTGAGCATGGCTTCAACGAACTGAACGATGGTGCTGGGCACGCCAAACAGTACCGAGAGCCGTATTTCAGCCAGAAACTCGAAATGACTCTTCAGCAGCAGGGAAATATTGCCAACCGGCACGACATGTGCACGGCAATGTTTTACAATTTCACACGCCAAGTAGTGTAAAGATGAAAACAGATTAATCGTAAACAGGTTGCCAACAACATCCCCTGGGGAAAAAAATTGCCGCGCGCGCAGGTTACGAATTAAATTACGCTCTGATGAGCTGACCGCTTCCTTACTGGATTTTAGACGAACGCTGACCATTTTCATCGCCCCGGTGGTGCCGCTTGTAGCACCAAGCAGCATGGGTAAGTGTTCAGCCGCAGAGTCCAGTTGAGTCAAAGAAACACTATCACCAGTGGTCGAATAAACGCGTGTACTTATCCTAACCAAATCGCGAAAAGCAATGTAATCGAGTGCATGGCAGCCAGTTATTGCCGTTATACGTGGTTGCATTTTTGCATACATTTCAGCACAGAAATAATCCATGATAACTCAGACCTTTTTAATGAAAATTTCACAGCCCAGAGCTGCTAGACCTTCTCCACGTCTCACTGTCCAGCTCATCTCACTAAGATCGCAGCCATATAAAAGATCGGTGATACCGGCTAATGTAAATTTTTCTTCTGTGGACATAGCTGCCACACCGCATTCACGACGTGATTGGTTAAAAACACCCAGTGCTGTTTCTTCTGCATCCGCTAGGGGTTCATGGATGATAATACAACCGCCGCGATCTAAAACACGGCACAACTCCTGTAATCCTTTTTTAGGTTCAGCCCAGTGATGAATTACGGAACGGGCATAAATCATTGAAAAGGAGTTATCGGGAAACGGTAAATTGCTGACGCTGGCTTCAATGATGTTGAATGCATGCTGGTATTTTAACTCGGTACATTTTTTAACACAGAACTGAACCATACGGGGATCAATATCAACCCCGTAAAAGAAATAGTCTGTGAGTTTTTGGGAGCGGTAAAGCTTGAAAAGCATGTGGCCAGTTCCCATGCCAATATCGAGAATTTTTTTCTTCGCAGAAGTAACACCAGATGCTTCTTCCAGAATTCTTTCCATCAAATACGCATTCCACGGTGATGTACCTTCAGTAGCATACCTTTCATAGTGCTCAGGGGTGATATTTACCAGTAAATCATTCATCACATATTCCTCTAAATAAAGCTAGTTATGGCATTACCATAAACTCGTTAAAAACTAACTGGGTATAGAAATGGTTACGTCTTCATATAAGAGGTCATCTAAAATAATTGATTGCAAACATGCATCCAGCAAAACAACGGTTATCACAGATTGACAAAGATAATAGCAGTTACAAATAAACGTCATCCCTTTAAACACAAATGTATTCCCAACGTACCGAAAAACACATCGCGTCCTCTCATGTTCAACTAAAAAGTAATCATTTATATCAAAAGTACACGCCGAGATGGCGCATAATGCCTTATACAAGCTCTCCATGCAGCTAAATATCGTGGTGCATAGCCGATTGTCCAGCACCTGCCCTGCTGGAAAGTCCGCGCATTTTTCACAGTAATCTAGCATAAATGGCCTCGGTAGTTTTTTTTTCTCAATAAATTCGATATCAACCCCGACAGACTGAATCCGCGGATCGTTATTAACCAACATAATACTTTCACTCCGTCCATGGCTCACAGAACTGTGTGACATCTTTACATCTGGCAGAATCCGTTTAAATATATCGACAAAAAGCACCTTCGCCATTTCACGGTGCAATATCATTCTCGATGTACGCCTCATCGATACAGGCAAATAACGATGAAGCCTGTCAATAGCTAAAAAATAGGTATAAAAAGAATGGCTCACAATGCACAGATAATTGTTTGCACGGCGATTAACATACACTCTGCTCATACCATGAGCTTTATCTACACGGTACATTTTATTTTCCCTGTATTTGTCGTGGCAATTTTTCTGATATTTACTTTAAATGCATACTGATACCATTTATCAGTCAATAGTTTAGTAACGACTTTAACCTGCTCACTATTTACCGACATATCAAGGTTGAGATAAAGATCGCCGTTCTGTGCTTTTGAAAAGTAATGCCTTAAACATCCGGCATACTTAATAATGTCATTTGAAATCAGTTGAACTGGGATAAACTTACCATTGTGTTTAAATTCATTAACGGCTCTGGCTATCCAGTAATAGCATTCGGATTCATCTTTAACAAACAGGTCGCCGGAATCAAACCATTCATCACGCGGCTTTAATTGCAAGGAACTATCAACATAACCATCACACGCGAAAGGCGTTTTATAAAACATACGGCGCACTGAATCAGAAGCATCCGCCCGATCAATGGGGCGCAAATCAATTTTTATATCACTCACCAAAGCCTTACCCGGCGCTACAACGCCATATTTACTGGTTCTTTCAATATCGCGTAGCGAGCAGATCTTATTATGAAACAAGCGCGGTCCGGATTCGGTCTGACCGAAGTTATTCCATAACGTCGTACATGATGAGAGGATACCCGATGCTTGTACGGTGAGCAAACGGTCGGATGCATTCAAGATATTTTGCACATGGATTCGGCTTTTGGTAAAAATGTCGCTTACTGCCAGCATCCAGTCACCGATTAAAGGCAAGTTGGTAATTCTATAGTGCGAAACGAGTTCACCAATATTACTTATTTGAAATTTTTCAAATACCAGTTTGCTATCCGATAAGAAGGCACATAGCATAGTAGAGAGACCATACATATACTGCACTGGGAAATAACACAATGAGCAATCTTCATTACTTAGTCCAAGAGATTGGCTCACCGCGATGGCATTCTCAATCAGAATATTTTCATGATATTGAATCAACTTGGGTTTACTGGTTGTTCCGGAGGTACAAAAATAGAAATGCGCGCACGGATATGCTGTAAAATCAGCCAGATTTTCGTTCACAGTTGAAAGACAGTGATCAAACGCGATATTAATCCGGTGACTGATGATACTAATATCCCTGACTTCATGGCTCATTACAACAGCCGCAATGCAATCGGCATCAACCAGTATATCAACAATGTCTAAATCATGAATACTGACGATCCAAGCTTTCAATTTTAGCACAGACGCAACAAAATAGCTAATCAGGCCTTCGAAATTATTTCTAATCACAAAAACAAACAGCTTATTTTGCTCCCCTTGCGGGCGATCACGACAATATCTAACTACGGTATCTGCACACCCTTTTGTCATCATGCTGACATCCTCTGCCGAATAATGACTGTGATGACAAATCACTTGCCAGTTTCTTTCTAATAAGGAATATATTGTTAGCATGGGGTGCCCCTTACAGATATTGTGGATTCCCTAAAACCAAGCTGCTTGCGCCACCGCCCATACCAAATGAGTTTTTCAATGCGTATTTAAGCGGTCGGTACTGATGCTCCCTCACAAGCGCAATACCAGCGGGCAATTGAGGATCGATTTCATCACAATTCAAAATTTTGGGCAAAACATTGTTCCGAAAAGAAACCAGTACACACAAAATTTCCATCGCACCGGCAGCAGCAATCAGATGCCCGTGCCAAGATTTTGTCGCCACAATCGCCGGGTTGTGCGCGCCAAAAACCGTTCTGATTGCACTGGCTTCGTGCTGATCATTTTGTAGTGTCGATGTCCCATGTGTATTCACAAAATCAATAGCGGTACGGTCAACATCCGCATGTTCGATGGCCCGCTCCATCGACAGTTGCATTTCGAGATCATCTTTATGCGGCGCTACAATATGCTGTGCGCAAAGTGCACCGCCGTAACCCAATAAATAGGCCAACGGCTCACGCTGCCGCGCCAATACGTTAGATAATTTTTCAATAACAAACAGACCTGCGCCCTCCGCTAAAACAAATCCGCTACGATGCCGGTCAAAAGGCCGCGAACGCCGTGGTCCACTGTAGTTTTGATCAGTCGATATCACTCCCATTCCTTCTAATCGCGCAAGATTTAGCGGGGTGACTTTCGCAGAAACACCGCCGCAAATCGCCGCTTTAACTTCACCATTGCGGATGGCTCGCATCGCGAGGCCGATACTTTGCGTTGATGCAGAACAAAGGCCTAGATGGGCAAAGCTGAGGCCCGCAAACGGGATAATTTCATGTATCGTTTTTAGAACCGCAGTTGTATCGAGATCAAGAAACTCACTAATTCTAAAATGTTCTAGCATGACATCGACCAAGTATTGCTTATCCGCGTCGGCGGGAACCTTATCCGCAAAACCGATACACTTTTCAATATCGATTGCCGGTTCATCAATCCCTACAATACAGCCAATATCTTCTGCTGGATAATATTCCTGCAAATGCAGTCGTTCATGCAGTCTCTTTGCTGCTAAACCCGCATAAAAAAGCTCGCCGTTTCTGAAGGATTTTTTTTTAGGCCAGCGTAGCAACTCATTACCTTCTATAGGAATCCCAGCTTCATGAGTTTGAAAATACTGGTGATCAAATTTTTTAATCTTCCGTATACCACTTTTCTCACGCATAAAGCAGGCGTGAATTTCATCCAAGTGGCTGCCTAATGGCGTAACAGCCCCATATGCACTAATACATAATGTATCTGCATCAAAATGGGTATTCATTGTAAACCTTCCCTCAGTGTTTAATTATCCAAATATTTCCGATACCATAATTGATAGCCGCTCCAGTCAGCATAACCCGGGCCCCCGAAGGAATAGCAGGATCATTAAGACAGCATAAAATATCCAGTATGTTATTGAGTTTTCCAGTGTACCCAGTTTTAGATTTATAGTTAACAATCGGTATCCCTGGAAAAAATTTCTCTAGCGCTGAATATTCAGCTATTTGTTGCGTACAAATACCGTTGTTATAACTAACAATAACATCAGGTTCCCCTTGTTGCGTTCGTTGTTTACTCAATAGGCTTTCCCAGTCCCGTTCTTCAAATCTGACTTTAGGGCAATAACGAATAGTCACAGAGATTAATTCAGCTAGCGCATCGCAACTGTTATTGTCTAAAGACATTACGGCCGCCCCCCAACTGGGGATAATACCAGAAATATCTTTATCACTTTGTCGAATTTCACCAAATTTTTTAAAGACAGCCAGACTATCGAAGGTCAGCATATTTGCTGCACTAACAACCATCGCTCGCTCTTTTGCAATTATATTAGCAATGTCAGCATAGGCCAATTTCAATGCAACTAGGCCACTTAATGATGCGGCACGTAACGGCGTACCTTCCTCATGATTAAGTAACAATTTTGAGATGTGATACAACACATTTGTTGGCAAAAATCGCAACATATCCAGAGGATTATTCATCTCCTTATACTGCTGGATATGCTTCCAGACTGAACCATCGTCCTTATATTTACGGCAAATTTCAAAAAGCGAGTTAAGGCTGGACTCTTCGCTATCGCATGCAGTATATAGAAAGGCTTTTGCATACTCCGCCAGGCAATCTTTACTTTGAAAATCTATCAGCGCATTAATTACCATTTTTGACATATCATTCAGCACTGAGCGGTCTTCTCTGCTGACCAGCTTCTTGTCTATCATAGACGGTGTCGAAAAGTGGTAATAATCCATATCACAAGGATTAATGTCATCCGCAATACTGAGCAGCTGGCTCAGCGCTGCACTATTAGGCGCGAATTGCTGATACACACCATAGTTTTTTATATAGACCCTTTCCGTCATGCTAGTTGCGCTTTAAAACTGATATACGCTGGTTGATATAATTCAGCGTGAAATAGGAGTAGAGTTCTTTAAACTGGATTTTCTTATCAATCGATTCATATTCTTTTAACCCCAGCAGGTCATTGATTTTAGCAACACCTTCGCTAGTCCACTCTTTGGTGTCAAATGAGTAAAATGCTTCTGTAGTGGCCCATTTATTTACCGGCCAAAGGCTTTCAGGACTAACATCAACCTTGAAGTGCTTTTTTAACTCGAAGGCAAAATCAATATAATCGATCGAAGTCATTCCGTAATCAGAGAATAGCGACTTGTGCGGATCAAGCTCTTCTGACTCATCAAGATACATGACATCTTTAAAAATCTGGCTAATTGTTGTAATATACATTAGATAATCCCCTCACCATTCCCGATCGTTAATGAAACGCCTGTAGTAATAATTTTACCGTTAATAAACGCATTGACAGCATTCGCAACATCTTCGGTAGCCAACATTTTCCTCATTGGGATGGTTTTTTCTATGCTAGCAATACTTTTTCCTTCTTTCGCACAATAATTCTTAAGCATTTTCGTCTTGATATAACCAGGACTTAAGCACAGCGTTCTGATATTGAATCGGCCCATTTCCAGTGCAAGACCGGAGAGATATCTTTCCATAGCTGCCTTCGTCGAGCCATATAAAGAGTTACCCACTCTGATTTTTTTTGCGGCCACCGAACTGATAAACACCAGCTTGGTCTCATTTTCTTTATACTGCTTCATCGTTTTGACTACCATATTGAAAATCAGCACGGCTGACAGATAGTTAAGACGAGTAATGGCGCTAATATTTTCGGGTTCCAGCTCATCGCACAAACATGCTGGGTTATAACCAGCACAGTAGATAGCTATCTCAATTCTAACATTTTCTAAGGCAGCACAAAACTGCACGACGTCTTGCTCGGATGTCAAATCCAAGCGAACTGGCAAGACAGCACTTTGGTACCGATGCTTCATATCACTAACGGCGGTTTCATTACTGAACCATGTAAAAACTACGAAATAACCACCATTAATTAGTGAATCTATGACATTCCGCGCTATCTCAGCAGTCCCAGCGACTACCAGCGCCAACGATTTTTCATTATATGCAGGATTATTTACGATATCGAAAAAACTATGACTCATGCCTCCCCCTTATATTTAAACATGCTATAAATTTTCCAGCACAGAATTACCCTTGATAAAACATAATCCCAATAAAACTATATAGACGAGGATATCTGCTTACTTTCGCAGTACCACCTAAATTAATTAAAAGCAACTGCTTTTAATTAAAAAATTACCAGTACCTAAAGGCCAAAATTGTCATGATCCTCCCGAGTATATTGCAGCCCCGAATAAAGCTGCAAATCTGGATCAAACAGCTGGCTATGCCCGCTCTTCAGCCAAGTTTGGTCATAACTAAAAGAAAAAGTCTCTTTGCCTCTGCCAGATGCAGCATAAAGCTGCCCCATGCGACATGGGACTTCCATGCCAGCCTAATGCGCCCAGACTTCTATCGCTTTTTGTTTTGACGCTTGCATTAATCTCTCTTGGGCACGCAGCGTTTCGTGTGCAGCAGGCCAGAATCCTGCAAACTGCGTCCCAGCGGATCGTTCCCTTCTAACAACAATAAATCTTTTCCAACCGTAAACAAGCATTATCGTTATCATTGACGGGGGTATTTTCATTATTGTTTTGTAAATTACTATCTTTCATAGTTCCTTCTTTTGAGAAAGTAATACGTTATTAAAATCCGTTCCTTTTGGAGCTTGCATGATAAAAACCTCAAAGCCTTGGCTATAGGTACGCGCAGCGAGGTTAAAACCTGCTTTACGACCCGCATCATCGCCGTCCATTGCAATGGTGAGACGCCCTTTTGTATGGGGTAAATTCACA
>NZ_JBHILX010000023.1:0-7213 GCF_042193585.1 Bartonella sp. PS7NMGDW
TCCCCATGGATCAAAAGTCTATCGGTTTTTTGGTCATTTATTGCAGCACCATCACTCCAAGCAATGTTGAAGTAAATCTTTGCATCACCCGTTGCGTTGTAGACTTCTTGCGTGTCTGGTTTACCAGAGCCTATATGTAATGTGTGATAATGCTCTTCTGTTGGTCCATTAAAAACAATAGTACTGTTGTTAAGATTGAGCGTGGAAATATCAGAACGAGATCTTTGAGCAATATCAAGCAGATTGCCATCATCATCTTTTTCGTTTGTGCTGGTTTTTACAATCCATTGTGTATTGTTTTGCAAATTAAAGATTGTTTTAGGACTGTTAATAACTTTTGCTCTACCCTCTAATATGGAGTTATCAGAATTGAGTGTAAAAGCTAAACCATTTTCTTCAGCTGAAGCTTTGGTTACTAATAGAACGTCAGCACGGATTTCTGATTTTTTGCCAAGATTGACTGTGCCGGTTGACTCATCTACGTTAATTCCAATGCCGTTTTTAATGTGAAGCTTTGCGTTGGTTAAATTGATTTCTGAGGTTATATCTTCTTCAGGATTTTCAAATTTTATGCCATTTCTCTCTGCTGTTGCAAAAATATTTGTTGTATCAATATGCCCACCGTTTTCAACAGCCAATGCTGCCTCTTTTCCCGTTATGTTTCCTTGCGTCATTGTGATGGTGGAATCTAGTCCACTTGCATGGAGCCCATAACCATTAGATGATGTAATTTTGGCATCATCGGTTAAAGCAATGGTGCTGCCACTCTCTGCGTTAATCCCTATATCGTTTCCAACAAATGATCCTCCTGATATTGTGATTTTAGAATGATCCATTGCATATACGCCGAATTTTGCATTTGTAATGTGTACATTTTTTAAAGTGACATTGCTTGCTTGGGAATTTAATCCTGTAAACACTACCGTTTCACCTTTTTGACTGCTCGATATTGTCACATCTTCCAACTTATTTTCATTGCTTTTACTGTCATAAAAGGTAGCACCAACTGTAGAAGTTGTAATAGTTCCTCCGGTCATTTTAATTATAGCATTTTTTTCTGCATAAAGCCCAAGAAAAGCATGATCAATTTCTGTTCCATGCAATTCGATCATACTATCAGGGCCGCTGGCATTTGCACCAGCTCCACCACCTGTGGCTACTGAGAGAGAAACATCTGTAACATTAATGTGTCCACCGTTTTCAGCAGTTAATGCTGCATAAATTCCTCCTTTAACTTTTCCTTTCGTCATTTTGATTGTGCTATTGTCTTTTGCCCAGAGCCCAGTGTTATCAGATGATGTAATTTTAGAATCATTTATAGTGATTGTGCCGCCGTTTTGCGCAAATATTGTTGCTTGTTTTGAAACAAATGATCCCCCAGAGACTGTTATTGTAGAGTTATTATCTGAAATGATAGCATTTTTTGCTTGAGTCACTTTGACATTATCTAAAGTAACAAGACTTTTATCTTTTGCTTCTACTCCAATGATTAATAATTCTCCCTCTTTATTACTTGATATTTCTACATTCTTTAGTTTGTTGTTTTCGTTTTTACTTCTCGAGAAGGAAGCACCAGCGTATGAGGATTTAATGGAACCGCCATTCATAGAGATTGAGCCACCTTCTTGTGCCCAGAGTCCAGTGTCATTAGATGATGTAATTTTAGAATCATTTATAGTTATTGAGCTGCCATTTTGCGCAGATATTGTTGCTAGTTTTGCATCAAATGATCCTCCAGTAATCTCTATTTTAGAATTACTATCTGAAACAATGGCGTTTTCTGCTTGTTTTACGTTTACATTTTCTAGAGAGACTATACTTTCTTTTCCTGCATTGATTCCATTGACTAGTAGCTCATTCTCTTTATTGCTGGATATTATTACATTCTTCAGTTTGTTTTTGTTGCTTTTACTTTCCGTAAAGCGAGCACCAACGTATGAAGCATTAATGGAGCCTCCATTCATACTGATTGCACCCTCTTTTTTTGTCTGAAGTCCAATTATACTATTTTTAATCTTTGTATCATCTCCAGTTAACTCAATTAGACTATCTTTACCCTCAGAAAATGCACCAAAACCACTTGTAATTGATTCGTTATTTTCAATGGGATCGGCGCCATCTATTGTTAGGGTAACATTTTCTACCGTAATGTGTCCGCCATTTTTTGCTCCAACGACTCCTGTTTTTCCAGTTACTTCTCCTCCGGTCATGTTGATTGTGGATTCTTGTTCTGCCATGAGCCCAACGTTATCAGATGATGTAACTTTAGTATTGTCTTTTAAAGTGATTGTGCTGCCGTTTTCAGCGTGTATAGTTACCTTTTTAGAGTCAAACTCTCCTTTAGAGATTGTTATTTCAGAATTACTATCTGCAGATATACCACTGTCTGCTTGAGAGAATCTTACACCTTCTAAATCAACTTTACTGCTCTTCTCTGCTTTTACTCCAAAGAGTATAGGTGTTCCGCCTTCATTACTTGATATTTCTACATCCTTTAGTTTGTTCTTGTCGCTATTACTATTCAAAAAGTAAGCACCAGCTTGTGAAGCTTTAATGGAACCTCCATTCATAGAGATTGAGCCACCATTTTGTGCCATGAGTCCAGAGTTATTAGATGATGTAATTTGAGCGCCCTCTATAGTGATGTCACTGTTTTTCAAGGCAGCTATTGTTGCCTCTTTTGAAGCGAATGAGCCTCCAGTGACCTTTACTTTAGAACTATTATTTGCAAGAATAGCGTTTTCTGCTTGTTTTACGGTTACATCTTCTAAAGTGACTGTACTGTTCTCTTGTACGGTTACTCCAAAGGTTATTTGTTTTCCGTCTTCATTACTTGATATTGTTACACCTTTCAGCTTATTTTTGTCGCTGTTACTGTTCAAGAAGCTAGCACCAGCGTGGGAAGCATTAATAGAGCCTCCAGTCATGGAGATCGTGCCACTTTCTTTTGCCCAGAGTCCAGAGTCGTCAGATGATGTAATCGTAGAATCGTTTATAGTGACTTTGCTGTTTTGCGAGGCAACTATTGTTGCTTCTTTTGAAGCAAATGAACCTCCAGTGATTGTTATTGTAGAGCCACCTTTTGCACTTACAGCATTGTTTGTTTGTTTTATGATTACATCCTTTAAAGTGACTGTACTGTTTTCTGCTCCTGCTCCGAATCCCAGTAGTGTTTTATCATCACCGCTTGATATTGTTACATTTTCCAGCTTGTTTTTGTCGCTGTTACTGTTCATGAAGATCGCACCAAAATCAGAAGCATTAATGGAGCCTCCAGTTATGGAGATCGTGCCACCGTTTTTTGCTTCAACACCTACGATAATGGCAGAATCAGTTCCTTTAATGGTTGTTTTATCCCCCGTTAATGTGATCATACTGTTCTTGCCTTCAGCTGTTACAGCAGCGGGTGATTCTAAAGAAGATGATCCGGGAGGAGGGGAGACGCCCCCTTCGCTGGAGCCTTTGTTAGCGCCTTTATTGGTGTCTTTATTTCCGGTTACGGTTAAATTTTCACCAGTGATTTTGCCACTTTCTTTTGCATGAAGAATTTCATAGGCCTTTCCGGTTTCTCCGGTGATGGCGTGTCCTTCTCCAGAAGCTTCAAGAGATTCAGCATGTGCATTGGAATAGATACTAGAGAGTATGATCGCGACTGTTGCTGTATATGATAAAAGGGATTTTTTATACACCCGTATTCTCCTTTGAAGTCCCCAATATTCATTTCCCCACCGACCTCATAAGAAGAAGTGAAAATGAGTTACTGTTCTTAGTGTTGTTACATTACCTCTAGCTCGGTAAGTTGTTTTTACTTCTTTGTCAAATATTTTAAATAATCTTCATGAAAATGCATATTATGTATAGTTTATTTTTTATTAAATGAGTTTATTGATTTTCTGTTTGTAGTGGAATTATTTTTTATATCTTGATAAAATAATAAACATAATTTTTGATAATTACTGAGAGTTCTTTATGTCTCTTAAGACATTTTATAATAATTATTCGAATATATTTTACGATCCTATCGTTTATAGTTTTTTGTGTTTTTTCTTGTTTGAATATTTTATAGATAAAAAATTTGTTTGAGTTTTCAGATGAGGGGAAAGTTTCTTATAATTGCTTATCTTATTGAGGGCGATAAAACAGACATATCTTCAGTTTAAAAACGTAATTAATAAAGAGCTTTATGTTAAAGCTTTAAATGAAAGGTACTTTGGTTAATAAAACTGCAAAACTGCATTTTTATTAAAAGGTTTCCGCTTTCATTATTTGTGGGTTTTAATATATTCTGGATAAAAATACCTTATATTTTTCTTGATAAAAAGGCAGGGGGTAGTTTTAGTGTTATTAGGATTTATATAAAGCGAAAAGGCAGCACATTGAGCTGCCTTTTTGTTAAATTGAATAGAATGATAGGCTATTTTTACAGCCTTGTCTTAAAACTGATAGCGTATTCCACCTGAAAAGCTAGCACCACTTATACCAGTTTTCTGAAGCTTTTGTTGATAGCTTACATCACCATGAAGGGAGAAATTGTGAGACAGTTGTGCATTGATGCCAATGCCGCCTTCAATTGCAGGTCCCATAGGATCAAGGTCAAAGTCTCTACCAATATGAATGGTACCATCATCACCAAAGGTTTTGATCAAGTTTACTTTTCCATAGAAAGACATAGGACGGCTGTTTTCAGTGGAAATGGTTTTGGTCAAACGTCCACCAACACGGATTAACCATTGAGAAGGATTGTTCATATCAACAGTGAAATTATCAGCATCTTCAATGGTGTTAAACATCAAATGTTGATAGGCAATTTGTGCTTGTGGCTCAAATGTTAAACCTTCCATTCCGGTTGCAAATTCTTTGCCAACAGTGGTGGAGATACTCAACATTTTGGCATCGTTCAATTTTGCGGTATTGCCTCTGATGGCATTGGCGATATGCCCTTTTAGGATACCATAGGACAAGAGTGCATCGATGTAGAAACCACTGTTATGCTGTATACTGCCATAGGCTGTAATGGCCCATTTATCCAGCGTGTTCTTTCCTGCATCTTTTATGTCCTTTGGTGTGAATGACAGCTGCCCATAGGTGCCTACAAGACCGAGATGTGTTGTGGTATTTTGCCCTTCAATTGCTGCCAATGTAACACCGGCTTGGAGAGCAGCATAACGAATATCAGCACCGTAACCGTATTTGAGAGGTCCGCGTTCAGAAGATAAAGTTCCTGTGCTTCCATAGGTGTAAAGGAAGAAACCGGTTTGTTTCTCTTCTTCTTTTCCTAAGACAGATGTTCTGATATTGGCTAAGAGCGCGTTTTGTTTAGCCATATCTGTTAATCCACTGTAGAAGAGAGCATTTGGCATGACCAAATAGCTTGCTGTTTGTGCTACAGGGGCGATCACACTTGGACCAGAGCCAGAACCCGCTTCAAGAATTTCAGGTTGTAAACGGAAATCCCAGAAATTTTCATTCTTTTCATCAAACAGGTTTTGCGCAATATCGGCCTGTCCATGGCTTGAGTCTGGTCCATAGGCACGTAGTGTATACATATCCGGTAAGCCATCTCTTGTGGTATAGCCATTTACAAGTTTGAAAGAGTTTTCTTCTGCTTTTCCAGAAACTTGAATGAGTGACAGACCACGGATATTGGCAGCAGCAGAGGTATTTGCTTTGACATTGTTCCCTTCTAAGCGCCCCGTAACATAAACTGATGTGTTACCAGAGACATCTCCATTGATCAAAAGTCTATCGGTTTTTTGGTCATCTATTGCAGCACCATCACTCCATTCAGCGTTGAAGTAAATCTTCGCATCACCCGTTGCGTTGTAGACTTCTTGCGTGTCTGGTTTACCAGAACCTATATGCAATGTTTGGTAATGATCTTCTGTTGGTTTATCAAAAACAATGGAGCTGTTGTTGAGGTTTAGCACAGAAACATCAGAACGAGATCTTTGAGCAATATCAAGGAGATTGCCATCAGCATCTTTTTCGTTTTTGCTGATTTTCAACGTCCATGTTGTATCGTTTTTCAGATCAAAGTGTACATTTCTGTCTTTAGCAATATTCGCTCTGCCCTCTAAAGTAGACTGATCAGCGTTTAATGTAAAAGTGCCGTTGGAGATCGCTTTAACCTCTTTACCATCCCACAAATTTTTATCTTTCCATGACATTTTGTCCCAAAAAATACCATCTCCTAATAATACGTCAGCATGGACTTCTGATTTTTTAAGATTGACTGTGCCGATTGATGGGGCTGCCGCATCTTCGATGCTTTTTTCAACAACAGCTCCAATGAAAATTCCTGTGCCATTTTCAGCATGAAGCTCTGCATTGGTCAGGTTGATCTCATTGCTATGATATTTTTGTGGATCATGCGAGCCATTTGGATTGTTGTCAGAGAAAGTTGCGAATTGTAAACCGGCAACTTCTGCTGTGGCAGAAACATCTTTCAGATCAATATGTCCGCCATTTATTACAACCAGTGCAGCTTTTTTTGCTTCTATTTTATTTTTCTTCCCATTCTGAGGAGTGTCGGATTGGGGATCTAGATCTTTAGAATTAGTATCAATAGCGCCATTAACCATCTTAGTTGTGCCATCTTCACCAGTAGCGAGACCAATATCAACATTTTGAATGGTTGTTTTGCCATTTAATTCAACTATACTACCGGCCTCCCAAGTGCTTACACCAACGGTTGCTTCTTCGGACTCACCACCGATTATTGTTAAATCTCCGCTAATGATTTTGCTCCCACCATCTGCATAAAGACCTTCATCAAAATTTTGAATGGTTGTTTTGCCCGTTAACGTAATTTCACTCCCAGAGTCCTCCGTCCATATACCAGATCGTGGTTCATAGGGGTCTTGATCAATTGCTTCACCACCGATAACGGTTAAATTTTCACTGGTAATTTTACCACCATTAACTGCTCCAAGACCGTTCCAAGTATTGTTAATTGTTGTATCGCCATGCAATTCAATTCTGCTATCAGGACCAATTGCAAATGCACCGGTTCCTTTCCCATCTGTTGTTAAAGCAACATTCGTGGCATCAATTTGTGCACCTTTTTCTGCAAATAATGCAGCTTTTTCATTCTTTATTGTTACTGTTCCTTCTGCCATTGTGATCTTAGATCCTGAACCTTCTGCATGAAGTCCATAACCATCAGATGATGTAACTGCAGCTTTTTCGTCTAAAGTAATGGTGCTGCCTTCTT
>NZ_JBHILX010000023.1:7313-11077 GCF_042193585.1 Bartonella sp. PS7NMGDW
CTTACAGCACCTTTTGTCTTCGTGATTTGGGCTTTTGGACCTTCTGCATGAAGTCCATAACCATCAGATGATGTAACCGCAGCTTTTTCGTCTAAAGTAATGGCGCTGCCTTCTTTCGCATATACCCCTTCAGTTTTTCCGTCGAATGAACCTCCAGACACTGTTATTGTAGAGTTATTATTTGCAAATATGCCTGTTGTCGCTTTAGTGACGGTTACATTGCTTAAAGACACAGTGCTTTTTTCGGCACTTATTCCTTTATCTATCAAGGCGTCATCTTTGCTGCTCGATATTTTTACATTGTCCAGCGTGTTTTTATTTTCATCACTTCCGCTAGCGTTGAAAAGAGCACCTATTTGAGATGCTGTGATGGAACCACCGGTCATACTGGCTGTAGCTGCATTTTGTATATCAAGGCCGTTTGCAACTTTTTCAATGGTTGTTGTGCCTTTTAATGTAATGACGCTGTTAGCGCCATCGGCTTTTGCGCCAGTACTCTTTTTTTCAGTTTCAGAGCCGGTTATTGTCAAATTTTCACTAACGATTTTGCTACCAAATGCTGTATAAAGCCCAGTTACCATATTTTCAATGGTTGTTTTGCCTGTTAATTCAATCATACTATTTGGCAAGTAGGCCGCTATACCGGTGCTATTGGTATTTTTTTCGTTCTGAGAGCCGGTTATTGTTAAATCTTTACTAACGATTTTGCTACCAGTTGTTGCCCTAAGACCACCGCCAGCAATGTCTTTAATGGTTGTTTGACCCGTTAATTCAATCACGCTATTAGCACCATCGACGAATATACCAATGCTGTCTTCTTTAGCTTCAGGAAGGATTATCGTTACATCTTTTGCAGTGACTTTACTGCCCTTATTTACCAGAAACCCGTTTGCAACTTTTTCAATGGTTGTTTTGCCTGTTAATTCAATTGTACTATCAGGATCTGTGGTTGTTACACCAGTTCCTGTATCGTCTCCTTTTATTTTTAAATCTTCGCTGGTGATTTTACCACCTGTTTTTGCTAGGATCCCATCCACAGCTTTTTCAATGGTTGTTGTGCCTTTTAACGTAATTTCGCTACCAAGATCTGTAGATGTTACACCAGTTTTTTCAGATTCAGTACCGGTTATTTTTAAATCCTTGCCAATGATTTTTCCAGCATTTGTTGCTTTAATCGCATCATAGTTTTTTTCGGAGGCGTCGCTGGAGACGTCTTTTACGTCTTCATTACTTGTAGCACTTAGGACTGTCGCATATGCGCTGAAATGGGTGCTAAACAGCATGACAGCTACGGCAGCTGTGCCGGATAAAAGAGATTTTTTAAACATTTAGATATTTTCCTTAACTTATAAGCCCCACGCATTCTTCCCCCGCTTACAAGAAGGATATCAAAATGAATGGTTTTCTACTTTGGAGATCAATAGATTGTTTTTATTTTTATGTAAAGTATAAAAATGTTTTTTTATAAAAAATACATAACGTTATATTATTATATTATTATATTATTCATTATGAAATAAATATAAAACTAAATTATAAATAAAAATTATTTTATAATATTATAAATTATTTATATTTTTTGATTGTATATCATAGTGTTATTATTGTGCATTGTTTAGAGATAAACTTTATTGAGTTATAACAAGAAAGAAAAGAATGGAGAAAATATTAGAAAAAAGAAACAAGAAGAGAGGAAATGAGCAATAAAGAATAGCAGTATCTATGCTGCTGTGGATATACAAAAAAGAAAGTTTGTCGTTTGACAGGAGTTTTTTTTAAGTGGGAATAGGTGGGAGTTTATGATTTTTTTATGACTAATTTTCACCATTAAATGGGCGTTTTATCAAAATGGATTTTGACATCTAAAAAATAGTGAAAATGAGAAAAAACTGTGATTCAATGGAAAAATAGGAAAAGGCTTTGAAGATTTAAAAAAAACTCTGTGAAAGCCTAGAAAACCGCCTTTTAAGCCCCTTTGAAAAAAATCTATAAATTGTGAACTTCGCTCCAAAATCAGCCCAAAAAGCAAAAAAAAATATAATATGTTAAAAACAAAGTGTTATTAAAAATCTTAATGTAAGGAGAAATGCACCTTCATTTTCTATTGTATAATGATGGTTAAGTTGGATTTGTGTAGCTCTTGAGTGCTTTTTCAACCTCTATTTGACGTTTTAAATGCAATTTTAAAAAGAGGCAAGGTAAGCTCTATTTCTTCCTTGTCTTTGATGTCTTGAACAAGCTCTTGTAACTTTTTATCAAGCTCTGCCGCGAGTTCTGCTATATCTTCAGGGGGAAGTTTAATTGTTGCATTTTTGTTACCTGATTGATCCCTTTGTACGGGTGGCAAATTCTGATGGGGGTGTTAGTGTTAAACCCGCAAGTCCTTTTGCGGCGGCGATGTTTATCAAACGTGACAAGCAAAGGGGCGGTGTTTTTTGGTCTCCCTCCAACCAAGATGTTAAAGGCATTTTAGGCACGGCGCGCCCGATTAGCTATTTTGATGGGGAAATCGATCATGAGGCAAATCGCCTCAATCAAGCCGATATTGCGACCTTTATTCCAGCACGGCTTAGCCAAAATGCGCATTTAGGTAATTCTGGGGGACAAATAGCTGCCAATGGACGTATTTTATGGGGAAATCATACCACCTCTAGTGATCCACTCTGGCGTTTTGTCAATGTGGTGCGCACCCGTGCAGCATTGGAAAAAACGATCATCAACAATTTCCGCCCTTGGGCCAATGATGAAAACCTTACTGGTCAACATGTTATTGCCATTACCCGCAGCCTCACGCAGTTTCTTGATGATCTGATTGCGCGTGGAGCGCTTTTGGGTGGGCGGGTTTGGTTTGACCGCGATTTAAATTCCAACAGCACTTTACAATTGGGAAAATTGCGGGTCGAGTTTGATGCAGAAGAAGTGCCACCCTTAGAAGATTTGAGTTTCGGCAGCCGGCGCAATAGCGCTTATTTTGACCGTTTGGCGCAAGATATCCAAAAGAAAATGACTTATCAATTTGGCGATACGCTTGAAACTTATCGTAAAGCAGCAAGGAGTTAAAGCATGACTTTACGCATTGTACGCGGTTTTATCCTGATTGTTGATGGTTTTATGGGCACCATCTCACAATTGACAGATTTTTGTAAATCTTTGCCTCATCGCATGAAGGGGTGGATTGGTTCCATTGATGTAAGAGAGTTTTTGCCAAGTTTTTTGGGGGGTAAAACAGCCATTCAGCCCATACCACAATTTGCGGGGGCTTCTCCTGTAAATTCATTTGCGAGAGAGCAAAGAGACAAAGACCGTTCCCCCATCACGCACAATCAAAATATCACAGTGCATGTCAATGGCGCCCGTGATCCTGTGGACACTGGTCGTGCGGTTGCCCACGCCATTCAACGGGCACGCGCTAATGCTCTGCATGGGGGGACAGAATGAGGGGAGGGAACCTATGAGAGATCCTTTGATGATGTTAGGTCCGCATCAATTTTATGTGGATTGGCTGAATTTCCAATCCTTTGAAGAAGAGTTTTCTGCCTCATGGGTTTGTATGGAGCGTTTTGGCAGGTCCCCCAGTTTGCAATTTACCGGCTATGGCAATGATGCAAAAACCATTCATGGCGTTTGGTTTCCAGAAGAGTTTGGTGATCGTGTAGCCATTGATGCCATAAGCAGAACCATTCGAACAGCAAAGCCGGTGCAGATGCTTCGTTGGATCAATGATACGACCTATAGTGTCCTTCTCCATGGTCCCGTGGTGATCA
>NZ_JBHILX010000024.1:0-9699 GCF_042193585.1 Bartonella sp. PS7NMGDW
TAGAGCACGTATACGGTGTAAAGTAAGACCATCAAAAGTGAATTTTTCATTGGTAAATTCGTATTTTTTTGCAGGCTCTTGTTGATTAACAGGGGCGGTTTCATTTGCAATGGAAGAGATAACGGGGGTATTTTTTGATATAGTTGTCATAATTAAATCCTACATGTTTATAATTTTGAATTAACACCCTATAAGGATGCCGGGCGCTCAAAACACGGCATGTAGTCCGTTGTTACGCTTTTCCCATAAAAGGGTATTGTATAGCGTAACTACACCCGACAAAATCACTATATATGCTAACAAAAGCATAAAAGATAGTCAGTTTTTAATAGGATTAGGTTTATCGTAACCTCTTCGCTACATGTTTAGTGTTTTGATCACTTAATTATTCATATAGCAAAATACGTATTGATTGTCAATTAATATTTTATCTTTTTTGATATTTTTTTAAATTTATTATGTGTAAACATTTATCATGTTATTATCAATTGCTTCTTTTATATTTATATGCTTTTAAAGCTATATTATAGGCTTTATGAAAAGATTGCGTTATTTTTTGAATCTATACATTTATAATATTTAAAAACGCTCTCATAATGCGTATTTTTATCTTTATAACCTATCAGTTTTTTTACTAAATGGTTTTTAAGATTTCTGTTAATTTCTTTTAATAACACATTTGCAACTTAACAGCTTTTTATAGGGACTGTCTTTATAATCATGCCTTCATTTGCATGTGATTATGAAAGCCTGCTTTTTTCACGCATTCTCTATGGCTGTTATGTTCTTTATAGCCATGGCATCATTTTCCATTTTCATAAGAGAAATGATAAATAGAATATATGATAATTATGATTTACTGCTTTTTATGAAAACATCTAAAGAAAGAATGATAATTATAGAGATGAGCAAAATCCCTTTTAATAGACTTTTGTCATTTTTGTCAGTTCTTTTTAGAACCTATATCATTTTTTTTAAATGAGATAAAATTAAAATCATTATATTTCAATAAGTTAAGTTTTATCAATTTTTCAAAATACAACTTATTAAAACAACCATAACAAATAAATACAACTATAAATATATATTTGTCAGTTTGTGTCAGTACATTGAATCGACAAAAGTGATCATTTAGTGAATGATTAAAACGTGTCTTATGAGAGTATGTGATCTTTTAAAGCCTTTCAAAAGAAAGGGATTATAATCATAATAAATGCTATCAAGACCATTATGGTTGTGAGTTTTGGAGGTTTAGGGGTTTTTGGGGGTTTTGGAGGTGCTTTTTACGCCCCCTCTTTATATATTTTAAAAATCAAAATAAAAGTCATTATATTTCAATATGTTAATTTTTATCAACTTTTCAAAAAAACAACCTATATCAATAATACAACCTTTAAATTCAATCAATAACATACGTTTTGTAGGGGGGGGTGGGGGTTTTAAGAACCTTCAAAACCTATAAGTAATATAAGAAAATGAATATACATAACCCTCTTTAAATAAAGCTTCTGATAACAATAAAGCTATCATTTTAGATTACGGTTTAATCTTTTAAAGGCAATATAAAAGAAGCGTATTCACTTTAAGATGGGATTTCTTAAAAGTCTTAAAGCAATTCAAAGTAGAGTATTTAAAAGTGTAAGTTTCTTCTTTTTAGAATAATGCATATAAACACTCCTTTTAAAGATTGTATCTAATCAACTTAACAAGAGAGGTATAGATTATGGTTATAAGATTCTATACCCCTTTGTGAGTTTAGCATGCCAAATCTATTCAGTTTCTCTCATTTCTAATTTTGGTAGTTTTTTTACGATTTTCATTGTTTCCAAACTTACGGTAATAACCCTCTGAAACAACTCTAATGGATAAGCAGGGTTGCCAACAGTTTCAACAGCATAGCGATTAGCATCATTCACAATACCACTCTTTTTATCAGTCTTTACACACTGACGCCCCATAACCCATTCAAGAGCGGGTTTACCATTGACGATATACTCATAAGCTTCAAGAGGGATATCTGTTATTGTGATATTGCTGTTATAAAAAACAATCGATTTATCTTTTTCCTTACTATTCCCAGCGAATTTCATTTCTGTAACGTAATAGAATTTTTCGGGATTAGAGATCTCTGTAACTTTTGGATTACCCCTTTTAAAGGTCACTGGATAAGGTTCTACAGTTTCATAATTCACGTGCAAATGACCGAGTTCACGCCCTGCTGTCACAAATTTCCAAAAATCATCAGCACTCTTTACGCAAGGAATGCGAGGTAATTCTTTGCATAAATTATCAGCATAACGGGCGCGATAATCTTCCGAATGAAGTAAACCGTAAACGTAATAGAACAAATCATCTTTAGTGATAGTCTCATTAGGATAAGCTACTTTAAAATGTTCTAACCCTTCATCCGTAATGGCATCACGCCTTTGTAAACCAGCTGTTTTGTTTTCCTCTATAGAGTTTGTAAACAAATGGGATTGTTTCTCATTTTTATTTTTTGAAACCGTAGTATCTTCGTAAATATAGCGTGGAAAACATTGACCTTTTTCTATTGAATCTAAATTAGGCAAAGCTTTAGTCATCAATACAGAAAAGTCTTTCTTTGCTCCTATACCTGTAATTTGTATCACCTTATTATCAACCGCTTGTCTTATCGGGAATATCCGCGGCATTTGATAAACTGCTTCATTAAAGACGCTATTGTAATAAAGCCATTGTTGTGTAAAAGGACGGTATAGGCTTTGAATAAGGCATTTATCTTCAAATTCGGAAAATTTACCTCTTAATAATTCTCTCTTAAGAGTACTGCTCCAACTAATCTTTCTTACATCGGAATTGACGAAATCATTCACGACCTTTGCACGTGCTGTACGATCAGCATGTGAATAGGTATTATTTAAACGTTTTACCTCATTATTATAGAAGGCAGTCATGTTATTCATATTTTTCTTTACAGATTCACGGCTTGAGTTATACGTCCAAGCATCACGATTGGTTGAAACACCAAGAGAATAAGTTTCAAAGAGCTTTTTATCATGCCCCTTTTTGACACCCATAGCTAAGAATGTTTTGAAACTGTCATCACGTTGATCAAGCCAATCACTGTACTTATCTGGTGTAATTATTTGCCAACCTTGTTTGCTCCGTGTAATACCATCAATGCTACCAAGAGACTCTATTATTATAAGCTTTTCTTTTCTCGAGAGATAATCTCCAATATCACGGAAATATATTTTGCCACGCTGTTGAGATTCTGGATTTTTAACCAAAATAGAGATAGCTATGGGAGCTCGAGATCCTTCACCAAAAATGCCACCACTTTCCTTTTTACGTTGTTCTCCAGAAGTCCGTGCATTCCCCCGTAAATGGAAAATATAAAGGCTGCTAAATTCTTCAACGAGGCATTTGCGTAAACCATCCATAGAATGTCCAGTAATAAAACCGGCATTTGTGACAAAGCCGATTACCCCAGCATTATCAATACGGTCACTAGCCCAGCGGATAGCGCGGATATAACTATCATATAACTTTTGCGTACTAGTTGCTTTCGATTTAGCTATATAAGTCTCACGAATACGATCATCTAATATGGGATAAGATATATTGGGATTATTATCGTTTTCATTCTTTTGTCCTACCGAGTAAGGGGGATTACCAAAGATAACTTTGATGTTCAGATTTTTCTGGTGTTCTAAATATTCACTGTTTTCTTTGAGTATACCGTCTATCAAGTTTTTTTCTTTAAGCGTTTGAAACGTATCAGCCAAACCAATATGCTTGAAAGGGATATACTCACCTTTCATAAGACTATGATAGGTCGATTCAATGTTAATCGCTGCTATGTAATAGGCAAGCAAAACAATCTCATTGGCATGGATATCATGACGGAATTTATATGCCATATCCTCTGGTTTTATGAGATTCGATTGTAATAACCGTGTGATAAAGGTACCCGTTCCAGTAAAGGGGTCAAGTATAGAAACCCCCCGTGATCCTAGGCTTTTTCCAAATTCATTACGCAACACATCATCAACAGAATGAATGATAAAATCCACGACCTCAACGGGGGTATAAACAATCCCAAGCTTATCCGTGGTTTTCTTAAATGCCTTGGCAAAAAAGCTTTCATAAAGCGTAATAATAAGATTTTGCCTTGCTAAAGGCGAGGTAATCCCAGAAGCACGAAGCTTTACACTGTTATAAAACTCTTGTAATTCCTTGGATTCTTCCTCGATATTGGTTTTATCCAGTTCTGTTAAGATCCTTTCCATTGCTTGCGAAATGGCATTGTTTTGCACAAATTCATTTCCTTCAAACAAGGCTTCAAACACGGGACGCGTGACAAGATGTTGCGCTAACATCTCAATGGCTTCCTCTTGCTTTATTTCACTGTTTAAGTTGTTCTTTAATTCCTTATGAAATGCATCAAAAGCATGAAAGGCTTCACTGTTTTCATCAGCAAGCAGGTTTTGAAGATGCGTGATATGATTTTGAGCAATCTCAGCAACATTGCCTGCCCAATTTTCCCAATAATCCGCAATAGCAAATTTCTTTGCAATAAGGGTTTTCAAAGCATTGGGAAACTCTTTATAAAAAGGTAATCTTCCTGTTACGCTATGAATAATTTGTGGTTCATGAGCGGCTTTTCCAATCTCAAGCCCCATATGTTCTGATTTTTCATGGATATGAAGTTTATCCTCAACCGCGGTCATGCTCTTTAAGGCGACAATCTCCAAAGAATCACTAACATCTTGCCCCAAAATCATCTGGTTAAGGGTGATTTCAAAATTCTCATCATGAGCAAGCAAAGCATTGATCACTTGCCAGACTACCTTGTATCTCTTATTGTAGCGTAAAGCATGTTCAGCAGAAACCCCAGCAGGGATCCCAACGGGTAAAATGATGTAGCCTCTTTTCTTATCCTTTGCACGGCGCATGATACGCCCCACCGCCTGTATCACATCCACATGACTTTTACGCGGGTGTAAAAACATGATGGCATCAAGAGCGGGTACATCCACCCCTTCAGACAGACATCTTACATTGGTGAGCACACGGCAACTATTTTCCCCCGCATCTTCCTTAAGCCAATCAAGGGCTTTATTGCGCATTTTGGCACTTTGTTTTCCGTCAATATGAGCAAAGGTACAGTGAAGAGGCGGCGTCTCTTTATAGAGTTGATGAAGATTAAATAATTCTTCCTGTATTTCTTGAGAATTGAAGGTATCACGGATACGTTCAGAAGTTTTAATGTCTTTACAAAATGCTAAAGCCCGCCGCATGGGATTGGGGTCATCACTTAGATCAACTTTTAGATCTATTTTGGCAAGGGCTTGATAACAACCTATGATCTTGGTTTTATCATCAAGAATAAGTTCATAATTTTCATCGGTCATCAGATGTTGAATGGATTGACTTACTTCCTCTTCATTAACACCCAAAACAATAATCTTATAAGGTGCTAAGAGTTCATTCTGAACGGCTTTTGAGAAGGTATAGGTATAAAGCTCTTTTCCATAGAGCTCTTCATCATCCATAGAAGCTAGAACGGCATTGATCTCATCGGCTTTCTTTTTGGCATCATCGGTAAAGATCTTGGGCGTTGCTGTCATATACAGCCGTTTTTTACCTCGAATGATGCTGTTATCATGAACCTTGATAAATTCAGATTCATTGTCTTCAGTTCCCAATGAAGCCCCAGTGGTTCTATGCGCTTCATCACAGATGATCAAATCAAATTCGGGTAAACCATGGTCTTTTTGTGCATCCGAAATCACTTGGATTGAATGGTAAGTGGAAAACACCACGGTCATCAGATCATGTGAAACCTTACCCGCTTTGCGAGCCAGTTCTTTTGCATCCGTGGTAGCCGGCAAGGCAAGATCAGAGCTATCAAATTCAAGAGCATCATTTTTATTCTTACGACGTTTTCCTACTTGTGTATCGGAACACACGGCAAAGGAACGCAAAGGCACTTCTGTATCTTCTGTCCATTCACGAATTGTTTGAGAGATAAGAGCAAGGGAGGGCACCAAAAACAAAACACGCTTGCCTTTCCCAGCAAGAGTTTCTGCTATCTTCAAACTGGTGAAAGTCTTGCCCGTTCCACATGCCATAATCAGCTTGCCACGGTCTGCTTCTTGTAATCCTTCACAGACTTTCTCAAGGGCTTCTTTTTGATGATCTAAAAGCTTTTTTTTGGGTTGCTCTTTAAGAACGGCTTGTCCTTGTTCTTTATACGCCCCCCAATCGATTTGACTGTTCTCTAAATCAAAAAGGTTTATGCGTTGAATACGAACCTCTTGCCCCTCACAAGTCAGTTCAACATTGTCACTCCAATCTGTTTCGGTGCTATCAATCAGAATACGACGCGTGAAGATCTTTTTGCCAGAAGCTGCTATAAAACTATCAATATCTTCTTTTTTAATTATGTGAGAGGCGTCATAGCATTTACATTGAATAGCCGCATAGCCACCTTCATCACGGACTGTAGCGACTAGATCAATGCCAATATCAGTTCCATCTTCTCCATGCTCCTTAGCCCATTCCAAATAAGTTTGAACCTTTTCGTATTCCTGCTTTTGAAGCGGGTCGTTTGTCAAATAAGCCATGACAAGGTTTTCAAACATGGTTCCTAATTCACGGGGTGATTTAGCTCGTTGACGATAATATTCTAAGAGAGAGCGTAAAGTGACGTGTTCATTATCAGAATGATGAGGGCGAAGCATAAAGAATAGACTCCATGACAATATATTCTATTGATTAATTCTCTTCAAAAGAATCGAAATGAAGTCAATTAAATCCATTTAGGATAAATAGCGAGTATCAGAAGAGGTAAAGTCATTCAAAAGCGGATAAATTTTTTTCAAAAGGTTTTTTTATGGCTGTTTATCCACAGCATATGAGAGAGAGCAGATCAGCAAAATAGTGAAATTTCCTATTCGTTTCACGGGTTAATCAAGATAAATATACTATGGGCTTTAAAATATCAGAATGATTATTTTGATAGGTTTTATGATTCACTAAAATAATCTAGTTTGTCAGTTCAATTTACAGACACAAACTGACAAGTTTTAATCAATTCACATCATTGGTTATCTTTAAAGATTGTACTCTTGATATGAGTTATGTTTTAAAGATATTAACCTATTGAAATATAATGTTTTTATTTTTTTACCATTTGAAAAAAATGCTATAGGGGCTAGAATGAACTGACTAAACTGACAAAAATGACAAAACTCTTTTTACAAAGCCACTCAGATCATTTTGGGGGAGAAAAGTTCCTTGATGAGAATGCCATTAAAAGAGTTTTGCGTGATGTTTTAAAGACTTAAAAAGAGGTTTCTTTATTGTTTTATGTTGTTGCTTTTGACGAAAGGATGCCATTCATACCGTCTATCAGGACGCCGACCTAAGCCATTATTCTCTTCAGAAATTTCACGAATATAGTTACAACGGCATAAAAGCTCTAAAGCTTGCTTCACAGCTTCCTTGTCTTTTAAAGAACGCCAACACCGTCTATAGATATCCCTTGCTGTAAAAACATCAGATAAATGATTACAACGCTCGACAATTAATTTTGCACGCTCTGCTGTTAATGTATCATGCGCCGCATAAAGACGTTTGGTATGGCTTAGCAGATAACTTGTCCAACGCAACGCTGTTGTGATGGCATAGAGTCCAATTTCTAAACGACCAGTGTCAAGAAGTTCAAAAATCAACGCAAGGCTTGCTATGGTCTTTGGCATTTTTAAAAGATGCGATTGTAAGCTTTCTGAATGCGTACCTCCTTTTGCCTCTTTATGAAGATGCTCGAACCATTCATAAAACTTCACTTGTGCTTTAGGAGAAAAACGCATAATCAGTGGTTGTTCGGGAGACCCTAAGCGTTTATCACGAAAAGAGCGAAAAACTCCTTCATACTTTTGCCACCCCTCTTGATTGGGCGGTTTATCAACCAATTGCCACTCTTTATTGTCATCGGGCCAGACAATCATTTGAAAGCGTTGCAGTAAACCATCATCGTTTATTCCACGCTGTATTGCTTGAATGATGGGAATAATTCGTGAGGGTTGAATGCCTCCAATCATAGATAAAGTGACATGAGGGATAAAAATGGTTCCACGCTCGATACGGTCATAGGTAAATTGATCATCTTCATTAAAAGCCGTTAGATAAAAAGCACGGTCTGTTTGATATCCCTTAGGTTCCAGATTTGCTAAAAAACCAGACAATTCATCACGCACCATTAAGAGACCATGGGGGTTTCTTTTAAGAGTTCCCTAAGCTTTTCGACCATGACATCATTGATAATAAAACGTCGTTTACCAAGAGTATCATCATTATTTTTACGAGTAGAAACTAAGCGGTGTGCAAAGTGCATTATGCAATCATATTCGCAACATTATAAAAATAGTAATCTATCATTACTTACTGATACGGAGCGCAGTATTGTAGAAAATAATTTGCTTCAATTACTAAATAAATAAAAATACAGTTGATTAAGGAAACTTTTGCTTTGTATGAAGCACACGTAAAATACGCACAACGCCATTTGAAATATCATAAATCATGATATAATTTGGATGTACAATAAGTTCACGTGTATTTACAATTCGTCCTAAACGACCAAGAGTAGGAAGTTTAACAAGTTTTTCTACTTTTTCAGATAAAAGTTGATCAAACTTTAAGGCAGCAGAAGGATTATCTTGTGATATGTATTCACGGATCTTTTTGCGGTCAACGTGTGCTACTTGTGTCCAAATTAGCTTCATAAAGTTGATCTATCGAGTTTACTTTGTGTTTTTAAGCGCCATTCCTTTGCTTCTGCTTCGATTTCTTCAGAAGATATTATATCACCTGCATTAGCAGAATTTATCCCTAATTGAACTTGTTCCCGAAACCATAAATCGTATGCACTTTTTTCTTTTTGTTCTTTTACGATATCGCGCATATAATCGCGCAATAATTGTGCAGCAGATCTATCACACGCCTTTGCTGCTTTGGAAAATTCATTTTTTAATACATCATCGACGCGAAAGGTAAATGTCGTCTCAGCCATTTTACGACCACTTAATGTGTTACAAAGTAGTTCTAATGTAATGTATTTTTACTATTTCTTCAATAGGTACTATTAAAATAGATATTTTATATCTATTTTGCATTTTCATAGGGTTGAAAGGGACGCCTATAAATTAACGGGTTCTGATAACAACCCAGACAGCAGAGCCAGACCGGTTTCAATGCCCTCACAAATGACCAGATGTTTGGGATTGGCTTGACTTAAATGCACAGCGCCGCCTGTTACAGATCCCAACATTGAATGGCAAAGGAACCAGCCCCCTTAACAAGAGCAATCAACGCGGGCAATGTACCCCCAGAGGGGTGCGAACATTTGTCGTAAAAGCGTAAATCAGCAGGCAAATCACATGTAATACCCCGCATACGTAAATAGGTTTCTGCTAAAGTATTTTTGATTGGTTGGCATTGTTGCCAAATTGCTTTTACTCTCTCTGCTTTCTGTTTTGCTCGTTTGAGATCAGCACAAAACTGTTTTGAGAAAGAGAGCGTGTGATCATAAGCTTTATCAAAAAAGGCTTGTTTTCCAAGCAAGCCAATTCTCATGAGCGCTTGTATGATCTCTCTAAAAGAGCAGCCAGCATAACAATAGAGTAAAAGACGCCCATCATGTCCATTGGC
>NZ_JBHILX010000025.1:0-7716 GCF_042193585.1 Bartonella sp. PS7NMGDW
TTGCTAACTTGTGTATCGGAACAGACAGAAAAAAAACGTAAGGGTGGTTCTGTATCTGCTGTCATTCTCTTATCGTTAAAGCATCTAGAGAAAAGCTTCTTTACACCTATCCTAACATACATAAATCATAATTGAGAAAGCCATGAGACGCTGTATATCCCTATCCTTGGCGCAATGTACTATCTGTTTTGAAAGGGACATCTCACATCATCTCTTGGGCCATCTGCTCTAGCACCTTTTGCCGCTTCTAGGATGGCATGTTCTTTGAAGAATTGATGATTTTTGCGATCTCTTTTTGAAATGAGCGTGATGGAGAAAAAGTTTTCTGCGTGAGAAAAAGAAGAGGTGGCTTTTTGCTTTTGCAGCCATCGGTACTGACGTTTGAATGGAAGCTGGCACGTGGGGAGGGGAAGTTATAGAGCGCGTGATCATTAAATTTTATCTCGCTATAGGAATATTGGGTTTTATAAGCTATAGAGAAGGCTATACTGAGGGAATGGGGCGCGCGCGCTTAAGTCTTACTAGATAATCTTCAGAGAACAAAAGCTTGTGAAAAATAAGGGCGTTCTTGTATCTCTTTTGCTCCTTATTCCACATCGTTCAAGAGGCTACCTGTTATAGAGCTAGAACGATATTTTTACCAGAAAGCCATACTCCTTAATCCTTAAAAGATAATACTTCTTCACATCCCCTCCTTTAGCTGTATAGGCTTGGGGCTTTTTTAGAAGCTGTTTTTGTAAAGCTACACCACACAAAAGCATGCTCTTAGAGATCAGCTATGGATGTTTTTTGTCTTTTCAAAGCAGGCGGAACATTCTTGCAGCAATTTTATAATAAAGAAGTTCAGAGGTATCACCGTCTGTGAAAAATTGAGCACTAAATAGCTAATAGCTTGAGATAATGCCTTATAACTAACAGCCTAACCCTTACATAGGGTTTGTTCAACTAAAACTTAAGCTCTGTAATTTTTGCACTTAAAAGGCTCGAAGAAGCTAACCTAAAAGAGGTGCTGCTTTCTTTTACGCTTTTACCTTTCCTTGAACTTAACCACATATCTATGCGCAAGGTGTCTATCTCTGTCCTCTGTACAAGGAGATACAAATTAGATGATTTTTTACCCTACCTTAAATATACTTTTGTGCAAATTACTTTAAAGGTTGTGTTTTGTTTTATTCGAAATGCTTTTATGGAAAGGCTCATTGCGCTAAGAGCAAGGAAAAAAACGTGTAAGATTCCAGTGATAATGAAGAACTTATCGATGAAGTTTATAATCTTATCTTATTTAATTTCTACTAAATCACCATCAAGCACTATAGGATATTCAGTCGTTTGAAAAAAGGATTTTATTTTTTCAGAGCTTGAGGAGCGAATAAATTGAGATTTCTGCATAAAGCAAACATGGAAAAATTGTGATTTATTGATAATGTCTTTTATCAGATAAGAGGATGAGAGGGATGATAAAAGGGCATTTCTCTCAATATTGTAACGTGAATCAATAAACAATAAAACGCCAACACCGTTCTCAAATTGATTGATTATAATGAGTTGAATAGTCTTTCGCCGAAAGAGTGCAACCTTGAAGATTTAAGATATTTGTAAAATCGTGTACAGAAATTGAAGTTCCTATAATATTATAAAAAGTTGGTGTTCTTCCTTTCAGGTGTAAGGTATGGCCATGATAGCCACAATCGCATGATTGATCCTATGCAATATGAACAACATCACCTGTGGCGTGCTCAAGTAATGGTACATCTTCAGGATAAAAAACAGAGACAATTAATTCATCATTTTCAGGATTTGACTTTACTTGAATGTGATCATAAAGATGATAAATGTCACCATCAATCTCGGAACACTGGAATCCTATTGGAGAAGTTTCTTTTGTGGTAAAGCTAAGGGGTTTAATATCTAATTCAGGGATTATGTCTTTTATTTTCAACACAGATTCAGCTTGAAAGGCTTCTCCAAGATAGAATAGGTTTTTTAGACATTTTAATTTTTGCTTCCGAGATATCGTAATAAGTTTATCCGCAAAACTTGGCAGGCATATGATGGTATCGATAGAAAATTCTTCGATAGCTGAACTCAAAGTCTCAAGATCAACCATAGAGGCAAATGGATAATATGTTACTTTGAGTAGTCTACAAATTTCATGTGCAAATAAAAATCCCCCCATAATCCTTTAAGCTGTGAGGCAATTGGCAATAGGGTTTACAGAGCAATCTTTAAAGACCGTTTCGAGCTTCTTTGCTGCAGAGTGTGTTACAAACTCATAATTGAGCCATTTATGGCGAAGTGTTTTGGGCACCCTTGTTGTGCTACTGGTTTTCAAAAATTATATGTGACATTGAAGTTCCTTATTTTTTTAGTTTGCATGAGGCAAAGGCAATAAGCAAAGGCGGAGACACCAACAATTATGCAAAAGGTGAAAGCGATGTGATTGTTGAAATGGCTGATGATCCATCCACTTGTCCATGAGCCGGCGGCTTGGCCAATATTTGAAATAACAAGAATATAACTAAAAAGAACACTGGAAGAGACGGATGCGATTGTTTTCCCTGCTTGATAGTATATTTCTGGAACCATGACAGATTCATAGACACTGTAGGCAATTAACGCAGTCACAGCGGTAAAGACGCCACCTATGAGGAAAAATGCAGCAAAACTTCCCGTAAGCCATAATAGGTAGAAAGTTGATTTATCAGAAAGGCTGAGATGTTTATTGATTATTCCTTGCCAGATACAAATACTGATGCCAACAATTGAAAAGAAAATTCCACTATAAGGGGCGAGATTGCTGTCAAATTTATTGAGAAGTGTTGTGGTGGTGATGAAAATTCCCATGAGGAATGCACAAAGCAAAGCCGTGACCAGCAAATAAGTGATAGAACGATTATGGATTATTGTTTTTAAAGAAGAAAGAAAAGGCTTCTTTATTTTTTTGTTCTTTTCAAGAGATAATTTTTTATGGGGGTAGTGATAAACAATTTGAATGGATAAAACACAAAGATACAAACCAATGAGTGCAAAAAAAGCCATTAAGAAGGTCGATGCGTTATATTTTATGGCACTCGTTGCAACAAGAGGGGCGATAACGACAGCAGCGTTTTGAAAAAAAGAATAGAGAGTTAATGCGCGTTTAAGAGTACTTCCATTGAGATGTTCTGATAAAATTTCTCTCAAAAATGGCTTGGAAATTGCTTTCGAAAAAGCCATTAAGGTAAAAAAGATCAACCATGCAGAAGGTGTAAGCGATAGGATAATGCACACAAAAGCAATACTCCTTAAAATAAAGGCGGTAGCCATTAAGAGTTTACGCGAAAATTTTTCTAATAAACCCGTTGTGGTTACCATGAGAATGCTTTCAAGGATTACTGATCCAGCGAGATAAAAAGCAACATTGGCAGCAGTTATGAGAGAAGAGTTTCCAATCAGAGGGAGTACAAAGAAAAAGGAAAATTCAGAAAGAAAAACTGCGCTATAGATGAAAAAAGGAATTTTATTTTTGCTCATGGAATTTCCATAGAAGTGCTGTTAAATGATCAAATACATTTTGTTGTATCTGTTGAGGACGTCTTATGAGCCCTGTTTCCGCTGAACACATTTCGTTGAAATAGTATCTTTATTGATTTACCGGTCAGTCCACTGCAAGAATATTATTTTTTGTTTTTCTACGATGTTTTTAGAAATATCGAGCATGATCTGGGTTGAGCAACAACACTATGCCTTGGTGTTCGCGCAATAATCGTCAGGTCATTGAGACCTTGATCCCATATCTTCTCTTGATGGTTTTGACTGTTTCTAATCCTATTTGATAACCAACTGACACCCCGCATTTTTGTTTTTCCCCCGCATTCTTGTTACTCTAATGTATCTTTTATGAAGGGGATGTACTAACCGCTCCATAGATTGTCAACATATGAATGAGATGAATGATTTTATAACCTTTTAATGAAATTATATTTTTTTAGTGGAAGGTTATTCATCCTCTTTTAGCGCATGCGTTGATATTTGCCTCCATGGCGTTGTAAAAACCCCTTCTCAACAAGAGTGCGCCGTAATCGGGCAAAGTCTACCGTAAAGAGATTGCATATCTTGGAAACTTCCGTTTCGCTATAGATTTTTTCCTTTTGAAAGGCTTCACCAATTTTTGATAGCATCTCTTCTGTTTCTAAATGGCGGTCGCTTAAATTTTCCCTATTCCGCTCATGTTTATTTTCTAGCATTTTCCACACTGTCTCTTCGGCTTGAAATCCTGCTGTTGTGTTGTGAATAAGTCCAAGATTCAAAAGGCGATTGATGGATTTATGAATGGTTTTGGCATCTGAATCGACATGTTTGAGGATATCAGTAAGATTTTTTGCACCAAGGATAATGGCGGCATAAACAGCGCGTAGTGTCGGGGAGGTCATGGCAGAGATCAGTGAATTGCGGGTATTGCGTTTGTGAAGGGTTTCTTTTCCCATGGGCAAAATATCATTGCGAATGGGAATTTCATTGATTTCTATGAGTTCTGCTTGTAGCGATTGTGCGCGTACAATTTGTTCGGCTGGGGTGCGTTTGCGAATAATCCCCAGACCACCTTGGCGATATTTGTGGTTTTCGGGGAGTGTTAAAGCTTCATAGGAGCCATCAAGCCGGTAGAGAATTTCTTCCCACAAAGGGGTTCTGACACGTCGCACCCGCTGTGCCCCATTAAGCGCAACGGTTGAGGTCATGGTTGGTTCATGCAAACAAAGATAACCACCCGCGGTGATGTGTTCCCAAAGGGTTATAACAAATCGCACATCATCTGCGGGAGTACCAGCATCAAGCCAAGCAAAATCTATTGGTCCCCAAGATTTGAGCGTTTCATCATCGAGAGAGAAGAAATTCTCATGGATAAATGTTACCATGTCTTTTTCAATACCGTCTTGAAGCAGTTTTTGCCATGCTTCTTCTGCTGATTGACCTTCGACTGTAAAATCATCAATTGTGATAAGCCGAGGTTCGTAATTTTCAGGAATCCCTGAAGGATCAAGTAAAGCTGTACGTTCTTCCCAAGTGGAGGATTCTAAAAGTTTTTTATCTTGTTGCCATGATAATTTCGCTTTTTGAAGTGCTTTTGCGATAAAGCGCGTACTATCACCAGCACCGATTTCAATGACTGTGCGCGGTCTTGCCATTTGAATAAGTGCATAAATGAGCTGTGCACTATTTTCTGTTCCCATGCCAGGTCTTATCAGCTGCATCTTTTTACCCTTATAATTTTACCAATCGTAGCATTCCTGCTTTTACAAAAAACTTTATTGAATCCTCTATAGGGTGTTGAATGTGCATTGGTGTGGTGGCTTGCGTCAAGAGATGTTTTGTTTTTTCATGAAGACGGATTGTACGCCCATTGAGTTGATTAATGGCAAGAGTGCCAAGAGAAGAATCTATGATAATACATGTTGGCTCTCGTAAAAGAGCGGTTGCATCATTTTCTGAAAATGCTTTTTGATCTGTTTCGATGAGACCGTGTCGTAGCAGTGATATCAAAAGACTTCCAGAGGCAAGAAGAGTACTATAGAATTGTATTTCTCTTAGTGATTGGACAAGGCAGCCTTCACGAAGTGCTTCAAATGTGGGAAAGTCGAATCCGCCAAATGCCGCTCCTTTTGTAGAAACAATGGTGATGGGTTGTATTTGCCGTTTGCCAATGAGTGCTGGTTTGTTTTTTATTATTTGTACATCTTTTGCCCATTGAACGCGTGATAAAGGATTGAGTTCACTTGGGTATACAGCGAAAGAATTGATGGCTATGGGCGGCGTTGGTTTTTGCAATTCAAGCGTATGGATGTTTTCATTCAAGTCATGTTGCATGGTGTCTGCAAGTTGCCATACATAACCGCCTGTTCCATTGTAAAAGTTTAAGCCTATAGGGTCTTGTTGCATGATGTTATCGTTTTTTTTTACTTTAAAATATCAAGTTTTTGGGAGGGTTATTAGTTGCTCTACATTAAAGAGTGGTTTATCAAAGTCCTATTGGGTTGGTATGGGGTTGCATGGGATACAACGATTTGATAGGGATTTTATTGGGATTTGATAGGGCGGTGATTGTCATGTCCTTTTGGGGTGTATGGTTTGCTTGAGAAAAACGCCTCGTCCACTAACCATTATCAAATTCTCTCTGTTTCTTTTTTTGTACGGCACTGTTCACAATAAAACCTAATATGCCTGCGATCATTGTGGCGATGCCAATGATAAACAGTGTGCTTTGGGTATGATGCACTTTTACAAAGCCGGCTCCTAGAAAGCCAAGGCATACGGATGTCTGTATGATGAAGATATAGGCAGGCATTTGACTGTTTCGTTGTTCTTTGGGGATGGCTTTCATCATAAAACTTGCCATTAAGGCATTTTGCACACCATTGGCACTCCCAAGGATGAAAAATGATAGCATCATCAGCCATGTGAAGTTTGTTAAGGAAAAACAGAAAATTGCAAAGCCAATGGTTGCGGCAGCTAGTGATGCTCCAGCGGCATTGCCAAAATGGTGGAAAAGATTGGAGAAGCAGAGTGGACCAACCACTAAGCCTAGGCTTAGCATACTTGTGATCACCCCATAGGTTTCAGCGCTTAAGTTGAGATCGGTACGAATGCGGACAATCGATAAGACGTTGAGAGCAGAGGTGAGGATGATGGTAATGATGAGGGGCGCAAGAGCATAGACGACATTTTTTTTACGCAAGAGACCCGTTAAATCTAGCCCTTTTTTGGCTTGCTGTGTTGTGTTTGTCGTTTGTGTATGAAGTTTGAGACTTTTAAAACAGAAGAGAGTGATAAAGGTAGCAAAAAGAACCATGATTGAAAGTGCAAACAATCCTTTTTGCCCGTTCGATAGACCATACAACACACCCCCTAGGAGTGGTCCGGCAATATAGCCAAGATTACGAACTGTTTGGATAACGCGATTGATACGGTCTAATTGCTGATCATTTTTTGCGAAGTCAGGTACCGCAACAAGAATAGCGGACCAAAAGAGTGAACCAGCACAACCTAGTGCGAAAGAAAGGGCAATATAAACCCAAAATTGGTTTGCGATTGCAGCTGCGGCTATGAAAAGCGCTTCAAACAATAAAACAATGGGTACTGTTCGCGCTGGTTGGAAGCGATGCAAGAGGCGTGGTGCAATGGGTCCGGCACAAATTGCCCCGATAAGCCCTGCAAACAGCAGCATTGAAATAGAAGCTGTGCTTTCTGCTAAGTGTAGAGCAAATGTAACTTGTGCTGTTTCATCGGCAAAGCTGCTAAAGCCTAAAACGAAAAAAAGCCCAGTTTGGGCGAAAATTATGGATTTTTTCTTTGTCACAATGCTCCTCCCCAAGAGGTTATAAGGTACAATTTTCTTCTACGTGTTTATGGTATATCCCATGCTTTGTATAGTTTTTCTTGATGATCAGTTGAGAAAGGAAGTTTTCAGAGCTCTCTTCAAAACAAGCACAATGCCTATTGGCAGTGATGAGCAGCTCCTTATGTTTTTTGAAAGGGGAATATTGAAGGATTATGGGCTGGCGAAATTTTCTGATATGAGAGACAATGATACAAAAGGGCAATCAGAAAATTTCACAAAAAAGCTGCACTATGCGTGCAGCTTTTTTTGTGTTTGCTTTAGAGGTAGACGTTTTAAAGCATGAAAGTATCCTTACGGCTTCTGTAACCATAGTAGCCAAAAACACTGGAAATAATGGCACC
>NZ_JBHILX010000026.1:0-2500 GCF_042193585.1 Bartonella sp. PS7NMGDW
AACGATAAGAGAATGACAGCAGATACAGAACCACCCTTACGTTTTTTTTCTGTCTGTTCCGATACACAAGTTAGCAAACCTGATAAAAACCAAGATTCTACTGCAATGGATACATAACTTCTACTACCAGCTACGGATGAACAAGAGCTTTTTTTCAAGTTACTTTGAGAGGCATCAGAGAATTTTTGAGAGGAATCTAGGTTAAGCGCTATTTTTTGCACTCTATTGTGAACAAACAGCAGCAAGTGGTATGTCTATATGGGGCATTGCATTTTTTAGAGAGGGAATATTTTCAAGCCACCCCATCCCCTTGTCATATTTTTATAGTTTTTTAGGCAGTTTGTACGTTTTATTCTTCTTCCATAGTGCTCTCGCAATTTCTAAAAAGCCCTAAGCCTATACAGCTAAAGGGGGAAGTTTGAGTGAAGGGTTATTCTATAACATTTTCGCTTACGTACATTTTTATATTTTCACGTTCTACTATGGTTGCAGAGTGATGTTTAGATGTGATTTGATTTTTATGGAAGAATTAGTTTTGGAACTTTGGTTGCGGGGGCAGGATTTGAACCTGCGGCCTTCAGGTTATGAGCCTGACGAGCTACCGGGCTGCTCCACCCCGCGTCACATATTTTAGAACAAGATTTTTTTATTGTCTACTCTGAGTATTGAGCATTGATCTGATTACATTTTTATTTTTGAATTGTTATCTATCATGCCTTTAGCAGACCTGGCGGCGACTTACTCTCCCGTGCCTTAAGGCAAAGTACCATCAGCGCTGGAGCGTTTCACGGCCGAGTTCGGGATGGGATCGGGTGCGTTCACTCCGCCATAACCACCAAGTCAGCAAAAAGCATGAATGATGAGAAGCTGGAAATATTTCTGTTATTTTAAGAATGGATATAGGAAATGAGAACGATCAAGTCGATCGAACGATTAGTATCAGTAAGCTTCATGTGTTACCACACTTCCACACCTGACCTATCAACGTGGTGGTCTACCACGGTTCTCAGGGAATACTCGTTTTCAGGTGGGTTTCCCGCTTAGATGCCTTCAGCGGTTATCCCTTCCGTATATAGCTACCCTGCTATGCGGCTGGCGCCACAACAGGTCCACCAGAGATACGTCCATCCCGGTCCTCTCGTACTAGGGACAGATCCTGTCAATATTCCAACACCCACGGCAGATAGGGACCGAACTGTCTCACGACGTTCTGAACCCAACTCACGTACCGCTTTAAATGGCGAACAGCCATACCCTTGGGACCTGCTCCAGCCCCAGGATGCGATGAGTCGACATCGAGGTGCCAAACAACCCCGTCGATATGGACTCTTGGGGGTCATCAGCCTGTTATCCCCGGCGTACCTTTTATCCGTTGAGCGATGGCCCTTCCACACGGGACCACCGGATCACTATGACCGTCTTTCGACTCTGCTCGACTTGTCAGTCTCACAGTCAGGCAGGCTTATGCCATTGCACTCAACAAACGATTTCCGACCGTTTTGAGCCTACCATCGCGCGCCTCCGTTACTCTTTAGGAGGCGACCGCCCCAGTCAAACTACCCACCATACACGGTCCCGAATCCGGATAACGGACTGCGGTTAGACATCCATATCGGTAAGGGTGGTATTTCAAGGATGACTCCACAAAGGCTAGCGCCCCTGCTTCAAAGTCTACCACCTATCCTACACATACAGACACAAATGCCAGTGTAAAGCTATAGTAAAGGTGCACGGGGTCTTTCCGTCTAACCGCAGGAACCCCGCATCTTCACGGGGAATTCAATTTCACTGAGTCTACGTTGGAGACAGCGGGGAAGTCGTTACGCCATTCGTGCAGGTCGGAACTTACCCGACAAGGAATTTCGCTACCTTAGGACCGTTATAGTTACGGCCGCCGTTTACTGGGGCTTCAATTCAATGCTTGCACATCTCCTCTTAACCTTCCAGCACCGGGCAGGCGTCAGACCCTATACGTCGTCTTGCGACTTCGCAGAGCCCTGTGTTTTTGGTAAACAGTCGCTACCCCCTGGTCTGTGCCACCCTCTAACGGTTGCCCGCTAAAGGGTCACGCTTCTTCCGAAGTTACGCGTGCAATTTGCCGAGTTCCTTCAACGTAGTTCTCTCAAGCGCCTTAGTATTCTCTACCAGTCCACCTGTGTCGGTTTGGGGTACGGTCTATATGTGGGAGCTATTTCCTGGAACTGCTTCACTGCAAGATCAATCCAATAAGATCTTACAATATACGCAATCCGTCACTACCCACAGGTCCACGAATATTAACGTGGTTCCCATCGACTACGCCTTTCGGCCTCGCCTTAGGGGCCGACTCACCCTGCTCAGATTAACTTTAAGCAGGAACCCTTGGACTTTCGGCGAGGGAGTCTCTCACTCCCTTTATCGTTACTCATGTCAGCATTCTCACTTCCGATACCTCCAGGAGCTCTCACGAGTCTCCCTTCACAGGCTTACGGAACGCTCCGCTACCACTTACTCAATGAAG
>NZ_JBHILX010000027.1:0-5250 GCF_042193585.1 Bartonella sp. PS7NMGDW
AGAACTGGTCAAAAAGACTTTTGCCATTATCCTCTACCAAAAGGACGTAAATCCACATTAAAACCCGTAATCATCGTCCAAGGTTCATTCTTAGGAATGCGCAATTTAAAGCGGTGATAACGATTGCGTGAACGCCCATGATAAGCGCCCGTGACATAAGAACACACCCTTTCCTTATGCCATGTGATCGGTGTCTGATTATTGCGAAGACGACGTTCCCCTATGCTTAAAAGACCTTGTGTTGTATCAACTTCGGCAAACATTTTCGTGATAAAGTTAAAACTTCCATCCGGTGCCCCCATCTCTTGTGAAACAACCGTTGCCTCCATCGGGGCTCCTGTAAACATAACAAGCCGATTGTTTTCATCAAAAGCACCAAGCATTGGAGCGCCACTTTGCCAACGAGGGCTGTCTAAAGAAGCCGGCAATGCCTCAAGATTGATCGAAATCTCATCTAACTGTTCTAAAGTATACCCTGTTGTAAACACTGGAAAGAACGTGAAAGGCTTTCCCTGTAGTGTCGACCATTTCTGTAAACCCCAATCATAAACAAAGGTCGTTTGCTCGTTATTGCCTCTCTTTAAGGACCAGTAAATCCGGTTATCAATGGGGTCTATAACTCCTTGCATCTCATCAAGAGCAAACTTATCAAATGTTTTAAAAACCGTTCTATCAACCTTTTCAAAACCTATCGGTAAAAGTTGACCATCTAAACTCATCTGATAAAAACCACCATCACCTGCAAAAAAAGCGTCACTCCCTCGACATGCTATAGAGGCTGCACTGCGGGCTCCTCGCTTGTCTTGTATCTTTTGAAACGTAAATACAATCTTAGAACCCGCAACAAAGGTTCCTGCATAAATAGCAGAACGCATAAAAATGAGGGGATTGGTGGACTCTGTTGCCCCTTGAACATATTCTCCATCCGGAAAATCTTGAAAATCGCAATCTTTCTGTTTAACTGTCCAATGGCTTGCATCTTCCAAACCAGACCAATGAATGCGATTGGGGTGATCTGTCAATTGCATCAAACAAACAAAAGGTCCCCAAACCTTCACCAAGCCTGCTTTCGGCGGATTGCCTCCTAAATCTTCAAATCGTTCAGAACTATGGGTATTAAAAACTTGTGGTTTATCATTTTTATTGACCGCAATAATTCTTTGACCAAACAGAGCGAACGACCATTGATTATCCTCATGCGCATGATACGTCACACCACTTTGGCTTATGTCTTTCCAACCCTTCGTTTGACTATCATAACTGTAAAGCTTTTGCTTGCCTCCTACGATTATCTTAACACCATTACCGCTTCTAAAGGCTATTGAACCCAAGGGCTTTTCTTCCAAAGCATGAGACACAACCATTGCACTAGGCATGGGTATGTAACCACCATCTGCTGGTAAAACATTCACAAGGCTATCCGTAAAGCTGCCGTTGACAACCGCAACATCTGGTCTGTAATCGGCTACTGGAAAATAAACCATCTTAAAAATCCGTTGGTATTATTCTGGTCACGTTATGACGTTGAGACGTCTCTGCACGCAATTCATGCAACTGTTCGTTAAAGTCATTGTAAGCTGCCGTTGCACAATCGGGGTCTTTCAAGATATTCTTGTAAAGTTCGTATTTTGCACGCGCCTTAATCAAATCAAACGCGTGCACAAACCATGGGTGCTCCTCATCGACACTCTCTATCTCTGATAAACGCAATGGAGAGAGAATGAGTTGAATTTGATAGGCTCTATCTGGCGTGGGATAAAGATGTAATTTCCTATCAAAATAACTGTAACAAACCGGCGTTCCTTGCTGCTCTGATGATAACAAAGGCTCTAAAGAAACATGGTCATTACATTCCAAGGCAAACTTATGATGTTGATCAGAACTTAAATAAACGTTTTTGATTTTAACAGCTGTTTCAATAGGGCGGGTAGTGCTTGCATCATAAACACCTTGTCCCGCCCGTGTCTCAAACACCACATCACGGCTTTCGTTAAAGTAAAAGGTCTCCCGTTCACAAAAACGAATAGCTGCAAAAATGCTTTCTTGGATTTGTTGAACATACTCATCGGCTATGTCATCAATCTCATCTTGAATGACCGACACTAAGTGCGAAAGTGTTCTCTTATGACGATAAACATCTCGCTTTACTGGTATCGGTCCTCCGGTCTTAACCCGAATATAATGACGTGTCATCAAAATACCTCTCAACGATTGGTCACGAATTGCACGACCACAACACACTCTCCAGCCGCGGTTGTTTTATCCCGTGTTGCATAAAGCGTAAGCTCTTGATCTTCTGGAACAAACTCTTTTTGGTTGGTTGATGTAAAATCTTGAGTGCTTTGGGCTTTGATATCCTTTTCACTAAACTCATTACCACCATAGGTGCTACCTATCTTTAATTTCGCATCCGAAAACGCTGTCTTCACAAACGCTTTAATCGAAAGGATCATTGCACCACGCGGTAAAGTTCCGATTTTGCGCGTCAAATGCTTATCTTTATGCGAGATATTCAAGCGAAAAAAACTCACTTGTTGCGTAACCAAATTTCTCCCTTGTAGGGGCTGTGGTAATCCTTCTGCCATGTTTTATTTCCTTTCTTTGAAAATTAAGAAGGCTTTTCGCCTGTGCAAGTTGAAACAACAACGGTTCCGAAATCTTGCGCATTTTGTCCTCTTCCAGGCATTTGGAAACGTGTTTTCTTCATGCCTATGATTGTCTTAGCTGCAACACCATATACTCGTTGATAATCATCAAGCTCTTCAACCAACTTATAGCGCGTGTCTTGATTTTCTGCTCCAAAGGCAAGCATCACACTTTGTGCACCCAGTAATACAGCACGGCGGACATTTTCTTCAACACTACCATCGGATTTAACACCATGGGTTACATGTTCGGATTCTCGTAAAATCACACCATTATACATGCCTAGTGAACCATCAAAAATCGGGTTCTTCGCGCGCGAACCTGAATAAACTGCCTTTTGTATATCAAGCCATTGACCAGTATCTGTATTGGTACGCAATTGCATAACTTGTATGGGATGAAGATACATCACGTAGACATTGGAACCACCAACCCGTACTGGTCTGATTTTGGGGTTAGCCAACTTTGCAACTTTAACAGCTTCATCTATGAGCTTAAGACTAAAACCGTGTTTGGCTAACTCTTTAACATCTTCATCCTTAGTTTTACCATCTGGTCGCACAATGCGCTTACTGCTTGGTGTCAATGGTGCATTAAAACCATAATACAATTCATCAAGTTCAACTTCACGTCCTTCAAACTTTATTGTAGGCGCTGTATATCCACAAACTTGAAGAAAAAACATCAAACTCAAACGGTCTGCAAACCAATCAACCAATGCCTTATGTGCTTCGTCGCGTAAACTAAACAAAATACGTTGTTGATCAATCGTACCTTTATTTTTTGTTGAAACAGCGTTATTAAGTTCATTGATATATAATTTATCATGGAGAAATTGGAGGGCTTCTTCATTGCCTTTAAGCGTTTCACCCTCGCTTACACCACGCCCCATAATCTGTGCTCGTAAGCTAAACGTAACACAATCTCCGCCTTCTTTCCTAAGTTCATTCTTGACTTGAATGATACTATTGGAGTCTTCTCCCATTAACGGTTCAATATCAAGCGCTTTGGACGCTTCATAATTTAATCTCTTTGACCAAGCTTGCACTGCTTGTGCATCATTAATAGGTATACGTGTTATTGCCATTGATTTCACCTTTCTTTGCTGTAAAAAAACCGGCTTTAAGCCGGTGAAAAACCCACATCAAAGCGGATTATATTATGCGCCTAGACTATACTCAGCCATCGCGCCCCATTAACTTATCAAAAATGATTTGATTTTTAGGATTGCTATACCATTCTCCAAATTCTTTATCAGACATATCACAAATGGTTTTTAAAGTGATTGGTCCAACACTGCCCCCTCCACCAGATGCCGTCAAAGTCCTCGCAGAATTCTGCCGGCTTTGAAGTTCTGCAACCTGATCGTTGGCTTGTATCGCTTTTGTCTGATAACCAAGGTTTTGTGCTATCCTATAAATCTCTTCTGCCGGATTGAGATCTCTTTGTGCACAAGTCGCTACAAGAGCATGCAATTGATCTCTTATAATCGCATCTATTGTGTTTTGTTGTCCATACTCAGGATAAAGTGATGACCAAGAACTCAATTCCTTTGCGCGTGCCTCATAAAGAAAATTTGCCGCGGCATCAAAATCACTGGATTTATTTTGAAACGACTTAACAGAATTATTAAAAAATTCACCAAGACGCATATCGTGCTGCTGCTGTTCCTCAGCTTGTCTTAGCGCTTCTTTCTGTTCCCTAATATACGCATCTTGCTTTTGAATCTTATCTAACATCCACGCCACTAAACGAACAGGATCCTCACGTAGGTCTGGGGGTGCATTTTCACCTTCAACCATTGGCGTCTGGGATTGGGGTTCATAAAACTTTACAAGCGCTTCACGGGCTTGTTTGGTTTGTTGCTCCACACGCTGCTGCTCTATACTAGGAACAATCTCTGAAGGCTTTTCAACGGACTGCACAACCGGCTCTGGAGAGGTGACATCATCATTATCAATCGTTTCACCATCATAAGTGCCGGCATCAAAAGAGCTCTCATCATCAAAGACCGGTGCTCCAACTCTGTAATCTTCATTCATAGCTTCATTCATTTCTGCATTCATTCTTTCACCTTTCTCAACTATGCATACCTCTGTGTAATGCTATTCGCTCTCGCATAATCTGATTATGTGCCTGATCATTGAGAAGCTTCTGCCGTTCAATCTCATAGCGTTGCTTCATCAGTTCTGCGTCTGTTTTTGCTCTCTCTTGATGCACAAAAAGATCAATCTGCTTTTGTTGCAAATCCATCTGATGCATCTGTGCTTTCGTCTCTAAGTCTTGTTGCTTTTCCTGCAACTTCATTTCCTGCTCGGGGTCCATCTGCTGTTGTTGTGCCATTTGTTGCTGTTGGAACTTCTCACTGACGCGATTAAGCAATGACGCAGGCAATGGAGAATAACGAAGTAGATCAAGCATAATATCCGGCGTAATGGCATTTTGAAGCAATGGGAGCAGTTGTGTGATAATACCGAAGGTGCGCTCTTTCTCATTCGGGCTGGTTGGCGCATCATCAACAACAATGTCATACTCGACACTCGTTACTTCTTCACGCGTCAATGGAATATATTGCGCATTCTCCTCACCAGATATCCGTACCAA
>NZ_JBHILX010000027.1:5350-7072 GCF_042193585.1 Bartonella sp. PS7NMGDW
TCATACTCGACACTCGTTACTTCTTCACGCGTCAATGGAATATATTGCGCATTCTCCTCACCAGATATCCGTACCAAACGACCATCGGACAAGTAATTCTGGATAAGATGCAAAATAATCTTACCTTGCCGCTTGCGGTACAAACGTAAACCATCAAACAGACAAGCAAGCAGATTTAAACTGGATTGGCGTCGTTGTGCCTCCAAAATACCCGCTTGTGTCACTTCTCTTGTGCCAATGAATTCGGGCGATAAACCCGTCACCTGATTAATTGCTTCCTTAGCTTCATTAAACAGCTGGAAAAAGCCTTGTGGAAACTGTGCTACAGGCTTTGGTTGTATTTTACCACCTGCCAATGCGTTAGGTTTAACCCATGTAATACTGTCTGATCGGCTTAAACTTTTTGCTGCTTCTCTCTCATCCTTAAATGCACCACTCTCTGCCATTATCCCGCCTTTGGATTGGCTATTAAGGATATACATCACTTGACTGAAATATTTATTCGCCCACCGTTGAGGATCTTTTGTAGGACGCACAACACCATAAAATTGCCGTTCTATCTTGTCAAAATACCCCGTTATACACTCCCAACCCAATTGACCAGCTGGAACCATGGGTTGATCGGGGCATAGCAAAACCTTCCTGCCTAAAAAAGCGCGCTTAACAACCTTTTTATTAAAAGCCGCCCCTTGAATATTAGGCATCATGCACTGTAGCTGCTTAAATTCTTCCTCGCTATAATCACGAAGTTCTCCAGTACTTAAATCGGGCGCTTTGTAATACCTCTCGCTTTCAAACCAACGGCATTCAACAAGTGTAATCATCCGTCGACCGTTTTCAACATCAATGCCCTTCTCATCATTATAAGCTTCAAGATCATTATGATGAATGCCCTCATAAGCAATCCCATCACGAGCCCAATCTGCACTCAGTTCACTCCAATGGGCTTTGGGAAACATCTGCTTGGCTACTTCCAAAGGCTTGCGGTCCACATACCACAAACGTTGCGCATCGGTTAAGTTCGGTTGCACCGCTGCACTGTCCCAAACCATCTTTAACGGGTCTAAACGCGTAATGACCGGTTCACCATCAAAGCTGTTTTCATAATCAAGTCGCGTATCGGTCCAGCCCATGCCACAAATAACCGCATCTTGGAAAGCATCACTATCAGCATATTCTGCATGCGCCATGTCCCGAAACCATTCTGCCGCACCGGTAAGCAATTCACTTGGCAATGCCTTGCCTACTTGACGGGGAATGAATTGCACTTCGCGCTTGTTATTTCTCTCTGACCCCACAACAGCATTCACAAGCGGAGCAATACGATTAAAGGTCATAACGGGGCGGCGTTGCTCTTTTAACGCCGCTAAATCAGCCTCATTCCACTGATCACCATTGTAAAAACGAAAATCCTCCCGTGCATGTTCACGCCATTTATTCACATGCTCCACATCTTCTTTGTACCAACTCACAAGCTTGCGAAATAAGCCTTCTGTCGACAAATCTGATGCGTTACTTTCTTTATCTAAATGCTCTTCATCATACATCATTCTGCCATCCATGAGGTACTCTCATATTCCGTTCTGCCGCTATAAGCTGGTCGCTTTTGTATCGTCGGAGGTTCTTCATAAGCCACGCACATCAATCCAAAGGCATCTGCCCCATGACTGGACCAATCGTGCTCTGCTCCCAAGCCAATATTGCGCTTCTCATCCCATTTCT
>NZ_JBHILX010000028.1:0-7004 GCF_042193585.1 Bartonella sp. PS7NMGDW
GGGATTCTGCCACCGGCGTCCGATTCTGAATGCTTAATGCCGTAAATCGCTGTAATCCGAAAAGATTGCTGGTTGTCCTTTCGCGTGTAGATGATGGGCTGCCCAAAAGTGTTGCGTACATCTTTAACCATTTGGTTTAGCAGCCCGTGCCATCGCATATTATTTCGCTCCAATCACTGCTTTAAACAGCATTTCAGGGCGTGTACAGATGTAAAGCGGATAGCTATAGACCTCCGGTTTTACCCATGCATTACGGTCGTGATCAATGATCAGCATGGTGTAGAGAGGTCTTCCAACCGTGTTGGCAAAATCCAAGCTTTCACCTGGTGCAAAGGTTTTTTGGAAGACACCAGGCGCATCAACAGGAAAGAATTGACATTCATCAGGCTTAATGCCTATGGCGCGCTTTGTTCCAGCCTTCGCACTTATATTATAGTTGTGAATACTCCGGTAATTAATGAAAGTGACACCTGCAAAGTCAAAACTGCCAAAGCTGCCCGAGCCAAGAGCGCTTGGTGTTGCAATACCTCCGGCGCTATTAAGTGTTTGTGCTAAGGCTGTGTTGAGATAAGTTTCACGAATTGTTTTATGGTTTTTCAACTTGGAAAAGAATTCATTTCCACAAAGACCAATAATCCGTGAACGATCAGAAAATGCTCCTTTTGAAGCCTCAATCATCCTCATAATGACTTGGTCAACATGGTCAGCAACATTGGTTGTCTCATTATTCAGTTTAAAGTCAATGGGCTTTGGTGGTGTGATTTCCCATTCTTTGTACCAATCGACAATCACGGAGCCATCAGCATCAAGAACCACCCCTTGAACGGCGCCGAGTTGCATATTCTCCCATGTCAATTCAATTTCAGAAATCAGTTTCTTTTGTTTTTTGGCAATATATTTCATTGCTGTCTCTAACTGATCTTCTGCGCCAAATTCACGCCGGTTTTGGATTTCTTCTGATTTCACCGTATCACTTTTGGCAATCCGTGTTGTTTTGAAAAATCGAAGATTACGACCCTCTCTATCACCTTCTGCCAAAGGTGCCCCGCGTTCACTGGTTTGAATAAGCGAAAATGTATTATCACGCCGTTCAATACCAACCACTGTGGTGCTTGTTTCCACTTCCTCAAAAAGATCAAGAGAACTAATAAGCCCCGGTTGAAACTCATAGTTTTCGATGGCTTTCATCATTGTGATGCTTGAGAAAGCATCATGTTTAAAAAAGTTCATATCCATGTGCGCATTCTCCTATCGCAATAGAATGTTGTTTTTGTCTTCTAAAGACTGAATGGCTGCTTTCTTTTGCTCATCCGTGATGGCATCTGGCCATAGCAGTTCAGAAGCTTTTACAGTGCATAAGCGTGCTGTAATCACGGCGCGTTGATCGGCGCCTGTTGCGTCAATAGTGGCAAAAGAAATCCCTGCCGGTGTTTGACTGCCATCTGATGCTGCTGGATTAAGGGGGACATAGTGTTCCGTTGCGGTTATCTTCCCCATGACAGTTCCTGCTTCAATGAATGCTCCTGATGCAAACACCACTTCTTCGTTTGACATATCGGGGTCGTAGGGTCCAAGATAAGCGCCATTGCGTACGTCGTCATAAATAATATTCGTCATTTCACTGCCCTCCAAGCTGCTTCCCATTTTGCGTGAATCTTTGCCTTGCTCGTCCCATCACTATGAGGGGTATAAGGCGAGACTTTTAAAGACGCGCTTTGAGAGCTAGCTGCTGTCAACACACATTGGCGTGCTTTCTCGAGACTCATACCGTTTTGAATAGCTTTTGCTGCGTCAAAAGAAACGCCTAAGTGCTTTGCTTGCCTTTCAAGGGTTGTTAGTGCTTTTGCGCGCTTTCTTTCTTTTTCAAGCACGGCTTTCATATCTTCGCGCTTGTTTTCATTGTCTTCATCCTCATCTTCGTTTTCTTCTTCATCGTCGAAGTCTTCGGCGTTTTTGTCGACGTCACTATCGTCTTCGTCCTCTTCCTCGTCATTGATGATGTCGACGATCTTTTCGTCATCCTCTTCTTCAGCGCGGTATTGTGTGCGTGCCATGTGTTTTGTCCTTCTTTTTCTGTTGATGTTGGGTTTTGTGATATGGAATCCGTTAAGGCTTCCAAAGCTTGCGCAAGGGTCCCCTGCGCATCTGCTAATCCAAGCGTGATCGCTTGGTTGCCTATAAAAGTTTCTGCTTTTGTGTCACGAATTGCATCAGCATTTAAGCGTCTGTTTTGCGCCACCAAATCAACAAACATCTCGTAGAGCAGGGCGCAATCGGCTTGCATTTTTATCTGTGCTGTATCGCTCAAGGGTTCATGAGGATTGCCATGAACTTTGTGATCACCTTCAAAGACAAAGGTCCATTTATGCCCGTGTTTTTCATCTGCACGGGACTGGTCAAGATGAGCACAAACAACCCCAATCGAGCCCACAACACCCGTGCGAGCTACCCATATTTGAGAAGCAGAGCAGGCAATGGCATAAGCTGCAGAACAGGCAAACTCATTGGCATGTGCCCAAATGGGTTTATTGTATTGTTTTGAGAGTGTTTGAAACTCTTCAACCAAATCAAAGACACCACCGGCTTCTCCACCGCCGCTGTCAATATCAAGTAAGACAGCGCGAACATCAGGTTGTGCAATGGCTTCACGAAAAGAAGCCCTTAAACCTTCATAAGAGGTTAATCCCGATAAAGCCCCAAGCCATGCACCACGGCGCACAAGCGTGCCATGAACTGGTAGGATAGCAACATTGTTTTGCACCACGTAAGTTTCTGGTGGTCTTAAAGCTTCCGTATCCCCTTGCGCAAAAGCCTTAGGGGGAAACTTTTCTCCCTCAAAAAGACGCGGCGCAAGAGCATTCAAAATGATATCAAGCTTTGTCGATGCAAGCATATGAGGAACACCAAAAAGCCGTGATGCCAAAAACGGCATGTCGAGATTATTCACCATTTGTATGTGCCTCACTGCCTTGGTTGCTTTCATAAGTCTCAGAAGGTTCTGAATCTGCGGTATCAATTACTTGATTGCTACCAGAGGGCGCTGCCATATCCGTGTCAAAAGATAAGCCGCGCGCACGAGCATCTGTGTGCTCTTCTTGCAGTTCGGCATGAATGCTGTCGATATCAAAGCCGCGCTCGGCAAGTGCCATGCGTCGTGTTTTCAAGCCTGCACGGATTTCTTCTTTTTCCGCTGAGATATCCTTGTTTGGATCAATCATTTCAAGCGGGGGCGCAAAGCTTTCACATTGAAGCCATGGCAAGGAATTTTCTTCCCACCCTGGCAAATTGACGCATTTGACAAGCACTGCCATTTCAACAAAACGCTCCCATATAATGCGATTAAACTGAAAGGCAATGATATGTTCACGCCATTGTTTGACGTGCCGTCTAAACTGAATGATAGAGGTACGCACATTTGAAAAATTGCCGCGCGTAACGTCTCCAGTCACAACGGCATAAGGCATATTAAGAGCAGAACAAATCTTTAAAATATTACGATACTGAAAAGCCTCATAAGAACCACCAACTTCAACAGGGGTTGAAAATGTAATTTGTTTTTCGCCATCCACCATGTTGACCGATCCAGGATAAATTTTATCCACGTCAGGTGCCTCTTCAGTCTTCTTTGGGGGCGTCGTTTGTTCACGATTTTCCTCTAATGCCGCATCATGAGATTCCTTCCCTGTAATAAACACCGCAAAAAGAGCCGCCGTCCTTTTTCTATCGAGTTCTGCGTCGTCATAGGATTCCAGTTGAAAGATCTTTGTCATACAGCGCGTTATTTTGGGAGAACCGCGCAATTGTCCGGCAATACGGCGCTCTTTGATGTGCAGGACCATTTCAGCGGGGACACGCACGCGCTCTTGGCTCTCAAATGCCATATTTGCAGGGACATCATCATAGGGGTGATGTTCCCAGAAATGATAAGCAACGCGCTTGCCACTGGCATTAAATTCAATTCCCATACGAATGTAATTGCCTTCAATCTCAGCAGGTCCATTGTAGGAAAGGTCCAACATTTCCGTGGGATAAACTTGTAATTGAAGCGGTACACCAGAGCGTCCGTAGAGATCAACATAATGCAATCTTACAAAGCACTCTCCGGTTAAAAAGACCTCTCGTGCAATGGTTGCTTGCAGCCCATAAAAGCTGGTATCTTCATCATAATCGGCTTCATCAACCCATTGCCACCATAAGTCTAAAAGCTTTTTCTTTTCTTCTTGAAAGCCTTCAATACGAGGATAAGGTTTAATCCCATCACTTACAGCCGCAGAGACCCATTCCTCCGTTGCAGAGCCATAAAGAGCTTCATTGTCATAAAGCCATCTTGAACGGGCAACAATGGTATCACCGCATTCCTCAATGGCTTTATTAATATGTTTTTTTGCGGGGTCAAAACCACCCATACGGCGGCTTTTGCTTGCCGCTTCAAAATGGGGATTGTGTTGACGAGAAATTGTAAAAAAGCCCGTGAGTTTATTGAAAAAACCAGCCATTAATAGCCTCGTGATATATTAAAATAGAAAACGCGTGAACGCTTGCGTCCTTCAAGGTTGGCTATTTGTGTGTTCAGCATCTCAAGCGCTCTGCGCAGTTCCTCAACAGAACGGTTGCTTACTTGCTTATCGCCATGGCGCACCGATTGTGCTCCCGAATAAAGAGCTTCTTCAATTTGCTCACGCCGCCTTTTTAAGTTTTCAAGTCTGTCAATTTTGCTGTTAATTGGTTCTAAAGTTTCACCCACAAATTACCTCCAATCCCCTCGCATATAAGGATTCATCATTGTTCTGAATGGCTTCTTTTGAGGCTGTGCTGTCTGAGATCTTTTTGGAGCAGGAGAGGGGGCATGTCTTGGTGTTGGCTGCTCTAAAGAGCCCTCAATTTTAAGTTTTTCCAGACGCTCTTCTAAGATATCGACTTCTCGATTAAGGTTTATTCCTGCCGAAATTAGACCTTGTAAAGCAGCATAAGCATAGACCCTACAGTCCAAGGCTTCATTTCTTGCCTTTTCGCTTTTTTGCCATTCAATGCGCTTGAAGCCTTTAAAATATTTGATGACTTTTCTTTCAGCGGTTAGCTGATCAAAATATTCCCGATCAAGGCTTTTGTGAAAGTGTGTTGCACCAGCCCCCGATGCTTCAGGACCGGATTTTTTAAACCGTGCCGTGATAATATCTTTTGCTGCATCAACACCAACAATATAGAGATTGATCTGTCCTTTGTTGTTTCTACTTGGGCGGCGTGGCCATACCGCACGCCATCCCGCTTGTCCCTTAATCCCCCAGATACGTCGCCCCTCACGCGGGCGAACATAATTATAAACTGCCTGTGTATGTCCACCACCGGTATCAATACAAGCAGCCGTTATCTTGATGCCGTCTTTGTAACCTAGATGCGGCCAGCGTCTTGTAAGATATTCATCCAATTGGTCCCACACTTCAAAAGAAGAGGGATCACCAAGGATAACTTGATAATCAATATGCCAGCTTTCTTCACTGCGTCCCCATCCAACCACTTCAAGTTCCAAGCGGTCATTTTGCACATCAATACCCGCTGTTAACAACACGGCTTGTTCTGGTGCCAATGGATAATCTTCGCGTTTTGCATAGAGGCTATCAGGATCAACAACTTCGCCTGTTCTGTCTTCCCATGGCTCTCCAAGAACTGTATTAATAAAAACTTGCAAAAGAGCAGGGTCTTCTTTGGCTCTTAAAAATTCGCGCGCACAATCGCCCCAAGTCAGCCATGGCGAATAAAGCGCTGAAATATGGTAAGAACGTAGACGAGGCTTACTTGACTCCTGTGTTGCGATCCAGCAAGCACCGTTTTCTTCTGCCATTAAGGTGGGCTTACGATGTTCGGCATGTTCATGACCACAATGGGCACAAACAAACACAGCTTTTTCGGGGGCGCCTTTTGGCCACTTGATTTGTGACCAAACAATGGGCTGTAGAACACCACATGCATCACAAGGCACGTTGTAATATCGCTGGTCTCCTAGCACAAAATCCTTGGCGATACGGCTTGTGTCACGGTGTGTCGGCGTGGACAATTTAAAAATTTTACGTTGAATAAAAGCAGAGGTTCGTTTTTCAGCAATTGTTACAGGATCGCCTTCATTATCGACATTCAATGGGTAAGCATCGACTTCATCCAAAACCAAATAGCGAATAGGAGAAGAACGCAATCCAGCAGCACTATTTGCTCCTGTAATCATCAATGTTCCCCCATAAAATTCCTTTGAAAACATTGTATTTCCACTGTCTCGTGCACGAGCAGGAGCAATGCGTTCACTTAAAGCAGGGCTAGCTGAAATCATCGGATCAAGACGAGACTTTGACAGTTTCTTAGCGGTCTCAACTGTCGGCATCACATAAAGGGCAGGTCCTGGACTATGATGAATGGCATAACCACAAAAGTTCAATGCTGCTTCCGACATTCCAACCTGAGCCCCCTTCATCACAACCGTTATTTCAGTCGGATCATAAACAGAAAGATTATCCATGATCTCTCGTAAATAGGGGGTACGTATAGTCCTCCATAATCCAGGCTCAGCACTCGTAACTGTGCTCAAATAACGATTTTTATCAGCCCACTGGGAAACAGTATAAGGCGGGTCAGGACGGCGTCCTTCATTCGCATAGCAAAAAAAGAGCCCAGCACCAGAGGATGAGGGCGAAGCATCACTACTTATCATGTTCTGGATTCTCTTCTAAAATGTTGGGATCGTGAAAAGAAACAGGGACGACATTTTCCATTAAAGCTTTGCGCATATGATGATCGATAGCTCCAATAAGGCTCGCAGCATCACATCCTACTTGCGCCGCAATTTCAGTACCAAAGCGATAGGCAAAATTGAGCATTGTATCTCGATGCGCTCTTCCAAAGTTCCATGCTTCTTTTCTCACTTCTTCACGATCAACAGTTGTTTCGCGTAACTTTTCCAGAGCAATCTTTTCTTTTGCTAGCGCAACTTGCATTCGCTCCAGTTTTATCTTGTATTC
>NZ_JBHILX010000029.1:0-6904 GCF_042193585.1 Bartonella sp. PS7NMGDW
GGTGCCATTATTTCCAGTGTTTTTGGCTACTATGGTTACAGAAGCCGTAAGGATACTTTCATGCTTTAAAACGTCTATCTCTAAAGCAAACACAAAAAAAGCTGCACGCATAGTGCAGCTTTTTTGCAAAATTTCCTTGATTTTTCATGCTTTTCAACACAACCAAATTTTTCGACATCCACGTAAAGCTTTTATAATCACGAGAAACAAGCTTAAAAATAAAAGATTTTTTTCAACAATTCTATTTACTTATGTTTTTTCTTTAAAAAATTTCTTAGATGAAATGTTGACTCCATCGATTATATATATGCGTTACAGCGCAATAAATATGCAACTATTGCTCTATTTTTGCCATTTAAGCAAAACGAATTTCGCAGAAAAATATTCCTACACAATCAACAACTTTTCTTAATATGGAAAGCATATCAATCTTACATCTCATGTAAGAGGGAGCATTATGCGGTTAACATTTCATCCACACATAATATGAGAGAATAAGGTGAAATTCCTCTGGTACAAAGGAAATACCAGCCTACCAAATTATCTATTCTCAACAACGCGACACGCTCACCGCCTCAATACCAGTACTTTAGTTTGAGTATACGAACACAATTTACATTTTAGATTAAATGTATCAAATAAATAGTGAACACAAAATCTATGAATAAACAACGATTTAACTTTACACGCTTCAAACAAAGAACCAAATTCTATAATCATGCGTTATTAATTTTTTTTGTAAATATTTTTATACAGAGATCAAAAATCTTACTATTGCTTTCAATACAAGAAACCTACATAAACAATTTCATCTTGATAAACACAACATGCTATATAAGCTCGATTCTATTGATGCTTATGAACAAAAGTCTATAAAGCAGATTGAAGTTGCCTCTATTGAAGTAAAAGATGGGCAAGAAAAACTGTATTTTATTGTGGAAAGCAGAAGTATTTTCGAAAACATGTTGCACGATCTGGAAAAAGCGAAAATCCATTGCGGTCGTGAACATTTCAAAGCTTTAGGAGAAAATACCCAATATATTGTTTCTGATAATTATGAAACTTTTATCGATCAAGCACTTCAAAAAGATACCATAACAACTTGAAAAAATGTTTGGGCTATGGAAACAACCCTCCCCTGTTGTTTATAAAATGCAACTTTTTCCTACTATATAATTTACAAGCTCTTCCTTATAACCGATTTTAATTTTTATTAAATGATTAAGAGATCGTCGAACCTTTTCCAGAAAAGGCTGCACATTTAAGAAAAGAAAATTGTAAACTATTGAGAATACATTTGCCCCCAAACAATCATTTAATTATAAAAAATGATACATAAACACACATTGAATTTTTCAGTCAATAATTTGATTTATAAAGCTTTTAAAGCATTTTCCATATTAAATAATAAATGTAAATGGAGAAAGCATATACATTTGTCTAGGTTCCGCTTTTGCTCTTATGCAGATAGAGTTGACGGCGAATAGACTCCTCGATAAACTCATTGAGATCAACTTAACTGATGGCTTCATTTTGGAGGAAGAGGGATTGTATACAAGGGGACCATCAGCGCTTCCAATCACATTCATCCCAATATCAAAACCACAGCCATCACAAACACATGTTAATTTTTAAAAGTCTGTGAATGGGGCGGGGACAATATTTTAAAGAATATCAACAGGGGGCATAATAATGCAAAAGAGAGATTCCTATACAAAAACAGAAAGGTATGTCATATATACCGTCATTATTTCCAGCATACTTCCTCTGCTGGACGGGAGCATTGTCAATGTCATCCTTCCTAACCTTGCGCATTATTTTTCAGTCGGAGAAAATAATATACAATGGGTTGTAACATCCTATTTTCTTGCCACCGTTCCAGGGCTGCTAATGTCCGCTTTTGTGCAAGGAAGAATAGGTATCAAAAGCACTTGGTTTCTTGCAAGCTTCATTTTTATGCTTGGATCACTGGGGGTAGGATTAAGCTATAGTTTTCCAACTATTATATCTGCCCGTATCGTTCAAGGTTTCGGGACCGGTCTTTTGCTACCCCTTAGCCAAACCATCATTGCCTTACAATTTGGACAGACACGAGTGCGCCAAGCCATGGGCACCATAGCCGTACCAACAGTTTTCGCTCCTGCCTTTGGTCCGCTGGTAGGCGCCTCGCTTGCTCAGTATGTGTCTTGGCGTTTGTTATTTTTTATCAATATTCCGCTTATTTTATTGGCACTCACCATTGGAGCAAAACATTTAAAGAGCAACGAAACAACAAAAACAAAATTTAACTTATTTGCATTTTTAGCATTTTTCATATCGCTTATTTCGTTTTTCTATCTCACAGAAGCCAGAAATATAAAGAACAACACCTCCGTATATATCCTAGCACTTATAGCGATGATATCTCTCATATTGTTCATTGTTTCTAATCAGAAAGCAAAAAACAAATTAATCGTCTTTAGCGGATTTCAAAATGCGCGCTACACATTACTCATGATCATGGGGCTTGTTTCTTCATTTCTTTTTTATAGCTTCCTCGTTTATTTTCCTTTAGCCGTTGCCATGGAAAAAGCCCATGAAAATAGCCTTCTCATCATCGGCGCAGTCCTTGCTCTACAAGGGGTAGGTGCATGGATCGGAAGGAAATTTATTTACCAAAAATGGAAAGAAAAAACTCCCTTTTTCATGATAGGAATTGGTTTGGTGATATCAAGCTTTGGATTATTATGCTTCGGCTATAATATAAGCATGGATGGGCTTGGATTCTTGCTAAGAGGCATAGGGCTTGGCATCACCACCATTGTCTGCCTTTCCGCCCCTATCCAATATGTCAACAGCTTATACGTCAAAGATACAGCAGTTATCACACGCATATTACAGCAAATAGGCGGAGCCTTGGGGGGTGTATTCGCTGGATTTTTGATCCATTCGCTGACAGAAGAATATCTGTCCTTAAACCAAACATATCTCATATTCTTTATATTCTCTATCGCTGCATTTTTACTGTTTTGCCTTGCATTCTCCTTGTCGCATAAAGAAAAGGGCTCCGATTTATGATATGCTTTGTTTGAACGCCTTCTCAATAACATTTGCAACGACATATAATATCATAGAGCAGTTTACCACTTTTCGAGAAACCAACACACTGAAACCTTGACCACAGCCTTCATCATTTTTATGAAAGGACACTAAACCGACAAGCTCCTTAAGCTCTAAAATTTGGCCATCTCCAATAACATGCGGTGTTTATCAACATCATACTTGCTTTGTGCTCTTGGACACCTCTCAAAACCTCTTGAAATATGGGATTCTCTGTTGGTATCTTTGCAAATATCCACGAAATTAAGCACCCATTTCAATGCGGAATAGTCCCATAAACACGCTAACAGACACCCCTACAGCACCAGCATAGAATATGGCATCCCGCGCGCCCGCCCCCCCCAAATGCTGATCATCTTCTGCCACGCATCGCGATGTAGAAAATAGCAACGTGCTGCAAACTTGGCGATGTTATTCATCTCATTTAAACCTCATTGAATTGCTATGCTTGCATAACCGCAACAGGTTCAAATGAAGATGAAGCGACAAAAACATCTGATAAAGCAGCATCTCTCTCCATTCCATTGTGAACTGTCAACAGAAATCTACCCCTCTTTAATAAAAAAGCCTTCTCTCATTGAGGGGAAAATTTTTAAAAATATTGAAAATCATGATGCACGATGACAGACAGCAAACCATCTCTAAAAAGGCTGTTTTTTACTTTTACAGTGTGCTCTGAGATTTCTCTAACATTTTCCTGCCTTTAGATTTTCCTTATAAAATTTACGGACAAAAGAAGCTTTTCAGAACTCTTTTACACATAACTTCATTGCTTCAAGCTCCCTTACAGGCACGATAAACGTGTATATTTCCATCACGACCAAATACGCGAGATTAACAGCGGATATCATGAAAACAGCCTTTTTATAGAAAACCGTAAGCTTTAACGGAATAAACGAAATTGGTAAACCAATCCCCTGCCCACTCATTACTCTCTACCGGTTATGCGAACAAAGAGCGCCATCTACTCTTTCTGACAAGCAAAAAACACACACAACATTTGGTAACATACCACTGTTGAAATTCTTGTCACAAAACCTTCCTTATTGTCATGTCAGAGATTATGCGCATTGCCTGCTTCTCATCTCCAATAAACAATCTGCCAATAAAGAATGTTATTGCAGTTACGATAATACAAAATTATACTTCTATTCTCATTCTATATTTTTCGAATTATCACACATTATCCACCCCCTTCACTGTTATAACAATGAAAAGAGAAAAAATTAAAACACAATATGGCATTTCTCTTTCACAAATCTTATATAAGCCACAAAATTGTTGCGCGACTTTCTATGCAAGGTCAAGCAATAAAATCATACTCTAAAAACCACTCCACACACCACTTTTTGATATTATAAAGCCATAAAATGCAATTATCGTCTCCGCAAAAAATATCTCAGAAAAACAAAATCCCTCCTGCAACAATTAGGATACTCTCTCAAATATTACCAAAGTACTATTGGCCAAAGAATTTGAATGCCTTATTTTTTTATACACCATCTGCTCCTCATGAGGATCGAAGTGATGATGAAGAAGTCAAGATTAAGAAACGACTAGATACAATCAATATGAGATGCGATGAACCGCTTGAAGTCCTTGGTCCCCTGCTTGGTGATTTTATAGACAGCGAGTTTCATAAGTTAGTCGAATTTGAAGACATATCAGAAGATCAAATGCTACAACAGCTTAAAGAAGATCAACGTAAAGTTTTAGAAACGTTAAAGAAAGATGGATTGGAATATCAGCGTGGAGGATATATTATCAAGAAGGGACTGACCTTCACACACGAATTGCAAAAAGCTGGTCTCCTCTCGATGGAAGAGCTAAAAAAACTTATTGCAGAGAAAGAACTTTCAGCAGTAGAAATCGAAATAAATAGAGCATTAGAAAATATAGAAAAAGATCCAAGGGAGGCAGTTCTATTTGCAGCAAATCTGTTGGAAGCCTCTTGCAAAGCTTATCTCGACCACCATTCTATCCCATATGCAGAAAACGCCCGTAATAATCTGCCTGCTTTATGGGAAGAAGTCGTTAAGAAAGCTAAGATCCATCCCGAAGATATGAAGCAAGAAAACTTAAAAAATCAAGATCTAGATGCAAATGACTTAAAAATGATCACATCCGGTCTGTATCAAGTTGTGCATGGTACTATGAATTTAAGAAACAAGAAAGGTGCAGCGCACGGCCGCTCAAAAAAGGATTTTGAACTAATCAATCTCAAACCTCGCCATGCGCGTTTAACTTTTAATGCCGCCCATTCCCTCTCAATTTATATCTTAGAGCTCATGGATCAGCCATAATAAATAAAGAGCACTATTCTTACATGCCATAACCATTTTCTCTTTACAGGCTTTTTGCTACCAACATAATGCTTTACCCTCTACAAAACACTCTTTGCAAATAATCGGGGTATCGTTACGATCATAGGCATTTTAGGTTTTGTCTTTTAAGACAAAAGGCTAGCAAAGCCTCCACTCCACGCATGTTTGTCTTTTTTATCCCAAAACAACATCATTTTCATCAAAAGCCTATCATAACATTTTATATTTCGAGCTAAGAGCAAGAGCAAATTTTCTTAAATCATTTTCTGGAAGCTTTTTCACCTTCTCCAGATGCTTTTAATTCTATAAGAAAGCAGCCCCTAGGTATTGTTAGCAATTAAAAAATAGGCAAGATTGGACTACAGTAGCAGGCCCTTTATGTTGATTTTTCTTGAAGGTTTCTGCCCCTTTAAAAAGATTGTGTGCCATGACGAAGAGTTTGGCTTGCGTTTTTCATTGGAAGCAAGTTTTGTAGCTTTTTTATGATATTAAGATAGAGGTAAGTTGGAAGCGTTTTTTTCACCTTCTCGCCATTTTTTATGTATGAGTGGAGATGTTCCGTTTTTTCTCAAGCCAAATTGCAGATATAAGACAGTTTTTTTTCTGAAAGACGAGGATATCTGAAAGTTTTGGAGAGGACTTTGATTATTTTTGGTTCTGTTTGTAGGATTTTTTGGGTCTTCTGGAATAAGATCGTGAACGATTAGTTTCAGAAAAGGATTGGGAAGTTTGCATTTTAGAGAGGCAAAGCTCAGTTTTCAAATTTCAAACTCCAACAACATGTTTTTTAGCTTATTTTTAAGCATCTAGAATGAAGGTTTATTTTAATAAGTTCTCTCGTGAGGGACGAGATGATAGCAATAAGACTTTTCCTCATATAGCAACGCTGCTTGGCAAGGATGCAACTTGGATGTGATATAGACGGACAAATATAATATGAGTGATGGTGCATTGTAAGTTTTATAATACAAATCATCAGATCAAGAAAGAAGATATTGATAGTTTTTATAGTAGTCAGTGGGAAAAAAATCCTCACCTGTCATATTCTTATCGATAGCACTCGAAACAGAGTGGAGTGATAACGCTTCTCATATTTTTGCAGTCCAAGAAATCCAGATTCAAAGGATTAATCTGTTTGATTGAGAAAACAGTCAAATAGATTTGAGTCCTTTTGAAGAAAAAGGAGAAGCTACGCTTAAGAAAAAAAACCGAAAAAGCTTTTAGATCATCAACAAGAAGCGCTTAAAGCTTGTTCTGTGAGGGGTTCTAAAAGAAGCAGACTGTTGCGAATTGATTATGGCGTGTAGGACGAGAAAGACCTTACTAGTCTTAAAGATAGCAGAAACTCTTGCTGGGAAAGGCAAGCGTATTTTATTTTTTGTACTCTCTCTTTTTAATATCCCAAACGATAAGAGAATGACAGCAGATACAGAACCACCCTTACGTTTTTTTTCTGTCTGTTCCGATACACAAGTTAGCAA
>NZ_JBHILX010000003.1:0-10591 GCF_042193585.1 Bartonella sp. PS7NMGDW
CCAAACTGTAGAGGATGCACTCCGCCCTCAAAAAGAGTGCATCCTTCCCCTCAACGGATACTGCCCAACCCTCATAAGGCAAGTATCCAAACTGTAGAGGATGCACTCCGCCCTCATAAAGAGTGCATCCTTCCCCTCAACGGGTTTTACTCAACTTTCATCGTATTTCATTCTTATGAACCCTCATTTTATGAATCCTTAGTCAAAGGCACAAAAAAGAAGTTTGCTAGCAACTATTGTATCACCCACCTTATGGGATTCCACTTGCCTACAGAGCTTTCAAACTTTTTTACGCCTTCATAAAATCGAATCTGAAAGAATTCATTAAGGCAATTAAGGGTAAATTTTGTCAAAATATAGACAAACTTTATTCTTTTTTATGACTGTTGTATTTTTACTATAGTTATTTAAATCGAATTTATGTATGATACATATCGATATTTATTTATCGAAATAAATATAGGAGAAAAAACTATGAATATCAGATATTTTTTCATAGCGGGGGCAATTACAAGTGGTTTAGCTCTCGCGATTCAAAAATCTGATCGTATAGTCAATAAAGAACCCTCTCCTATTGTTGCACCTTATACTATTGAGAAAACAAATTTACAGTTTGTTAAACAAGTAAGGGACACATCGGATACATTGAATATACTGAGAGTCAGTAATAGAAGCGCCTCAGAACAAGCATCAATAAACGATATATACGAAAAAGGAAAAAGTTTATTGAATGCAATAGCTGGTTTTTTAGGATCAATTATTATATATTTTATACAACTGGTTTCCGCTGGAGTATAAGATACAAAAATTTCTTAAAATAAGGTTATATACATTTTGTGTATATTGTAAAATTTAAATAAAAAGGCCCTTTTAAAATGGGGCCTTTTTTAGTTTAATTTTTCCGATGTTTTAATTTAATTTTTATTGTGTTTTTATTTGTTCAATATCACCGCCTTCAAAAATGACATTTTTTACTTGTCCCACATCTCAAATAATGAGGGCTCTCTCCTTAAGCTCCCCCCCCATAGGCGCTTTAGTCAACGGACTTCCCCATAGCGCTTTAGTCAATGAGGGTCCACAATCCTTTTGTTCTTCTTGTTCTTCCAAAAAATTCTCCTATTTTCAAGAAAATGACCCTGCAACCCCACTTCAATAGGATTCATTTCAAAGCTTGAATGAACAAGGCTCCTAAAAATACGAAAACAACCCATATACCGCGCCCCCCTACAAGCAAAACCATTCTTTGAACTTCCTCGCAATTTCAAACGATAAAGTAAGTCCCAAGCGCTCACTCTAGGCTCTAAATCCCATGGGCTCTTATTCCCTTTAATCAATACTAATCCATAATCGGCTTTTCTTCCACTCAATGCCATCTTCAACACTGCTCCTTAGAGCAATATTTACGGACAACCCATAAAAGAGCACCAAAACACCTCAAAGGTAAAAAAGCTTAACACTACTCAAAAATGACATTTTCTACCCTTCCTCACATCTCAAATAATGAGGACTCTCCTTTTAAGCTCACCCCACAGCGCTTTAGTCGACAGAGCTTCCCTCCATAGGCGCTTTAGTCAATGGACTTCCCCCTCATAGCACTTGAATAAGCGATAATTTATGAGCATTTTCTAACAAAACAAAGGAACCGTCTTTAAGAAGATAGCAGAATTTATAATCAATTTTTCTCCCCTATTCTTGAGGATCAAGCCATTTTCAGTCTATTTTTTAAAATCTTGGCTATTATTCTTGATTTTTCGAGCACTTTATTTTGCTCTGGTATGAAAGGTGTGAAAGCGCCTCAATCATGACGCTTTTCTTCTTTCAAATAAGGGTACTTTTCTTCAACAGGAGAATAAACTAATCAATTTTTATATCCATAAATGCGATTTCACCATCTTTGATATAAGTAATATCAGGAGCATGTTTTACCCCCTCTGCTTCAATCACGAGCTGTTCATCACTCACCCCTTCAAATCCTTGTTCCCTTAATTCTTGTTTTTTCTCCTCGACTAATTTTTTATGAAAAGCGCGTTTTTGATTACACGTATTAGGAGATCTCACTCTAAAAAGCTGATAGTCCATGGCTATAGACCACTTCTCAGCAACCCGTTCCAGCAGATCGTAACTGAACTTTGCTTCCCTTTTCACTTCTTGAGCGATCATTAAAGCGCGTTCCAAATGAACTTTTTCAATGGTTTCATCAAAGCCAAGCTTTTCCCCTGCCGTAAAACTTTCATCATAAGAAGCTAAAGTCTCAACATCACCAAGTAAGGCAAGAGCAGCAAGATGCAGCAAAGCATAAGGTGCAAGCTCTATGTCATCATCCGTTGCCCAAGATAAAGAGTCTTTTTCCCAAGGGGGAATACCATATTGAGAGCGAAACATTTCATGCAAAGAATCACTTTCCATTGTCCATTTTAAAGTTTTATCGAGTGCTTTCTTTAAACGCTGGGCGCTCACTTTTTCTTCAAAAATTTCCAATCCATTGGGTACAAAATTCATAAATACTGTTGGCACAACCCCAGAATTATGAGGATTAATCGTCTGACAAGCCGCCGCAAAAATACCGCTCATAATTAAAAGTCCGCGATCAAAGGGCGAAAACTCTTCCACTCGTTGCTCGTTATAGAGAAACTGCACTTCACGATCTGGTAAAAAGAGGGTTGCCAAATAATCTCCCTTTCCCTCGATTTCCACCGACCATCCCAAGCTTTTTAAAAGCCCCGTTGCACTTTCTATCGTGAGAATTTCATCATCATCATAATCGGCAGAGAACTCTTTTTCCTTTAGTTGCAAACGCCTCTTCTGCACCACGGCTTCATCTTTCCAAAACTGCTGCGTTGCAAGATCATTTTCTTTAAGCACTCTTTCCAGCTCGCCTTTCACTTGGAAATTCATTTTCATCCGTTTAAAGACAGAGGTATAAAGAGCTAAAACAAGCATGATAATGATCATGCAAATAACAATCATCACCCAGAATCCGGGATCTAATAGAAATACGGCTATAGGATCACTGTTCATTTTTCCCCTCTCAGTCTTTAAAAAAGCCCGTGCGACAGAGAGCTTATGTGCTCTCGCACCGAGATTGCTTCTTCTAGTTTCTGAATATTTTTGTACAACTCACCCGTCACTTTGGTGCGAAGCCATAACATCACCGGAATAAAAATAATAACACAAACCGTTATGATGTCCGTTGTTTTAAAGAGAACGGCATGCACAACATATTGCCACCCTGTCAGCTGCCAATTCAATACACCTGGTATTTCTATAACCATTTTCCACATGATAATGAGAACAGCAATAGCAAAGATAATTTTATAATCCTTTGCTGAGAGCAACACTTGCTGGAGCGAAAAAGAATGCGCTCCTTTATGCGTTTCTTGCTCTGATGCCCAATTTTGCTCCTTCATGTATTCCCCTCTCACTCTTTGAAAAGACCCGTGCGACAGAGAGCTTATTTGCTATCACACAGAGATTGCCTCTTCTCGTTTCTAGATCTTTTTTCCAATTTACGCATTATGATGATGCAAAACCCAAATACCACCGGAATAAAGAAAAGTACACAGGCCATTATGGTTTGCGTCATAATAAAAATAATAATATTCGTGGTACCTTGCTACCCTCTTACCTTCCTCACACCTCAAACAGTGAAGATTTTCAAACCACGCCAATCTGTAACCGATAGCCACAATTCAGCTTTTTTCCCAAAAATTCTCCTATTTTCAAGAAAATGACCCTACATCCCCTACATCATCGGATTTACTTCCAAATCTCTATGAAGCAGACTGAAAAACACAAAATACCATAAATTTTTGTATCAATATCACCATACTAAAACGCTGTTGAGGCTTAGCAAGTGCTTCTTAATTGGCAAAGACTACTTAAAAAGACAAAAAAACATCTCAAAGACAAAAGAGCTTAACACTACTTAAAAATGACATTTTTTACCCTTCCTCACATTTCAAACGATAAAGTAAGTCCCAAGCGCTCACTCTAGGCTCTAAACCCCATGGGCTCTCATGTAATAACGCTTTTATCAATACTAATCCATAATCGGCTTTTCTTTCACTCAATGCCACCCTCAACACTGCTCCTTAGAGCAATGTTTACGGACAACCCATGAAAGAGCACCAAAAAATATCGGAGGCAAAATGGTATAGAGAGCAATCCCTATAAAGGCTGAATCTCTCATAATTTTTCATTATTTTTCCCTCTCATGACTTCTCAAACGCTGTATCCTGTTCTTGCAAGACGTTTTTCAGTTCTTTTCTTAAGCAGCAATACGTTCTCACCTGCTTAAAGACACCATAATAAAGTTGTAAAATCATCATAGGAATACAAGCAACCCACAGTGTCACGAACAGAAGCACGAGACCGAATATTGTAACAAGAATATCACTCCATTTTTCTCTATCGCCTTTTTTATACCAATCCTTTTGATCGGTTATTTTACCCCGTTGCTGGTTTATTTCTTTCAATTTTTGAGTATTTTTTCTCAACAAAAGCCACAATGTTATGAAGAGTATGTACAGAACTGGAAACAAGACCCAAACACACACTGTAATAACTTGCCAAAACGCACACAGAGAGAGAAAAAGGGGTGTATCCTGCCACCCTGTCAAGTTCTCTTGGCTACCCAAGGATGGGAAAAATAAAATCCTGTTGCACAACTCAATAATGAGCGAGAGGAACCAAATGACAACACACTCTCGCACAGAAAAATAATCTTTCCCAGAAAAATAGCGTAGTTCATTATAAAATGCTGAATAAAATGCTGAATTTTTCCCCTTCATTGCTCTTCCTTTTTTTATGAAAAACGCATTTTTTATCTCATGCCCGCTCTTTTAAGAACCACGAAAAGTGCGATGCATGGCGCTTCCCTTATTTTCAACAAAAAACCCAAACTTTCTAAAAGCGCGGTTGCTCTTCCAAATGATGAAGAGCAGCCTCCTCATTACAAAAGAAAATAGACTCTCTTCTTTGCCTGATGATTTTCCAACCATCCAATCCCCTCTTCTCTATGTCACGAGCTTCTAAACATTGTCTCTTCCCCCTCACGATAGCTACAAAAGCGCCTTGTCACTCTCTTTATCTTACGTTTTAGTAGCCGTCTCATTCTACGATACTTTCTCACCTGCTTAAAGACACCATAATAAAGTTGTAAAATCCCCACGGGAATAGCAGCAAACCACACTGTCACGAACACAAGCACGAAACTGAATATTGTAACAAGAATATCGTCCATTTTCCACTTCACACTTTCTTTATATCGATCCTTTTGATCGGTTATTTTACCCCGTTGCTGATCTATTCCTTTCAATTTCCGAATATTTTTTACCAACAAACGCCGCAATATGAAGCAGAGTATAAACATAACTGGGAACAAGACCCAAACACACACTGTAATAACTTTCCAAAACGCATACAGAGAGAGAAAAAGAGGTGTATCCCACCACCCTGTCAAGTTCTCTTTGCTACCCAAAGATGAGAGAAAGAAAATCCTGTTCCATAGCTCAATAATGAGGGAGAGGAAACAAATGACAACATGCTCTTGCACAGAAAAATAATCTTTCTCGAAAAAATGGCGCAGTCCATTATAAAATGCTGAATTTTTCCCCTTCATTGCTCTTCCTTTTTTTATGAAAAACGCATTTTTTATCTCATGCCCGCTCTTTTAAGAACCACGAAAAGTGCGATGCATAGCGCTTGCCTTATTTTCAACAAAAAACCCAAACTTTCTAAAAGCGCGGTTGCTCTTCCAAATGATTAAGAGCAGCCTCCTCCTCATTACAAAAGAAAATAGACTATCCCCTTTGCCTGATGATTTTCCAACCATCCCCTCTTCTCTATGTCACGAGAGCTTCTAAACATTGCCTCTTCCCCCTCACGATAGCTACAAAAGCGCCTTGTCACTCTCTTTATCTTACGCGTTTTAGTAGCCGTCTCATTCTACGATACTTTCTCACCTGCTTAAAGACACCATAATAAAGTTCTAAAATCATCATGGGAATACAAGCAACCCACAGTGTCACGCACATAAGCACGAAAACAAATATCATGACAAGAATATCGTCCATTTTCCAGTTCACACTTTCTTTATACCGATCCTTTTGATCGGTTATTTTACCCCGTTGCTGATCTATTCCTTTCAATTTCCGAATATTTTTTACCAACAAAAACCACAATATGATGCCGAGTATCAACATAACTGGGAACAAGACCAAAACACACACTATAATAACTTTCCAAAACGCATACAAAGAGAGAAAAAGAGGTGTATCCCACCACCCTGTCCGTTCTCCATTGCTACCCAAGGATAGGAGAAAGAAAATCCTGTTCCATAACTCAAGAGAGAAAATGTTGTACTCTTTGCTATCCAAGGATGAGAGAGAGAGAATCCTGTTCCACAGCTCAAGAAAGAAAATCCTGTTCCATAGCTCAATAATGAGGGAGAGGAAACAAATGACAACACGCTCTCGCATAGAAAAAACACTTTTTTCGAAAAAATGGCGTAGTTCATTATAAAATGCTGAATTTTTCCCCTTCATTGCTCTTCCTTTTTTTATGAAAAATACATTTTTTTATCTCATGCCCGCTCTTTTAAGAACCACTAAAAGTGCGATGCATAGCGCTTGCCTTATTTTCAACAAAAAACCCAAACTTTCTAAAAGCGCGGTTGCTCTTCCAAATGATTAAGAGCAGCCTCCTCCTCATTACAAAAGAAAATAGACTCTCTTCTTTGCCTGATGATTTTCCAACCATTCAGCCCCTCTTCTCTATGTCACGAGCTTCCAAACATTGCCTCTTCCCCCTCACGATAGCTACAACAGTGCCTTGTCACTCTCTTTATCTTACGCGTTTTAATGCCCGTCTCACTTTACGATACGTTCTCACCTGCTTGAAAACAAAATAGTAAAATTCTAAAATGAGCATGACAACACCCGCAGGAAAAAAGACCTCTAGCAGAAATATCAACCAAAAGTATACAATAAAAAAACAGCTTATTTTTTCTCTATCCTTTTTTACCGGATTATTTTGTTGATCGGTTGTGTGACCCCGTTGCTGGATAACCTCTTCTAACTGCTGAATCTTTTTTTTCAACAAATACGTTAAGATGAGATAAAGCACCAATAAAACAGGCATCAAGGCAACAACACACACCATGATGACTTCACGCAGCACAAAGAGCGCCAAAAGAGTGCTATCCTGCGATACACTCAACGACCACTTGGATTCTAATGGGATCAAAAGAGCTTTATGACCTATCCCAATAAGGATAGAAATAAGACAAATGATAATATGATCTTTATAAGAACGAGATGATTTTCCAAAAAGAACAGAGCACAGTTTGTTATAAAATGTGGAATTTTCCCCCTTCATTTGCTCTTCCTTTTTATACAACTGTTTGTCCTTGGCTTTTATAAGGACACAAACAATCTCTCAAGTAAAATTCCGTCCATTATCGTCAGACAGAATACCCCAGAGAACACTCGTATTGTATATTTATATTGCCAATACTTTTGCCAATACACGTGCTTGTTTTAAAGAAGCACCTCTCAACACTTCTAAACCAACGCGCGTACACCCCATTTCATGAACAGCACCCATGAAGGGGATAACAATAGCGCCCTCATGAATATATCCCCCTTACTATAAACTCTATCACCCCTATTGTTTCAATAAAAAGTATAACCCAGCACCATTCACATGCGCCGCCCACCGCATCTACGATACCCAGACCCTCCCCTTGCGACAAGCCATACTCGTTCCTCTACGAGATTACCCATTTACCCTAGGCGCGCGCTCTCCTACAACAAAACCTGCCCCCTACAACAGCCATACCCACCACCCCTTCTACGACAAGCCATACCGCGCGCCCTACAAACAGCCATACCCGCTCTGCCCCTACAAACAGCCATACCGCGCGCCCTACAACAGCCATATCTAGCTTCGACAACAGCCCTTATCTCTTGAAAAGATAGAAGCATTTTTATTCTTTTATCAATTGTTTTCCGCCCCCCCTGTTTTCCGCCCCCCCATTTAAGACATGAAAAAAGTCACTTCCATTGATGCGCAAATGATCGCGCAATAAGAGCATTTGAAATGAGAAAATCTTACAACTCTCTTATTCCAATTAAAAAGGATCAATGATCATTATAAATCAAAATATGACGATATCTTCCATTTTTCATTGGGGATCTTGCAAGCCAATAGCTCAGAATATATTCATAAAAACGCTTCTAACACAGTGAGACAGCCACTATTTTTGAGATCACGCGTTTTAATATTAATGAAAGCACTAACATTCTCTTCAAGTTTGAGGTGTTGTTTTGTCAACAATCTTGTTAGCATGGATTGATTCTATAACTATGCGGTATCATCACAATTGCTCTCTATGGACAGCATAATGATCGCTTCATTTTACTCACAATTCTTTATAAGCCTTGCGTTATAGGCTTGTCTGGAAAAGATAAAGGAAAATCCTATTGAATATAGCAATTATTTTGGGGTCTGTGCGTCAACCTTCATTAACACGAACTTTAGCCAGTTATTTAGCAGATTGCCTCATGAAGCGGGGTGCATCACTTCATTGGGTTGATTTGCGTGAACAACCGTTGCCGATAACAGATCCAGATTATCATCAGCAGGTAGAGGCTAATCCAAGTGCTGCGGTTCGTGAGTTTGTAAAAACCATTGCAGCGGCTGATGGCGTTATTCTAGCAAGCCCCGTTTATCAAGGGTCTTATTCGGGTGTTTTAAAAAATGCTCTTGATAATTTGAGCTATAATGCCTTTTTAAATAAACCTGTTGGGCTTATCTCTCATGGAAGTACCGCCAAAAAATGCGCACAACCGTGTGAACATTTATTGCCGTTGGTGCGCACGCTTTATGGTTATGCACTCCAATGTCAAATCGCCTCTTCCCCCGAAGATTTTTCCTCAGATGATGACGGTCGTACTTGGAAAGTTATCAGTGAAGAGATACAAACACGTTGTGAAAGGCTTGCTGATGAAATGTGTACATTTTTAAAGCACCGTGGTGTGATTTAAAGCAATAAGGGAGGGGACTTGAAAAAAAAGGATGCGCACTATCGTTATCTAGTGGTAGGGGGCACAGGGATGCTTGCGCCTTTGTGTCAGTCACTTGAGCCGCAAGAAGTGATTATTGCTGCACGCTTTCTTTCCCATAAAGTCCAGCTTGAGGCATTGCAAAAACAGCATATGTGTGTGCCATTGAATTATGATTGTGCGGCATCAAAGGCGCAATTTTTAGAAGCTGTGAAGCAATGGCATGATCTAAAATATTGCATATTATGGATTCATTCGTCCGCCCATGCATTTTCTTGCGCATTAATTGAGCAGTTAGCTCTTTTGCCTAAACCGCCATGTATTCTTCATATTTTTGGTTCCAACACGCATGATCAAATGGTCCTCGAATGCGCGCGCAAAAACAAGGTTGATTTCATTCCCATTCAATTAGGACAAAAAACAACCCCAAAAGGTTCACGATGGCTGACTCATCAGGAGATAAGCCAACAGGTACTGGATGCCATAAAAAACCATATGAATAAACAAAACTTATGATCAATACCTATGCTTTTCAAAGAAGCCATGCCCTTCAATCTCTATCCATACCCGAACACCCTCTTGAATAGCCCATACTCTTTACATCATAGGCTTTGCGAACGAACAATCCCCCTCCCTTACGCCTCTCAAACAGTATCCTTATATCAAAAGCCCCAAAACCAAACGTTTTTTACCCCTGGACTTATCCCCCTCTGACGGTTTATGATCTTCACACGGACTTATTCTCTTCTCACGCGACTTAGACAGCATAATCTTATAAGGCGTCATAGTATAAAACTTAAAACAGCAAATTGTGTTTAGAATTTTTTGTCTATTTTAAAGCTGACCTTTCTCCCCACACCTCAAAGAACGACAGTTTCTACGGAACAATGGTTTCTACGCAACGTAAGGTTCCCACGAAAATCTTCTCTTTCAGCAGTCCAAATTTTAGCAGGTTCGAATTGACTTCCCTCTCATAGTCGTCCCGTCATGACTTATACTCGACAAGCTTTTTTAAAGAAATTTCAATGCGCTCCTAAAAAAAACACTTCAACGTACTTCGCACCCTCTTTATCCCAAGCACCCCAAAACCCTCACGGCTCTTCACCAACCACACATCTGCGCCTTTACAGTTCCACGTTTTTACGATTTTGCAAATTCACAGAAAAAAGCAAACTGCCGATAAACAGCCCCATTGAAACCTATCACCAGCCTATCACAAATCTATCACTGACCTATCACCAGCCTATTACTTGCCACCAGCCATTTTCACCCAACGCCCTCCATTTCCCCATTCCAATTTTGACGCATTTTACAATCCAGCCCCTCCATTGGCACCCTCTTTATCCCAACCGCCCCAAAACCCTCACAGCTCTTCACCAACCACACATCCCAGCCATTACAGTTCCACGTTTTTACGATTTTGCAAATTCACAGAAAAAAAGAAAACTTCCGATAAACAGCCCCATTGAAACCTATCACCAGCCTATCACAAATCTATCACTGACCTATCACCAGCCTATTACTTG
>NZ_JBHILX010000003.1:10691-28536 GCF_042193585.1 Bartonella sp. PS7NMGDW
CCGATAAACAGCCCCATTGAAACCTATCACCAGCCTATCACAAATCTATCACTGACCTATCACCAGCCTATTACTTGCCACCAGCCCTTTTCACCCAACGCCCTCCATTTCCCCATTCCAATGACGCATTTTACAATCCAGCCCCTCCATTGGCTCCCTCTTTACCCCAACCGCCCAAAAACCCTCACGGTTCTTCACCAACCACAAATCCCAGCCATTACAGTTACACGTTTTTACGATTTTGCAAATTCACAGAAAGCAAGAAAACTTCCGATAAACAGCCCCATTGAAACCTATCACCAGCCTATCACAAATCTATCACTGACCTATCACCAGCCTATTCATTGACATCAGCCCTTTTCACCAAACGCCCTCCATTTCCCCATTCCAATTTTGACGCATTTTACAATCCAGCCCCTCCATTGGCACCCTCTTCTCCTCAACCGCCCCACAACCCTCACGGCTCTTGATCAACCACAAATCCTTGCCTTTACAGTTCCACGTTTTTACGATTTTGCAAATTCACAGAAAAAAAGAAAACTGCCGATAAACAGCCCCAGCATACTACAAGCCTATTCATTGACATCAGCCTTTTCAAACAGAGATCAGCATAAAATGAAAAAAATAATCCATGCCCTCCTCCCAAGCCGTGAAGCAATGGCATGATCTAAAACTCACATCTCCCCCCATGACATGAGGGCTACACACGCTTTTTCAGCGCTGCATTTAATTGCCGCGTAACCTTGTAATACGATATCAAACGCTTTATAAAAGAAATATACAGTGCCACAATGGGTATTGTTAAGAACAAATCAAAAATACCCCCCAGCAGAATGATCAAAATCAGCGTGTAAGCTGCCGCCATTGCGTAATGCATTTTATTCCCTTCTCTTTATAAATTGATTGATTGGGTTGCTTCAGTCACTTCTTCCAATTGCTGAATCTTCTTTTTCAATCGATGAGTTAAAATTTCACGAAGGATCACAACAACAGGGATCGTTGCAAAAATACATACCGATAAAAAAAACCAGAAAAACAAGAGAATGACAAAATATTCAAATCTGCTCTCATCTATCTCATCGATCCCTTTAAAGAAAATCACATAGACATAAACTTTGAAAAACATAATAATGAAAGAGAGGCATGCGTGGAGGATATAATCTTTGCGTGAAAAAGCGAGCCATTTTTTTAACGAATGAGAACTTATCTGTGTTTCTAGTGCTAAGTTTTGCGGCACTCTCTCTTTCCCTTTTCCGCTTTTTTCAAAGAAACAAAAATGCTGCGGCTGTTCTTTCATCAAACGTCTTTGTTTTTTCACTCTGTAATAGAGCCTCAAACGCTTGATTAAAGAATAATAAGGCGCCACAATAATCATATTCACAAAAATAGCAAAAACTGTAACTGCATTTAGAAGAAAACATCCAATTGGCAGAAACAAAATAAAAACCGCGGCCTCACTCCTCATGCGTATAACCTCATTGATTAATCTCCTGCTGCTTTATTTCTTCTTCCAATTTTTGCTTTATTTTTTCCAATTTACGCTCTTTAACGGAGCGCAGCCCCCACAAAATAGGAAGAGGTGTAAGAAGACAAAACCAAATCAACACCGGCAAGAGAAAAATAAAAGAACCAAATCCTTCCCATTTTATCCACTGCAACGGCTGTACCAGAGATTTTGCACCCGCAGGAACTTCTAAAGCCATCATGATAAGACATGTGCAAAACATAGTGAAAAAGGAACGCCCTATTATTTCACAACTCCCCACCCCTTTACGCCTTTCCACTGAAGGCACCGTCAATTTTTTGAATGAAAAGAAAGACTCTCCAAATGGCGCATTTTTCTCCTGCATTGATCCCCTCTGCTTTTACACTTCGCGCTTTTTACGCTCTATTTTTAGGTTTAAGCTCTTTTTAATTTATCTAAACGCTTTATTTTCTCTCAATAATTTTTTTCATCAATCCTAATTTCTACATCCATATATTCTAACTCCCCATCCTTTATGTAAAGAATATGAGGACGATAGTTTTTTCCATCAACTTCACAAATCGCGTCCTTTTCGTAAACGAAATATCCCTGTTGTCTTAATTCTTCTCTTTTTTCCTCGATCAATTTTTCATAAGAATCTCTTCTTCTATTGCACAAACTAGGATCTGAGGCTCTAAAATATTCATAGCTCTCCACCTCCATGGAAAAATCCTTTGCCGCCTGTTGAAGCAAATCGTAACTGGGTTGCTTTGTCTTTTCTACCGCTTGAGCGATTATCATCGCGCGTTCCAGATGCTCCTCTTCGATGCTTGTTTCAAAGCCCAGTTTCTCACCTTCCAGAAAGCTTTTGTGATAAGCGTGTAAGGTTTCAACATCACCCAACAATGCCAAAGCTGCAAGATAGCGCAGCGAATAAGAAGCCAACTGAGGGACCACAACTTTGTTTTCCCAAGGAAGGATGCGATATTGAGAGCGAAGCATATTGCCAAGATCAACCTCTGTCATTGCCTTTTCTAAAGCTTTCTCGAGTGCACAGCGTAAATGCTGGGCACTTACCTTTTCTTCAAAAATTTCCAACCCCTTCACATCAAAACTCAATTCGAGAGCAATCAAGCCTCCAGAATTATAAGGGTCTATCGTTTGGCAAGCCGCCGCATGGATACCAGAAACCACCGCAATTGCACAATCAAATCGCGGATACCCCTTCTCAGCATTATAAAGAAACTGCACTTCACGATCTGGTAAATAATAGGTGGCCAAATGATCCCCTTTTCCTTCAATTTCCACCCTCCACCCCAAACTCTTTAAAAGCGCCGTTGCACTTTCCATCGTTAGGATTTCCTCATCAGACAGAGAAAACTCTTTTACCTCAGATGATGATTTAATCATCGGCGTTGCTCCACTAGACGGCTCAAAAGCGATAGGTTGTTCAAGCACGCGGTTGAATTCTTTTGTCACTTGGCAATACAGTCTCACCCGCTTGAAAGTAGAATAATACAATGCCCAAATGAACATCGTGACCACAGCAGAAAGCAGCGTGAAAAGCGTCAAGCCCACACCCCACGAGAGTACAACAATAATATCTATCATTTTCTGCCCTCCCTTCACGCGCTGTTTTGTTGAGAAGCGGTTTTCCTCCGCTGCCAGATTTCTTGATCCAACTGCTTGATCTTTTTTTTCAACAAACGCGTAAAAATGATGCGGACCACAAAGGCAACAGGAATAAGCACAAAAAGAAGCGTTGATATAAAACCCAATATTAATGTTAAAATGAACAGAATATAATTCGACCACTCTGTCAAATCCCACTCAAAAAATATAACGAGTGCCACTTTAAAAGCGCTAATAATGAAAGCAATGCAAAAGATGACTTTATAATTTTTGCTTGTCAAAAACGCTTCTTCAAGCGAAAACGACCGTGGCTCTTCGTCCAATGATGCATTTTTTCCATTGCCCCTCATTTTTTATCCCTCATTTGTTTCAATTTTTAAGCCATTTTCATGAACCGAAGCTTTCGTCCTCACAATGAATGAGGGTTCATCAATATCAAGCGCTTGTATCCCTCATCTTTTATAAAGACAATATCAGAGTTGCATTTTTTTCCATTACCTTCAAACATCATGTTTTTATCACGCACAGTGTATCCTCTGTTGTCCTAAGGCTTCTCTTTTCTCGTCGATTAAATGTTCATACAAATATCTTCTTCTATTGCACAAATTTGGGTCTGAGGCTCTAAAATTCTAATCACTGCTCTTTTTATTTTCAGGAAGATAAGCTTCTTTGCAAAGAAGAAGCCAACTGATGCAAAAAAATCGTAACGAAGTTGCTTTGTCTTTATGACGATTTGAACCACCCAAAAAGCCGCCCAAATGGACTTTTTTGATATTTTTTCAAAGCCCAGCCTCTCACCTTCCATAAAGCTTTTGTGAGAAAGCTATCAAGTGTTAATATCAGCAAGCAATGCCAAAACCCCAAGGGTGCGCAGCAAATAAGAAGTCAACTGAGGGGGGCTACAATTTTCTTTTTCCAAAGAAGGGTGCTCTATTGAAAGCCCAAACACGCTGCCAAGACCAACCTCGTTCCCAGACCAACCTCGTTCCCAGATCAACCTCAGTCATTGCCCTTATCGAAAGCTTCCTCAAGCACACGGTGTAATCACTGGGCGCTTACCTTTTCCTCAAAAATTTTCAATTCCTTTGCCTTAAAACCCACCCCTTTGCTTCAAAGCTCAGTTGTCAATCTAGCAAAGCCCCAAAATGATAAGGATTAATATTTGGCAAGCTGCAGCATGTATACCAGCGCCTCCCAAAATTCCATAATCAAATTGCACAAAACCTTTTTCATCCAGAAAGAGAAACTGCCCCTCGCGGTCTCGTAAATAAATAGGTGTCCCCCCCTTTTCTTTCAATTTTTCCCCTCCACCCCAAGCTCTTTAAAAGCACTATTGCACTTTCCATGGAGCAAAACGTCTTGATCAAAAACTTAAAGCTTTTAGCGCGCCTTCTTTATGCGCCTTGCCTCTCCATTTTCTCAGAAAATGGATTTTTCTGCCCCAAACACCACCGCCGCATCTTGTGCTTTAATATAGATTTTTCGCTCTCAATATCGCTTGGTAAGACACATTTTTATACTTGATAAAAAGAAAATAAGTTACAAGATTTTCTCTCTTAAAGAAAACAGCAACAGCAAGTAAAACCCAAAAAAAGCCTCTTTTCACTTTGCCCCCGCACCCGCTCAAACAAGAACCCCGCTCAAGCAAAAGCCCCATTCAAGCAAGAGCCCCATTCAAGCAAAAGCCTCAATTCTTTTCAAAACACAGCACAAATATAAAAAAAGCACAAAACGAGAAGTGTACCCCATGCTTCTTAATGAACATATCAAAGGCAAGGCTTATGGCATCCTTTCACTTTGTCACCGCACCCGCTCAAGCAAAAGCCCCACTCAAACAAAAGCCTTTCTTCACTTTGTCCCCTCGCTCACTTTCCCCTCATTCACATCGTATAATATGACGAGAGCTTTTTTCTGCTCAACCTCTTCTTCCAATTGCCCTATCATTTTCTTCAACTGACGTGTCACGATAAAACGCATAATAAAAACAATCGGTAAGAATAAAAAAACACAGGCAAGCATCCATGCTAGTGGCTCGAATACAACAAGAGAAACAAAGTCCCTTCCTCTCCATATCTGAACGACAACCGTTATAACTATTGGAGCTGTCACTATGACCGTAGAAATATAAAATATTTTTTTATAGTCTTGCCAAACAAGAGAAAGCTGTTTTTTATCAAACATTCTGCTGCTTTTTTATTTTGGGGAGATCTGTTTTAAGGCAATATCGCGTTCATTAAGCACACATTTCAGTTCCTTTTTCACGCGACAATAAAGCCGCGCACGCTTGATAAACACGTAATAAATGATAAAAATCGGCACCCATATTAAAACATTTAAAAGCGTAAAACACAGGAAAGAAATGGCTATTAATGTTATAAGACTACTCGTCATTTTGTCCCCCTTCCACATTCTGCATACGCATTGCCTGATCGCTTTGTTTTATCGCTTCTTCCAATTGTGGAAGTATTTTGTTCAATTTTCTCGTTAACTTTATGCACATGATCCCAATGATCGGAGAAAAGAGAAAAATCCCTAACCATAGAAGGCTCAACAGCTGTATAATAAAGGCAACACTATCATTTTTCCACCATACAAAATTTGCGATAGAGCAAGCAGATTGCAAAACAGAAAAGAGAATAAGGATAAAAAAGATTATTTTACATTCTTTTGAAGAAAAAGGCAGAGATTCTTTGAAGTTAAGAAAGCGCATTTTCGCATCAAGGGTCTTAAATACGAGATTGTGTCTTTTCATTTCTCCCCGATCATTGCGCAATTGTTGTACGGCTTGCTTTTGTTGCGTCGTACTCTTTTTCAAGCCTTGAGCGAGTTTAAAAGATAACCTCATATGCTTGATTAACAAGTAAGGAAGCCTAACAACGACCATAACCATTAAAATGGCAATGATAACGAACCCTAAAAAAGCCAAATGCTGCATCATAATGCTCCCTTTTTTTCCCTATCGCATTGATGTGAAATCATCATTTTTATCCTCTGCTCAAACAAATGTTTCTAATTCCTTTACTGTTTCTTGCACGCCATACTGAAGGAAACTATGGAGAATTAAAATGACAGGTAAAGAAACAACAATACATACCCAGAACCACAACAGCAGTTTCATGACAAAATCAATAATGTGAAGCACTATAATAGGCACGTAATTGTGCAAAAAAATTGCAGATTTTGGAAGAAAAGCTGAAAAAACGACAACACCTGTGCAAAGTGCAACCATAACGAAAGCGATAGAAAAGATCATAAAATAATCTTTTTTTGAGAGAAGCAAAGATTCTTGAAAAGAAAAGGCACTGAACTGTGTTGCAAGAACTGTATTCTGTCCCCTACCCTCTGCCTGATTATGCCTCAAATTCTGCGCTGCACCCTTTTTTAATTTTCGCTGCGTCACCAATAACAAGATTGTCCGTTTTATCAACGAATAATAAAGTGCAACGATTGTCACCATGGTAGAAAGGAATACCATAAAAATTGCAGAACAAATAAAAATTGCCGTCCCTACGGCGATCAACATTCCAATGATTAAAGAAGCGGTCACTTTCCCCTCCTATAGTCTTCTGTCAGAGATTGGTTGTTTAGCTGTTGCTGCTCTGGCAAGGCTTCCCACAGCTTCATCATTTCCTTCACATCCCGTTTAAATATGGCGTTAAAGACAAAAAAGAGCGGAAAAAAACCAAAAAGAAAACAAAAAATCATTTGCGGTAAGAAACATAAAAAAGCCCAAACACTATTCCACCCCGCATCAAGCAAATGCTCGATGATAGGATTTTTAAAAGGATGTGCAAGGCTCTCCTGAATTATTTCCTGAAAACTTTTTTGTTTCGTTTGTCCCAGTGCTTGGAGCTGTTCTTTGGATATAACGTGAAAAAATTCCAAAGGCTCCATATAGACAGTCGCGGAAAAAAGCACCAACAAGAGGATAGCCAAACACAAAATGATGACGTAATCGCCTGTTGAAAGCATCATCCATTTTTTGAAAGTTGCCGATTGATCCAACACTGACTGTGATACAAAAGCCTTATTTCCCTCATGGGCAGATTGGTGTTGTGATTTATCTTCGATCATACGGATACTCCCCCACTTTTAAAATTCCCACTCTTCAAATTTGATAGCACGCCACCAGCGCGGTAAATTCGCTTAGCACTCTTCTCAGAGTAAAGCAAGCACTATAATCCCCTATAAATATTTTATTCACGTACCCCTATACGCGCTTATACATGACGCGCTTACAAGCCCAAACACCCCTTTTCCTCTCTTTATCGATCACACAAACCCTAAAAGACACCGTTTTACAAAAATCCAACAAATATTTAATCTAAAAAACATCTCATGTGGAAAACTGACATGCCCACCATAAACGACAGTGTTTTCACCGCTTAAATGAAGCCGAGTATATATAAAACAAAGGATGATGATATTCCTTGCTCATCTCAAAGAATGAAGATTTTAAAACCCACCTCAGTTTGTCAACAATCCCATTGCTCTTAAGTGCACTCCGCCTGCTGAGCACTTATGGGTTCCACTTGCATAAAGCGCTCTACGAACAACTTCTCCCTTAACAAAAGTCCTTCCTTAACATTGGCACCCTAATTTTTAACACTTAATGCGTCAAAAGTTACAATGCCTCATAAACCTTCCTATATCCGCCTCAAATGACAGTATTTTATGGCATAACAAGATGAAAAACATTTTCACAAGCACTTTGTATCTTGATAATCAACACATCCAAAATGCTGTAAGATTCTCTCATTTCAAATCTATCCCCTGTTGAATCAATAAAATTTATTTGCTTGTACGTAAAAAGTGGGAGAGCCATGCGCAGTGAAATTGTACAATGAAAATGCCTCTTATAAACCGTCTCAAATGCCAAGAGCTTGTAATACATATTGGGGATTGGCAAAATATGCGATGATACCAGCTTACGCTTTTATGAATCCTAAAAATGATGATCCTTAATAAAGTTATATTATCATGAAAGCTTTACCATAGATGCCCTTCTTGAGCCACCGTCGTGAAATGGGCTCGAGCACATGTAAGAGATGTCTCTTAAAAACAAGCGCGTGAATATGCCGCAATAAGTATATTCCGTTTGAGGCATTGTGTATGACGTAAGAGATGTGCCCCTAGAATGTGAGAAACAAGAACGCGATAAACAAAAGCGTGAAGCAATAAGCACGCCCCACAGACCAAACCAAACAACCGATTATCTAAAATGCGTCCACAGCAGCTTTGCAATTTTTCAATTCTCATTTTAAAATTTCTTGATTCAAAAAGCCCCTATTTTAAAATTAAAAAAGAAATGTCTTACACCTCATAGCCCCCACCTTTATAAAAGCATTTCTTATAAACGCCTCTTTTATCAAGCTACCTGCCGCTTATAAAGCTTCTTTGGATATTGCATCCCGTCATTTAACCATTTAAGTGACCACCTCCCTTTTTTATGAAATCCATTAAAACAGCAAAAACAAAAATATCCTCCATAAAAGATTACCGTAAATTGCTTGATCCTCCACAGTTTATTTTGTTATTTTGAAATGATGAACCATATTTTATTTGAAAATATAAGGATCTTATGCTATTATAAGCACATTGAAAAGTTTGTTTTTTTAAGCTCTGTGTCGCTCAAAAAAAGATAAAATCCTCTATAAAGGATAAAGATATATTTTGCAGCTTAATCTACATCAGACATCTTGGTACAGCGCCCAATAAGAAAACCCCAATATACCTCCCAATAACAAAGCTCAACGGATGATAAAAACAATGACTTTTCAAAGGTAAAACTGAAAAGTTTCCACGAAGCGCTCATGAGAAAGAAAGCAAATAATCCTACTAGAAAAGACTTCCTATTAGAAAGATAACGACATACCCATAAAACATCATTCTTGTTTTTTATTCACATGTGACAAAAGTTTCTTTTCAACTGTTCCAGAAAGGTTGAGAAATCTTTAGAAAGCAAATAACCCGCTATCCATGAAAAAATAAGCATGATAGGAGCGAGAAATAAGACTGATAGGGATAAGATAAAAATGGTAAAAAACACCTTAAAGATGATTTTTTCGCCCCACACCGTTGCTGTTCTTTGTGCTGAAAGACGCCTTTAGTATCCGTTTCTCCTTTGATCTGCAACGGCTCATATTCCCACAGTATTTGCTCCCACAGTATTTGCTCAAAGTGCTTTTTACATCACTGTCCCCCATCAACAGACAGTTTATTTTTCATTTAAATGGTTAAGTTCATGAAAATACGTAAAAAACGCGGTAGACCGAGAATAACAGGCAAACTCAGAGAGCCCAATGGCCGTATTTCACGTGCCCAAAGCCCCAGCGAATCTGCGCTTCAATCTGCGATTGAAATGCGTGCAAAACACTTTGGTTTAAGCCTTGAAGAAGCGAAAAATCCACTTGTTGGAACCTATATTGGGCGTCTTTGTTTGCTTGGCTATAAAGGGGATTCATCAGGCATCAGTAAGGAGCAATATGACACGGCGCAAAGATACTTGCAAATCAGAAACGACTATTTATGTGCAAAAGGCTTACCAAACGGCTATTATGATGGTTTTACGCACAGCGCATCAGATGAGACAACAAAAAAGCAATGGGTTCAAAGAGCGACGGAACGCTATGAAGATATGCAAGAAGCGATTAAAGAAGCACAATATTTGCATCGTCAACACAACTTTCATGCGGCATTACAATATCTTGTTATAGAAGATCAACCGCTGCCTAATCTTGTTGGTTCGTTGCGTATTATTCTTGATGCCCTTTATAAACATTTTGACTGTTCTAGCAAAAAGATCATTGGCTAAAAACACCCATCGTTTTCTCTCCCTCACAGGATAAAGATTCTAAAACCCTCCTTTGTAACATGCCTCTTTGTAACCAGCTCCTTTATAAAGAGACAATCCTTCTTGACAAGTTACACTTGAGATCCACTGGACTTGCCCTTTCATAGAATTCATGGGATTGACGAGCTTAAAGCACACAACAAATAAGCTTTAAAATATCCACCAAGCCCTTAAAAAACGCTTCAACCTGTCAAAGAGACTTATCACCATACCTCAACGATATATCTACCCATGCCTCAAAGGACAATATTTCACGACATATTTCACGACATGGACAAGATAAATATTTCCCCCTCTTCATACAGCAACCTTCTCCCCATCACCCTCCCCTCCCTATTACACCCCCTCCCCATTACCCCTATTGTAACAAACAACCCTCATCATCCAATTTTCCCCCAATATCGCGATATCCTTAGCTCTTGAGACAATTCATTATCGTCATTGTGCGTCTTTTCTTGTACAATTCTACACAGCTTTCCTGATCTTATGACAGACAAGAGACATGGCTTTGATTGCAGCATAATCTAGATTTCTCATTCAAGATCAATAACGACTAAAACATCATTATAAATCAATATGTTATCATTAAAACACCCCATTGATTTTTTTACAAAATTAAAAGCATCATCCCTTAAACGAAAGAAAAAGCCCCCACCAACAATCCCTTCCATCATCAACAACTTATACCGGTAACCATCCACCCACCACGCCACCGCTAATACGACAGCCAGCATAGCCCCAATCGCCAACACAATCGCGACACCTAAGCTTTACCCCCGCAAAACCTTCCAACCATCGCCTTCCTAATTCCATCAATAAAATACCACGGATTTCAAAACCACAATTCTCTTCTCTCCCTTCACCTTGCTCCCTCCTTTTTCAAAGAAGGAAAAGCATTTATGGTAATCAATACATCTTTATACAGAAACCTTTAGAGCCCCCTATAGCCATTCGAAGAGCCATCACACCTCTAACCACCCACGAGCCCCCATTTAAGTCATCCCCCACGGGAAATCCCCTGCGCAACACCTAAGCTTTGCCCCCGTAACATCTTCCAACCATCGCCTTCCTAATTCCATCAATAAAATACCACGGATTTCAAAACCACAATTCTTCCCTCTCCCTTCACCTTTCCCCCTCCTTTATCAAAGGAGAGAATGTTTTTTGCCGCAATAAAAAAGGGAAAATAATCGTTTTGCTGTTGACAGAATATGAAAAATCGTATTTAATGATAGGTGCGGTAAGGGATTTTTTGCGCCCAGATTTCATCAGAGAATTTTTGCATTATTATAGACTGTTATCAAACGGTGTGTTTCGCTATAATCTTTAAAAGTCTCTTGTTTAAAGGTATCTTTCGTCTTTCTCTGACTGTTTTTCTTCTGCATCATCCAATTTGCATCACCAACAGCCCTATAATTTTGAGATTTTCAAAACAAGCCGTATCCAATAAGGGCTCCCAATAGAACGCTCTAATACAATACCCCAATAAAAATACGGATACAACACATCACAGAAATGATGAGCACTACACGAATATAAAATATGAAAACGACCAGGATATGCTTTCATCGCCTCATTTTTCAAGATGCGAAGGCTTTTTTTCAAAACATTGTTTAGCCAGAATTGAAGAACATAATGTCATCCATTGATTATCAATATGGAAGCTAATATTATGAAGCCACAAGATTCTTCTCTCCCTTATTCCTCACAAACACAAGGAAGGGCAAATGCACCAGAAGGGGCGCGTGCAACTGCATCATTAGACAATCTTGCTGCACATTCAGAACAACAAAGCAGCGAAAAAGAAGGAAATGTCCCGTTCAATCATGAGGAATTAAAAAATATCATTGCTCGTTTAGAAGAAGACATCTCAACGGATCGTTGGTTTACAACTGATTATGCAAGCATAGATCTTAAACTGATGCCAGCCTTAGTGGAACAAGCAAATCGTAAATATCCTGAAATGCGCCTTCAATTGGTAGCGTCATCTCACGACTTTGCCCTTGCACTAAAAGAAGCCATCGAAAACGGCATTCAATCTTCTAGATTTATCATTCACACAAAGGATAGAGGAATTCATTTTTCAGTGATTGATCATCAAACCATCGATGACAAAACGTCCGTGATATTTTTTGAACCTACAACACTTAACAATATGAGATCAGCAGTGCTAGCATTAAGGACACAACTGGCCCTTAAAGCGCATGAATTGTCTAACTGTTCTTTTGCCATGGCAGAAATGGACATTCAGCGAAGCTCTTCTGAATGTGGAATGTTCAGCTTAAGCCTTGCCAAAAAGCTTTATTCGGAAGCTCAAAAATTAGAACGACTGCACAAAGATAATATTAAGGGTGTGTTATGTGAACCAGATACGCCTTTATCTGCTGAAAAGTTAGATACATATCTTCCAACCACTTTTTATAAACACGTGCAAGGAAGAAGACGTCTTGGGGAATATCTAAAAGCCAATCCGGATGCGGAACATGAAACAGTAAACAAAAAAGGCGAAACTCTGAGAGAGAGATTTGAAAGAAGCTTAAGTTCAGCAGAAGGAAAAACTGTTTCTGTTTCACAACATAGAAAAAGAGCGACGGAATACAAATCTCTGATGATGTAAGATGTAATGAGTGTTTTAGCCATATCCGTATTCCACATCCACAAAGAATGAAGCTCTGCGGCTTTACGGTAAGATATAAATGCTATTAGCAAATCTTCGTTTCCCTTTGAAAGAAGTAACAATGCAAAAAGTGAGCAATTACCTCTTCAAACAAAAGGCAAAACAATAATATTCTATTAAAAGTAGCCCATTTTAAAGCCCGTATTTTAAGACTTTGAACAAACATAAAACACGCAAGTTTTGAAAAGACCTGCCCGCACTTTCTTATAAAGCAGCTGAAAAATGATTTTTTCCTTAATCTTCAAGAGATAAAGGTTATTTTTCAAAACATTATTTGGTCAAAATATAAAAAATAATATTGCCTCCCGATTATAACCACGGAGGTTCATATTATGAAGCCACAAGATTCAAAAGATACTGCCGCTCATGCCTCACAAATAGCAGAAAGTAACATCGAAAATGAATCCTTAGAAAGCCTTATTGCCCGTTTAGAACAACTCAACGCTCCTCAAAAAGAAGAGAGCACCTTGAGTCAGGAAAAGTTGAAAGCTATTATTACAGACTTAGAAGATGATCTCGTCACCGGCCGTTGGATTAACTCTTATTATGAAAACATAGATATTAGATTGATGCCGGCTCTCGTAGAAAAAGCAAACAGCAAATATCCAGCAATGAATCTCAAATTGGCTCTTACAGCAGAAGAGTTTTCACACGCACTAAAAGAAGTCGTTGAGAGCGACGCAAAATCTGCTCGATTTATAGTAAATTCGGGAAGCAAAATCCACTTTGCAGTCCTTGATTATCAAAAAGTTGATGACAAAATCTCTTTGATTATGCTTGAACCTACAACATTTCAGAATATCACTGCTTACAAACTAGGGATAAAAATAAATCAAACCCTTCAATGTCTTCAACTGCCTCCTTATTCTTTTACCACGGCAGAAATGGATATTCAGAGAAGCTCTTCTGAATGTGGGATGTTCAGCTTAAGCCTCGCCAAAAAGCTTCATCTTGAATCTGATAAATTAGCAAGATTGCACAAAGATAATGTTAAGGGTGTATTATGTGAACAAAATTCATCTTTATCTGCTGAAAAGTTAGATTCCTATCTTCCCATTAGTTTATACAAACATGCGCAAGGAAGAAAACGTCTAGAACAATATTTAAAAGCCAATCCGGATGCTGAACATGAAACAGTAAACAAAAAAGGTGAAACTCTGAGAGAGAGATTTGAAAAAAACTTAAGAACAACAGAAGGAAAAACTGTTTCTGTTTCCTCCCACCCAAAAAAGGCTCACTGAATACAAATCTTTGATGATGTAATTGAGGTTTTTTCCATATCCATAAAGAACGAGGCTCTGCTGCTTGACGGTGGGGTATAAATTGCTGTTAGCAAATCTTTTTTTCCGTTTGTAAGCAATTAAAGAGTTAAACAGCAAGCAACGTGACCTCTTAAAGACAAAAAGCTGAATACATAAAATATTTTAGGATTTTGGATGTTAAGTAAAAGCACCCGCCTCCTCCTGTAGCTTTTTTCTAAGAGTTGTCCACTTTTATCTCAAGCGCCTCCACATCAGTACCACTTGCCAAAACAACCGCAAACAGCCACTCTCTGTCCCCCACAATCACACCATCCGTTCTCCCCATCTCTCCCCCCTCACAACCACCGCCAAAACAACCGCAATCACCAACACCAATGCTAACACAAATCATTGTGCAACCCTCCAACCCCTGCCGCGCCAACAATGCCTTCTAAGAATTCCATTCACCAACATATATGTCACCCCTCCAACCTCACTTCTCATGCCACCGCTAACACAACCGTAATGCCACCGTAATGCCATTGCGTACATCAACAGCACCAAGTCTCAAAACCAACAACATCTCTCAACGGAAAACACCAGCCCAACCATTATCCCACTTGGACAACCATGACCTCATTCCCTTAAGATGCTACAACTAACCTTTTGATTTCGTTAAATTTTCACGTCTTGTCTGTTTTTGCAGAGTGAAAAATTTCACTTTTAATGTGTCGACCAGCCTCACTTTAAAGTGAGGCTTTATTTTATGGAGAAGCAAATGAGAAAAATATCATCAGCAGGGCTTGCACTCATTAAACAATGGGAAGGATTGCGTTTGAACGCCTATAAAGATGCCATCGGGGTGTGGACAATCGGCTATGGACATATCAGCGCTGCTGGAAAACCGTTCGTTCGCAAGGGCATGACAATCACTGAAAAGCAAGCAGAAGAAGTTCTTTCTCAAGATTTAAGACAATTTGAAAATACCGTTGAAACAAATGTGATGGTTTCCTTAACGGATGAACAATTCGCTGCGCTCGTATCGTTTTGCTATAATATAGGAGCTTCGGCTTTTTGTAATTCGACCCTGCTCAAAAAACTCAATAACGGCGAATATGAAGCCGTCCCTGCTGAATTACAAAAGTGGACCAAAGCAGGAGGAAAGCGTCTTCACGGTCTAGTGCACCGTCGTGCAGCCGAAGCAGGACTATGGGCAAAAGGTGCTTATGTTTCTCCCAACTACCAAACCGTAGAAACGCAAGCACCAATGGGATTTTTCAAAGCAGAAGCGCTTACACCGATTATTGGTTCTTTTTCTGGACTTGGAGGCTTATTGGCAGGCAATGGTCCCATCCAATGGGCATTGGCAGCCATTATGGTTTTAGCCGCCTGTGCAGGCATCTTCTTTGTGGCAAAACGGTTTCGGGAGCAGCGCTTATGATGTGGTGGATGAAAAAAAATCTGATGATAACAGGAGCGGCTCTGACCGCTTTTTTTATCGCTTTAGCAAAAGCTTTCACTCTTGGAAAAAAGATTGAACAACAAAAGCAAATAGAAAAAACACTAAAGTCATCAATAACACGGCTAGAGGTGGAGAATGAAATTAATCAAAAAAGTGATCCTGATGTACGCGCTGCTCTTACTTACTGGTTGCGCGATAAAAACAATAAATGAGCCTTTTTCTTGCGTTGGTTGGATGCCCATTTATTTAGACAAAAAAGATCTCAATACCATCAGTTCAAATCTCGCAAGAGATATTTTAAAGCATAACAAACAAGGGGAAGGCTTGTGTGGGTGGAAACATGGCTAGAAAAAAAACAGAAAAACAAACAGAGCTTACAGAAAAGGAAAAAGAAATCCTACAAGAAATCATCACAACTTATAAAAGTGTAAAAATGATGTCACGTTATACGAAGTGGATTATATTTATCATTTTCCTATTAGCGCTTGATTTCTCACGTATCATAGATGCGTTAGCAAGTATTTTTACACAAAAATCGAATATTCAGCTCTAAAATAAATAAAAAACATGAGACGTGTTAAATCTTTTTTTAAATAAAAAGCCATTCGTTATTTTTTGAAAACACGGAGATTTTATTGATGATTTTTCACGTCTCATGGGAAATTTTTACACACTCTTCAAAAACGCTTTCATGAAATGAATTTAGGAGCATGAAGAGAGATTTTTAACAAACGCGTGAGTCAACAACTTTACTAACATAAGAAAAGGATCATACCAACGCACATTTTCTAAAATAACCTATTGATACTAAAAAATATTTTATACTCTTCACAAATCCCATCGGGAAGATACCATCGCGAAAAAATTTAAAAATATTTAGAGATATTTTTTTAATAATTGCATAAGTAAACAACGCAAAAAGTATTAACTTGCCTAAAATCCCCTTATCTTTACACTTTAAAAAAAAGAGCAATCAGACACCTCCCTACGCATAAATCCCCAATATTTATACCGCCTCTGTTTATAAAAACTCTGTTTATAAAAAAACTGACTATTTGAAAATATTCATGAGAGGCATTTTTATTTTCTTTCAGTATTTCACCCTAGCTCTCTCCACTTGTGAGGTATAAGAAAACGATTGCGATTGTTTCAACATAAGAAAGAATTGAAATGAAAAAATCCACCGCAATAAAAATCTCTTATTCAACATACAAAACAATGAATAATTCTGATCAATAAAAGCGTTGTTCCATTAAAACCCATTAAAAAATATGAAGCAATACATGATTATCATTATTTGCAAGAATGCAATGCTCTTGAAAACCGTAAAACCACATCACATTGATTTATAATTATCATTAAGCACTCTTCAACTTGAATTAAAGCCCTGCATATCGCAGGATTTTCTCATTTCCCAACCTGTTTCCTTTTAAAATAATCCAAACTATGTCGCTTGCACATTACAGTGTATGGGTCAAAACTATACAAGCAAGGCACGCCTCACCGTCTCACGGACCAACGGCTTGTCATAACATTGAGAGCTGGAAAAGTATATGATAACGCAAGCGTATTCTTTTATTAAGCGTAAAGATGATCGTGCCCTATAGTTTTATGCACTTCATGAGAACTTTGCCCTTATACCATTCACAAATCCATTGCGAAATCGGTGTGACAAGCAAGATGTCTCTTAAAAACATGTCAATATGCAAAAATGTATATTTGGAGACAAATATATTTGCGGCTTTTCTATTTTACGTGAGGGATTTCACAAAAAAAAGATACGCAAGCAACAAAAGTTTGAGGCATCATCTTCATTATTTAATAAGATATTACTATAAATACCTTTAAAAGTCATAAAGCAAAAAGATGATGACAAGATGCGTGCTTATATACCTTTACATTCTTTCTCAATGAGGCTGTCTTTCTATTGCAGAGATTAACCAAACAGAGATATGCTTGTCCCAGTATACAAAAGCCCTTTAACAGAGAAAACCCTTATTTTTTCATACAAAAGCTTGAAATACCAGCATCTTATTCATAAAAAAAACAAACAAGACCCAACATGCTCTGTCCAACTTTCTCGCTTCAACTTTCAATGGATACAAACTCTTGCGTTAGTTCATAAAAACCATTCGCCCTTCTAAAGCGCAAACACAGGATTTTTTTAATGGTGCATGCATAAACTTAAAATGAAAAAATAGAACTGTATTAGGAATAAATGACTATAAATCAAATAGTTATATTTTTATCACTAAAATATTTTCAAAAGAAACCACGATCCCCGCACAATAAAAACATCTCATAAATGCAAGAGAAAAAGTCATGAATAAAGAGAGAGATCTATTCACAATAGCGATACATCAACCAATGAAAAATAACAAAATGCTATAAGATCACTATCATAAAAGGAAGAACTGTACGAAACGTGAAAAAGCATTAAAAAAACGGGCACAGAAGGCCCGTTTCTTTATTACTTCTATGGAATAAGAGCTTAGAAATCCATTCCGCCCATTCC
>NZ_JBHILX010000003.1:28636-77980 GCF_042193585.1 Bartonella sp. PS7NMGDW
TGGAACTTCAGCAACCATTGCTTCTGTTGTAATCAGAAGGCTAGCAATTGAAGCCGCATTCTGGAGAGCAGAACGCAAAACTTTCACTGGATCAACAATTCTTGAAAGCAATCAAATCACCAAATTCACCGGTTGCAAAACGTGAAAAAGCATTAAAAAAAACGGGCACAGAAGGCCCGTTTCTTTATTACTTCTATGGAATAAGAGCTTAGAAATCCATTCCGCCCATTCCACCCATTCCGCCACCTAAGCATTGGAGGCATTGGTGTATCTTTCTTTGGAACTTCAGCAACCATTGCTTCTGTTGTAATCAGAAGGCTAGCAATTGAAGCCGCATTCTGGAGAGCAGAACGCACAACTTTCACTGGATCAACAATTCCCAAAGCAATCAAATCACCAAATTCACCCGTGGCGGTATTGTAACCATAAGTGTCAGCATTATTTTCCAACACTTTGCCCACAATAATCGCGGCTTCTTCACCGGCATTGGTTGCGATTTGACGTGCTGGCGCTTGGAGAGCACGACGAACGATATGAATACCAGCTTCTTGGTCAGGATTACTTCCCTTAACGGTCAACGCATTTGCTGCACGCAACAATGCGGTACCACCACCAGCAACAATACCTTCTTCAACAGCAGCACGTGTTGCATTCAAAGCATCATCAACACGGTCTTTCTTTTCTTTCACTTCAACTTCTGTTGCACCACCCACACGGATAACAGCAACACCACCAGCGAGTTTAGCAAGTCTTTCTTGCAATTTTTCACGGTCATAGTCAGAAGTTGTTTCTTCGATCTGAGCCTTGATTTGATTAACGCGAGCAGTAATTTCGCTCTTTTGTCCAGCACCATCAATAATGGTGGTGTTTTCTTTAGAAATATTGACTTTCTTTGCACGTCCAAGCATATCCAAAGTGACATTTTCAAGTTTAATGCCCACATCTTCAGAAATAACCTGTCCGGATGTTAAGATTGCGATATCCTCTAACATTGCTTTACGGCGATCACCAAATCCTGGAGCTTTTACAGCAGCAATTTTCAAACCACCACGCAACTTGTTAACCACGAGCGTTGCCAAAGCTTCACCTTCCACATCTTCAGCGATAATGAGAAGTGGTTTTCCAGATTGCACAACAGCTTCAAGCACAGGAAGAAGAGATTGCAAATTAGACAATTTCTTTTCGTGAATGAGAATGTAAGGATCATCAAGGTCAGCGACCATTTTCTCAGCATTTGTGACAAAATAAGGGGAAAGATACCCACGGTCAAATTGCATACCTTCAACGACTTCTAATTCCGTTTCAGCGGTTTTAGCTTCTTCCACGGTAATGACGCCTTCATTGCCCACTTTTTCCATAGCATCAGCGATCATTTTACCGATTTCAGCAGCGCCATTAGCAGAAATGGTTCCTACTTGTGCAATTTCTGCTGAAGTTTGGATTTTTTTTGCTTTTTTGAAGAGGTTTGCCACCACTTCATCCACAGCAGCATCAATCCCGCGTTTAAGATCCATTGGGTTCATGCCCGCAGCAACAGCTTTAACGCCTTCTTGCACAATAGCTTGTCCTAAAACAGTTGCTGTTGTTGTTCCATCACCAGCGATATCATTGGTTTTAGAAGCAACTTCGCGCAACATTTGTGCACCCATATTTTCGAACTTATCTTCAAGTTCAATTTCCTTTGCAACGGATACACCATCTTTTGTGATGCGAGGCGCACCGAATGATTTATCAATCACCACATTACGACCTTTAGGGCCGAGTGTCACCTTAACAGCATTAGCAAGGATGTCGACACCGCGCAACAAACGCTCACGCGCTTCACGGCCAAATTTGACTTCTTTAGCAGCCATTTAATTTCTCCTTGGAGTTTTCTCAAAATAGTACACAATGAAAAACTAAGTGCTTCAATTAGCCCATAATTCCCATAATGTCAGATTCTTTCATGATGAGGAGATCTTCCCCATTAATCTTGACTTCAGTTCCAGACCATTTTCCAAAGAGGATACGGTCTCCTGTTTTAACTTCTAAAGGCACGCGCTTTCCGTTATCATCGAGAGCGCCATTGCCAACAGCAATCACTTCGCCTTCTTGGGGTTTTTCTTTTGCTGTATCAGGGATGATAATCCCACCAGCCGTTTTATTTTCAGATTCAACCCGACGGACAACGACACGATCGTGAAGTGGGCGGAATTGTATATTAGCCATGTTTTAAATCCTTAAAACTGAACATAATTGCATTAATCTTAAAAGTTCTTGCTAGCACTCATAGCTTGAGAGTGCTAGTATGAGTTAGATATAAAATCGGCATCTCTTAATGTCAAGAATAGCCATAAAAATAATTTCTCTAAATGAAGCTTCAAAGTCTTGCCTCTTATTGCACTTTCGCGTTATCTATCTTTTTGAGAACCCGTGAACAAAAAAGGATCTTATCATGGTTGAAACACGTCAGGAAACGGATAGCTTTGGAACGATTGCGGTACGTCAAGATCGTTATTGGGGCGCACAAACTGAACGTTCTCTGCATAATTTTAATATTGGTAGTGAAAAGCAGCCTCTTGCCATCATCTATGCCTTAGTCCTTATCAAAAAGGCTGCAGCTGTTGTAAATATGGACAAAGGAAAACTACCAGAAAATATTGGAAAAGCAATTATTGCCGCCGCCGATGAAGTGCTTGCCGGCGATTTTGATACGCATTTTCCACTCTCCGTTTGGCAAACAGGTTCTGGCACACAAAGCAATATGAATGTCAATGAAGTCATTGCTAATCGTGCCAGTAAGATTTTGGGAGGAAAACTTGGAAGCAAAAAACCAGTTCATCCCAATGACCATGTCAATATGAGTCAATCATCGAACGATTCCTTTCCCACAGCGCTTCACATTGCCACCACGTTGCAAACACGCCAACACTTACTACCAATTCTTGAAGCTCTTATTGCTACATTAAAACAAAAAGAGCAAGAATTTGCAGACATCATTAAAATCGGCCGCACCCATACCCAAGATGCAACGCCTTTAACCCTAGGGCAAGAATTTTCAGGCTATCGTGCCGCATTAGAAGCCAATCTTCAGCGCATTGAAAATGCTCTAACCGATGTCCACATGCTTGCTCAAGGTGGCACAGCTGTTGGCACAGGGCTGAATGCACCAAAAGGTTTTGACATTGCTTTTGCAAAAACAGTGAGCGCTTTCACAGGAATAACGTTCCAAACTGCCAGCAATAAATTTGAAGCACTCGCCCATCATGGCGCCCTTGCGCATTTCCACGGAAGCTTGAATGCTCTTGCTGCTGATCTGTTTAAAATTGCAAATGACATTCGGTTTTTAGGCTCTGGTCCACGTTCCGGTTTAGGGGAACTCAGTCTTCCTGAAAATGAACCCGGATCTTCTATTATGCCCGGCAAAGTTAACCCCACGCAATGTGAAGCCTTAACCATGGTCGCATGTCAAGTTTTTGGTAATCACACCAGCGTAACCTTTGCCGCAAGTCAAGGACATTTTGAACTCAACGTTTATAAACCTGTTATTGGCTATAACGTTTTACAATCAATTACCCTTCTTGGTGATTGCATGCGCTCTTTCGATATGCATTGCATTCAAGGATTACGAGCCAATCGCGTTCATATTCACTCGCTCATGGAGCGCTCACTCATGTTAGTCACAGCTCTTGCACCAGAAATTGGCTATGAAAAAGCTGCTGAAATTGCCAAAGCAGCGCATAAACACGATACAACTTTGCGCACCGAAGCATTAAAAGCTGGCGTTTCTATAGAGGATTATGACCGATTAGTTGATCCCAAAAAGATGATTGCTCCCCAATAAACAACCCACTAAAAAAGATGTAAACGTCTTAAAACAAATCTTTCTGTCAAAAGATCGGGGTGTAAGCACACACCCCGATGATGACCGATAACGATTACCCACAGCGTTCATTTTAGGCTCTGGTCCACATTTATGCTATGAGTGGTTTTGTTGCTTATGTTGCTTATATTGTACTTAAAAGGCACAACGGCTTTGGAAAGGAATATCCGGTTTTGGAAAGAAGTGGATAGTCATGGCTCAACACCCAATGGCTATACTGGCAGAAAGTGATTTAAATGGATATGATCTTAAAGTGTTTTTCATTCTAGCTTCGCATCTTGATTTTGACAATCTATTAGCTATTAACCAAACAGAATGAGCTCAAAAAATCGGTATTAATAGGCATAATTTCAATCGAAATATAAAAGATTAATGAATTCATAGTAGTTACGCTTTACAATGTTATCATTATTGATACATTCTGTAGGTAGCTCTTATCTCAATGAGATAATGTATTGATTTATAATGATCATCTAGCGTTATCCATATTGAATGAGAATTCTGAATACCATAGGATTTTCCCGTTTTAAATCTGTCCTATGTTGAATCAATCAAAATCACTCACTTGCACATCACAAGCGAGATAAATGTGTGGCGAAGTGAATGTGTGGATAGAAATTGTATAAGATAAGAAAGGACTAAACACGCCTCTAATGAACCGCCTCAACTGCCAAGGGCTGTCACAACATTGTGGAGAAGTCTGTCACAACAGCCACGGGCTGGCAAATATAATGATGATGCCGGCTTGCTTCTTTATGAAGCGTAAAGATAGGGTGCTCAATGGCTTTATCGTTATACCATTCACGAGCCACCATCGTGAAGTGGGTCTGGGAGCATTTTTATAAAGCGTGAAGATAGGGGTGCTCAATAGAGGAACAGCTGTTGGAAAAAAACTCAATGCACCGAAAGGTTTTGGACTTTGCTGAAACAATCAGCTCTCTGACGGGGATATCCTTGACAACTCGCAAGAAATTTGAGGCATTTACCCATCATAGCGCCCTCACCCATTTCCGTAAAAACCTAAGTGTACGCGCTAATCTCTTTAAAGTTAATCTCTTAAAAATCACCAACGACATTCAGTTTTTAGGCTCTCATCCACGTTCCGGCTTTAAGCGAACGAAAAGGAGAATTTATCGTTTTACATGGCGCATGAGAAACCTCATGAAACTTTAAATTCTCGCACTTTTCTCCTTCTTATTCTTCGTATTCCATTCAATCAATCAAAACTATTCGCTTGGATTGTCATAAGCAAAAGTGGCATATAGATAAAAAAAGAAATAAAGAAATAAAGTCGCTCATCCTCTCAAGTGCTCAAAAGGCTATCGCAATACAAAGCTACGCAATATCAGAAACGAGAAAAGAATATGATAGTGCCAATACGCATTTTGCCACTAATTGAATATTAAGTACAATGATATCAATCATAGTGGATAATATATTTAACACTGAGTAGCAAAGAGTGCTTTTAATATATATAAAATAATATTTTTTAAACAAATAAAAAGCCTGTTTAACATACTATAATTTTTTCTAAAACAAAGAGAACTCTGAAGAGGGTGTATATAAAAAATACTGAAAAATCAATACAAAAGCGGGATAATAGCATGAAAGAAAGTTTTAAGAACGCTTAAATATGGGTAATTATAGATTTTTTGAGTATTTTAATTTTCATAATGATATTAAATATAGATTTCTTTAACCAATTTGTATATAATACACTTTGTATTCGAAATAAACTGGGGACGTTTTTTATGAAAACAAAATGTTTAATTGCACTATCTATTTTCACTTTCATTACCACTTCAACAGCGCAAGCAGCAGATACGGTAATCTTTGAGCAATCAAAACCGAAGGTTTCATTGCAAAATGATTCATCGTCACGTATCTCACCGGTTACTGTTTCTGCACCTTTTTCTTGGTCTGGTTTTTATTTTGGAGGACAAATTGGATATTTTTCCAGTAAAAATATTCTAGATTACGCACAAGAAGCCAGGGATGGAAAATGGGCTTGGGTTGATAGAACTCTATCACCGAAACCATCAGGATTGAGAGCAGGTTTGTATGCAGGTTCTAATATTGATCTGGGAGATGACCTTGTTTTCGGTTTTGATACGGACATAGTCTGGTCTGGGAAGAAAAGCACCCAAACAGACAATGGAAAGAAAATTCTAAATGAATTAGACTCCATTAACATTGCCTTTAAAGAAGCTGGGATTCCTATCATAAAACCTGCAGCTCAGGATGAAACAATCCCCAACTATGGTGACATTGTTGTCAGCAGTGTAACATTAAAAGAAACATGGTCTGGTGCTGCGCGTGCGCGTATTGGTTTTGCTTCCCATCGTCTTATGCCTTATATTGCAGGGGGTGTAGCCTATACACAGATGCAATATATCATGTCACTTTTATCAAAATCGCAAGAAGATTCGACAATTTTTGCTTCTGGCGATGTGTTAGATAAGACAAAAACAATGCTTGGTTACACTATTGGTGGTGGTTTTGACCTTGCAATGACAGATAATATCATCATGCGTACAGAATATCGTTATTCAGATTTTTTTAAAAAGAAATTTGCAAACGATGACCTTAAAATCTCTTCTCAAACGCATGATTTTCGCTTTGGTATCGCTTATAAATTCTAAGTTTTGTAGAAAAATTGAACTATTAAAAACCCCTGTTAAAAACGGGGTTTTTTTTATGCCTCTTTCCCCCCTAAAAAGACCTAGATTCTAAAAACTAAGACTAAACTGTAAACAAATAGTCATGAAACAATAAAGCCTCTCCCTCTCTTAAAGCAAGCTCCTATCCTCTCACCCTTCCATGTAATGCATTTGGAATATAAAAGCTTTACCACCATACCACTGAGCACCATCATAAAATAAATGAGAGCAGTTATTAAGAGATATTTCTTTAATATAAATATGGATATTGTGCATCAATTGCAGTTTTATAGGGTGATGTTAACTTGGCCTCCCCACTCTCGAAGGATCAAGATTCTAAAAACCCATTTCTAAAATCATATCCGTTTGTAAGAACACAACAACTCTTGGGGACTCTTGGGGCGGGCTCCTCTTGGCACCTCCCCGTGGAATGCCCTTAAACCTAAAGTAAAACAAACACTCTTAAGAATATCCAACACACACTGAAAAAAATACTGCAACCTTTCAAGGAAGTTTACAGACCCTATATGACCACACTTCAAATGACAGTGTTTTACAGCTATTGCATACCAAAGTAGAGAGAGGATATTGCGGTTCTCTGTTTATATAATTTCTGTAACGGAGAGACAGCTTCATTTGGGGAGAATATGAAATTGTCAAGGCAAAAACCAGTTTCCAACCTTACCATTTCCTTTTACTTCGGTTTTACGACTTTCAAAAACCTCTAAAGCCCTATCTTTTAAGCCTCTACAGCTCTGTCTTTTAAAGAAAGGAGTTTACGCATTGCCTCATGCTTGTATTTCTCACGGACCTTTTTGGGATCACGCCCCTCATGTCATACGACAACGCTCCAAACCAAACACATTCAAATCTCAAACACGCTCAAATCCCAAATACATTCAAATCAAAAACACTTTGGTTGCCAATTCACATGCGTGTTTTAAAGAAACATCTCTCAAAACCCTCAAGCCCATTTTGCGACAGCACCTACAAGAATATAAAATCTATAGAGCACCATCTTTACACTTCATAAAAGTGCAAGATAAAAGTACAAGCTGGCACCATCCATCATACACTCCTACCCCCCAATGATGCCCTTGAAACGGTTTATTAAGAGGCATTTTTATTCATTTTTTGTAAAATTTCATTCCACAATAGCGCATCCAGCTTGCAATGTACAAGAGACATGATTTTGGTCAATTTAAAATAAACAGACTTAAAATGAGAGAATCCTATGGTATTCGAGGTTTTTCATTCAACATGCAAAACATTGAACACTGTTTATCAATTCCACATGTTTTATAAATCAACACGATGCGCCATAACAGGATAAAGGAAAATATTTATGAAGTGGTGCGGGTGGTCGGACTCGAACCGACACTCCTCTCGGAACCAGATTTTGAGTCTGGCGCGTCTACCAGTTCCACCACACCCGCACATTGCTATAAAAGACAGGACTATAAGAGACAGACTTGTCGATTATTCTTTTGCACTATATGAAGAAGCACAGATTCGTCAACAGAAGACTTCTCATTTTTTAAGAATTCATATCATTTTCTTATCTGTTTTATGAAATATTTTCTTTATTGGATTTCTCTACCGGATTTATAACAATCTCATTTGTAAAGTCTTTACCTCTTAAATTTATAGAAAGCCTCATGATATTAAACAAATTAAAGCTTTGGACGATTTCTTTAGCAAATCGGCGTACAGCACCACACTGGCTTGGTTTCATTGCCTTTATTGAAAGTTCTGTTTTTCCAATTCCGATAGATGTTTTATATATTCCGATGCTGCTTATCCATCAAAAGCGGGTTTATTACTATGCTTTGATTGCGACTATCTGTTCTGTATTAGGAGGCATTGCCGGTTGGTTTATCGGACATTTTGCCTATGATACTCTTGCCAAACCCATTTTAGAAATTTACGGTAAGGTTGAAAGTTTTGAATCTCTGAAAAATAGTGCAACCCTGCAATTTCTAGTCATTTTACTGATAACATCAGGTTTTTTTCATCTTCCCCCCATCAAGATTGTCACAATTTTGGCCGGTGTAATGAGTGTACACCTTGAACTTTTCATTCTTATTTGTATTTTTTCTAGAGGCGCTCGTTTTTATCTTCTCGCATGGCTGATTAAACATTTTGGACAAAAAGCAATGAATTTTCTAGTACAGCATTTCAAATGGATTATTCTCATTGGTTGTGTTAGTCTCGTTTTAATTTATGGGATTTTCATAGCTTTTTTAAACAAAAAGCTTTTATAAGGAACAGACTTAATGGCGTGCCTTTTGTCTTCTCACCCACTTTTATACAAGCACCTTCATCTTGAACCCAGCAGAAAAGAACAAAGTTTATGGGCTTTTTTTCTCGCTTTTTGTTTGTCCGCTACAATAGGTCTTGCCCTTGGTTTTGAATATTTTGGAGGGTATCTTCCTTGCGATTTGTGTCTCATAGAGCGTTTCCCCTATTATGGGGCCATACCCTTTTTGCTCTTAGCAGGTTTTGGGGCATATTTTTTTCGCATAACTGCTTGGATACAACTTTTATTTTTGTGTGTTTTTGTCTTAATGTGCATCAGCCTTGTTTTAGCCGTTTATCATGCAGGTGTTGAATATGGCTTTTGGGCAGCTCCCCTCAGTTGTGGTTTAAGCGCAGTCAGAAAAACCTCAGACATTAACCAGCTACTTAACCAATTAAACAACATTCATCCCCCTTCTTGTTCTGAAGCATCCGCACGCTTTCTTTTTCTTTCATTTGCCGGCTGGAATGTCGTCTCAAGCCTATTTTACATGCTTATTAGTTTTTATGTTGCCTCAAAAGGGCTCTTTTCAAGCAATAAAAAACTCTAACCATAAAATAGAAACAAAACCGCATGCACTCGTTCTCTCCAATCGTTTTCCCCTAACCAACACCCTCCAGTCACCAATCACCACCCAAAACCACCCACCGCCAAACCAACCCACCAACACCAACGAGTCACCAACATCCCACCTATCACCAACATCCCTCCTCTAGCGTTGTACACAAAAGACAAAAATAAGCAGATATATCCATTTTATGGTTTCACCTCTCTGTACTTATGAGCAACATTTTGATAAAAACCCGTGATAGAAAAGCCGTAAAATAATAAGTGAGGGGACCGATAAATATAAATGGTCTGCTATGGCTGAAGATAAGAACACAGCGCCTTCTACCCTATCACCTATTTCCTTAGATATAACCAAACTTGAAGAACCATGTGTTATGATGGAACATGATCATAATGCATGGCGCGAGCATATAAGAGAAACGGATTTAAATGCTCCTTACAAAAAACCACCTCACATAAAACCACGAATCAAATCGGCACCACGCATCAGACAAGTTTTTTGGTGCGATTTTCCTCATGATTCGATACTCCCTGAATTTTGGAAAAAGCGGCCTGTTTTAGTGCTTTCTAAGAATGCAAAATTATATGGAAATGTGACAGTTTTACCTTTTTCAACGAAATCACAACCCAATAATCCCGCTGCGTATCCAATACAATCTCCCATAGAGAATAAAAAAGCATGGATTATCTGCAATTATGTCACAACAGTTTCTGTAAGTCGTTTAAGTTGCTCACGTACCGTTCCAAGATTATCCAGCGAAGATTTTCATAAAGTTGTAGCTCTGATGCTCAAATATTTACCGCATTTACAGTATTGACTTTTGAGAAAAATAAGTGTATCTATATCAGCATACACGGCATCAGTAATGGTGGCCGCTTCCCCGAAAGGGGAGATAGGAACGAAGGAGTGGGAAACCGCTCCTTTCGTCATTTTTGGTATTTTTTTTGAGAACTTTTTAGCCATTTTTTGCAACCTTCCCTAGAACATATCCAACATTCATTCTCCACCGTTGTTGTTTTGAAATATCTGCGATTTTGGGTAAGAAGAAGGCACTCTCCGTACTGTTAATCCGGTAAAGTTTCCCACGGAGATTACCGTGATGTTGTACATATTTATCATTTCATTGCACAAAAAACCGTGCTGCCGTTGCTTAAACTTTATATGATTTGCCGCAATGGGAATATCTTTCCAAGATTGAAAAAAACATTTTCATAATTTGGCATAACAAACAATCCCTTGTTCTTCGCGCTCTTGAAGTGTTCAATCGCTCAATTTACCAAAAGATATTCGACCTCACAACTTGTTTATTTACGTCCCTCAATACGGATGAAGCGGATGAAAAAGCCAGCATTTTTGAAAAGAAAAAATAGTAAAGAGCATTTAATGATTCAGGCACTAAGAACTACACAGAATACTCCATTCATCTTTGAACGCATCAATTTCTGTAAAGAGAGCTAACAATGCTTATGTAATCTGAATAATATTAGTTTACTTACCATATGATAACCGATTGATAACGATAACGCTAAACACAGAACTTACATCACCATACCGCAAAATAGTGTTTTTACGATATAACATAAAATGATTACTTCACACCGCAATATATCTTAAAAATTGCATCAATACTTCATACAGATCATATGTCATTTACACCACAATAAAACTACATTTTGTTTATTTAAAATATCTCCGTTAATAATATAGAATTGCGTTTACGATTCACCAAAACAGATGATACAATAATTATAATAAAAACAATAATATAATTTAAGTTAAAAACCAAAATTGAAAAGTTTACAAAATCAATAAACTATGGAACTTACCTAGGTATAATACAAAATGTGTAATTTAACACTTTGTATTAGCAGCACCTTAAACACATAATTTAATTATGCATCATGGGATGCCACGGTACTTTTTCTATTTTGTTTAGAAGGTGTAATGAAAAAACTTTTTTGATTAAATCTTTTAAATTTGGATCATTATAATGAAAATATTTCAAAAAATCGCGTTATATATTGTTACAATAGCCTTTTTCTTTTCACAGGTTTTGGAAGCTAATGCTTATTATTTGAATAGTCATTCTCAAGATTCTAGTTTTGCTTCTACAGTGTCAAAAGAAAATAAAGTTGTTAAAGCTATTGATATGGTTATGGATCATATTTCAACACAAAGCACTGAACAAGATTTTAAAAAAGGTGTTGTAAAGGTAGGAATTATGATGGGACTTGCACCAGCACTTTGGGGTCTTATTGCGTATTTTTCATGGTTGTTTTCTAAAAAGCGGCCTCCCTATCGTACACCGAGTGAAAGAGCATTTGATGCTTTTGCGGACAGTGCGTGGATGCTCGTTTAAACAACGTTTCACTTAAATACAGTTTAAACAGTAAGCTTATTTAATACTTAATAACATAAACTGTAATTCAGATTACAGTTTATGTTTTTTTAGATTCAATTAATATTGTTAACTTTTCCCCACTCTACATGATAAATAAAATTTGATCAGCTATATTCATAACAATGCAATGCGATAAATTGAACACTGTTTGATATGATAATCTCTCTCTCATTTATGCACTCCTACCCTTAAACCTGCCCCTACAATCACAGCACAAAAACAATTCGTTACACGCTAAAAAATCCACCTAAATGCAAAAGCTTTAACAACGCTCAACCTCGACTATTTGAATAACAGCGATCATTCAAACTTTAACCAACGCGATAATACCCCTATTCTAAACGATTTATGTACCACCTCATCCGCAGCACATTGCCAAATATCCGTACATTTCCCCGAAAAATTTTCACACTTTTACGCATAGTAAAAAAAAGATTAACTTTAATCATGTTACTCTCCTTAAATTGACAACGGATTGCAAAATGCCCAAAAAAATCAAACAAAAATAGAGAGGTACGTTACGAAAACTACAGGGTAAATTTTACTGCCCCAAAATGTCTATTTTCCCCGTCTGAACCGTCAGAGGAACACTATAAAAATTATTTTCATTGAAAAACAATTACTTATAATCTAGGGAAGAAAAGTAAAAAACTCCCCCAGAAAAAGAGATTATCTTCAAAATTATCAAAAAAAGCAGCACAATTTTAGTGATCTTTTTATTTTTTTTCTTTTGATAAAAGAGAGCTGGCAGGTGTCTTAGGCGCCCCTCCGGTAGGTTCCCAATTCGCAACAGCCGCTAATTCCTCAATAACATCCTTTTTTAACTTACCATTTTTCTTATTGTGTAAATCATATTGATCAGCATTCTGTTGCAACCATTTTGCAAGCGTTCCTTTAACAGTTTTACCACCCTCAACCTCACTCACCGCTTCCCATGCCGCAACAATAGCAGCAAGCTTTGGAGCATAACGTGGATGCGTTGGATCTTGAAACGCATAATATTTTTGGTCCTTAGTCTCAGCAGAATCATCCTCAGGGAAAAAAAATGGAGGGTACAGACCACGCGATGAAAGCCATTCTTTTAAATCATCAACGCGAACATATGAGGAATCTGCATCTATAAAATCCGAAAAATTATAGTACGACCATTCTATCTCTAATCGATTGCTTTTTCCCGCTTGAACGATAGCATGATAAGCTGCACGGAAATTAGCAGTTTTCTCTGATGATACGGAAAGGTTATCTTCGTAAATATCACTTTTTTCTGGTTCTAATTTGTTGACAAACAAATACTTTCCTGGATTTAATCCAACTATTAAAAGCGCTGCCTGCAGTATTGTTAGTTTTTCAGAAAGCCGCCAAAATTTCAAACCATCACTATTTTCCATATATGCTCCCTTTTTTATCTGCACAATTTCGCTCTTTTTTAAAAACATCAAAAACGTTTGTTAACGCGTAGAGATTATGCACTTCTCACATTTCAACTCATCCCATACTTTAAATAAAAACACAGCACCCACACCCCTCCTTGTGATACACAAGAAAATGATTTGAATTGTTTCAATATAAGAAGTTTTGAAGTGAGAGAATCCTACTGAATTTTGGGCTTTCATGCAAGATATCAGGCAAGTTACAAGGCGATAAATGCCCCTTCATAAAGCATAAATTTTTATGCGTGATCTCAAACAATTTAATATGGATAATATCTCTTCATTTATGCACTCCCACCCTTAAACCTGTCCCTGCAATTACAGCACAAAAGATAATTCGTTACACGCTAACAAATCCACCTAAATGCAAAAGCTGTAACAACGCTAAAATGCGCGTAAATATCATAAGAATACTGTCTTACACCTCCACAAGTGGGATCAAGTGGCGTAAAACTGTACAATAAAATGCCATGCCTATAATGAACCGTGCTAAAGACTGTCACAACACTGGGAGCTAAGGTGTACGATGATGCCGGCTTGCTCTTTTATGAAGCGTAAAGATTAAGAAGACTCAATGGAGTTTATATTATTTCATGGAAATTTTGCGGCTCTACCCTTCTATACTCTTCACAGGGGCCCCCTCGCGAAATGGGCTTTTATCCCTTGAAAAAGATCTCTTTTTAAAGAATCATTTCAAAGTCCAAGAGCTGTTACAGTCTTTTGAACGCATCAAATGAATGATGATGCTAGCTTATTCCTTTCCTATATTCTCGAGCATCAATACATTAGAATGCTCCATTCAAACGCCCCTTTAGCAAAATAAAGCACATTGTCTCTTAAATTTTTTCACGCAATTATTTCTTTCATGCGCCCCTGTCGTCTCCATTTGATAAATCTCCTTGTACTTTCTCAGCATCCCAGCACCTTTTTTCTCAGTGCAACCTTTTTGTAATTTGTCAGTTTTTAACTTTTAGATTGACTTTTGGTTTATTTTTCTTATGTTTTAGAATTATTCTAAAGTGCAAAGGAACAGAAAATGTTGAAATTGTTTTTTTCATTTGTACAACGTAAAGCTCTGTCCTTTCGTTCAGCACAAAACGTGATGCTTAAAGCGCTCAAATTAAAAGAGCAACATGCGGCGCTCTATTTAAAATATGCAAAAGCTCTAGAACCTTATTCCTCTAAGGAAGCCGCGGTTTTTACCGCCATGGGGCTTCAAGAGCTTAAAAATTATAAGCAACTTTTGTGCCTTTCTTGCCATAATCGTGCAAACACTATCGGTTCGTTATGTGACAAAACTTCTCTTGTGAAAGGCAAGAGCCGCCATCCATCCCCAAAAACAACAGTGGCCAATAACACCATAAAAAAACCTTCGAAAACGCAAAGACAAACACTTTTGACTTGGATTCAACCAGGTCTTGCAGGATTAATGGATGGCTCTGTCTCGACCCTTGCCCCCATTTTTGCCGCAGCTTTTGCCACGGGAGACACGCACCAAACTTTTTTGATAGGGCTCTCAGCTTCAATTGGTGCAGGACTTTCAATGGGTTTCACAGAAGCAGCCCACGATGACGGAAAATTATCAGGGCGTGGTTCGCCATTAAAAAGAGGTATTGCCAGCGGCATTATGACAACATTAGGAGGATTAGGCCATACTCTTCCCTATTTGATCAACTCTTTTTATGTAGCAACAATTATTGCTTTTATCATTGTTTTTTTCGAACTAGGCGCCATCGTCTGGATTCAGAACAAATTCATGTCAACTCCCTTTTGGCGTGCATCGTTACAAGTTATTATTGGCGGAGCGCTCGTTTTTGCTACGGGTATCTTCATTGGTAGTATTTAAAACAAACAGCATGAAAAATAAGCATTTCCCATACAAAACAAGCAGCAAAACCCATCGTCCCATCTATAGATTTTTCGCTGCTTGTTTCAAACGGAATCTTTTGTTAGAGTTGTGTTTGTTTTTTCTATTTTGGAGATGCTTTGACCATGCCTTCTACGCACCTGAACAGCCAAAAGAGTCCTTCTTCCTCGAATGCATTTCCTTCTCCCCCTCCACAACAAATAACCTTATCGATCCAGCGTCTTGAGCATGGACAAGGTTTAGAACTTCCTCACTACGCAACGGCTGGTTCTGCGGGTCTTGATCTACGGGCAGCAATTAGAGAAGAAGAAACGCTTGTTCTTGCCCCAGGGCAGCGCGCACTCATTCCAACGGGTCTCATTTTTCACCTTCAACCTGGTTTTGAGGCACAAATACGCCCACGCTCTGGCTTAGCCTTAAAGCACGGCATCACATGCCTCAACACTCCAGGAACGATTGATAGTGATTACCGTGGTGAAGTCAAAGTTCTTCTTATCAATTTAGGCCAAGAAGACTTTTCTATCCAACGGGGAATGCGCATTGCCCAAACAGTCATCGCCCCCGTATTCCAAGTCAAAGTTTGCGCTATTGAACCAGAGCAAAATACCCAAAGCCATAACGAGAGCCGTGGAACAGGAGGTTTCGGTTCAACGGGACATACTTAAGAAGCTCTGAAAAAATCACTCCCCTCAAAATATAACACTCGCTTATTCTAACTACTCTTTCACTGAAAGTCTTTCGGGCTTTTAAAGTATAGAAGGAGTGCGCATTTGCTTTCAAAGTTTTTTTACCAAACACCCCTCTAAACGATCATCCTTACTCTTCCTCTGTCTCTTCTCAATCTTCACATGCCCTAACTTTATCCCTTCAGCGTCTTGCACTTGGAACAAGGAAACTTCTTCACTACGCAACGACTGGTTCTGCCGGTCTTGGATTTACAAGCAGCAATTGGAGAAGAAGAAACGCTTGTTCTTGCCCCAGGGCAGCGCGCACTCATTCCAACGGGTCTCATTTTTCATTTATCACGTGGGCTTGAAGCACAAATACGTCCACGCTCTAGCTTAGCCTTAAAACACGCCATCACATGCCTCAATACTCTAGGAACGATTGAGTGTGATTATCCGGAAGTGAAGTCAAAGTTCTTCTTATCAATTCGAGCCAAGAAAACTTTTCTATTTAAACGGAGAATGCGCATTGCCCAAACAGTCATCGCCCCCGTATTCCAAGTCAAAGTTTGCGCTATTGAACCAGAGCAAAATACCCAAAGCCATAACGAGAGCCGTGAAACAGGAGGTTTCGGTTCAACGGGTCATACTTAAGAAGCTCTGAAAAAATCGCTCCCCTTAAAATATAACACACACTTATTCTAACCACTCTTTCACTTAAAACCCCTTGGGCTTTTAAAGTGTAGAAGGAGTGCGCGTTTACTACTTTCAAAGTTTTTTCACTAAACGCACTTCTAAACAATCATCTCTCAATTACGTTTCTTGTACTACACAAAACTTCATTATCACCGGATACCCCTCCCCCATAACAAAAACATTGGCATTAACCATTAAAAGCTCACACACCGCTTGTAATGTCGACAATCTATATATCATATTGATTTATAATAATGAATTGTCTTTCAACTTAAATGAGAGATCTCAATACTGTAAGATTGTTTCATTGCAAATCTATTTATATTAAATCAATCAAAAGCATGTCTCTCACGTTCCAAACGTGGCTAGCATGTGGATAAAAACTGGAAAAATGCCTATAATGAATACTTGTACTCAGCACTGTCACAACATTGGGAGAAAATATAAATACTATAATGGTGCTCGCTTGCTCTTTTGTTAAGCATAAAGATAGTGAGGTTCAATAGATTTTTTATTATTTTACGGGAGGCTTTACCGTTATACCATTTATAAACACCGTCGCAAAAAGGGCTTTAAGATATATTAAGGCACACAACAATCACCCTTGCTGTTTTTCTTGATCGCACCTCTTGAGGCAAGATGAGCAGTGCTTAATCCTAAAAAAACCGATTCAATATATAAACCCCCTGCATAATATAAACCCCCTGCATATGCCTCCCCTGCGTAATATCAAACTCATGCGTATTGGGTTTAATAAATCCACGACAAAACCCTCATCAATTTCACTCTACGACTTTGAGTCATATGCTTTGCTTCCTGCAACAAAGGCTATTTTTATCACTGGTCAGAGGGCATCGGCTGGAATATTAGCGTTTACCGCAGTGCCCGTTATTACGGCATTCACATGCCCCACAACGTTACCACCCGCGCTACCACCCGCTCCATCGACAGCAACGTCCGCTACCCCTGTTGTTTTATTATTGATCTCACCTCTTGAGGTAAGATTGGTAGAGTTTTGCAATCCTACAAGACCGATTTTATTATATCCAGCCATGCGTATTTGATTTAATAAATCGATGACAGTACCATAATCAATTTCGCTATCGGCTTTGATTAAAATTTTTGTCTCTAAATTTTGCGTCGTTTCCCTCAACAAAGCTTCTCTTAAAGCTGCCTGTTCTACAAGATGATCACCAATGTAAAGAGAACGATCTTTTTGCAAAGTAACATAAAGGGGTTCATCAGACTGAACCACTGAAGGTGCTTGAGTTATAGAAGGAAGCTGAACGGGAATGGCAGATGTTGCCAAAGGCGCTGCAACCATAAAAACAATAAGCAACACCAATACAACATCAATAAAAGGAGTCACATTGATTTCGCTTTGCAACCCACTCTCGTCTATATCCCAATCATTATTAAGGCTTGCTTTCATTTTTTATGACTTTTCTGTTGTCTTTGTCTATCAAGTTCACGGCTCAAGAGCCTTTCAAGAGCCGCAGCGATATCACCTAAATCATTGCGATAACCATTCAAAGCACGCATAAGGCTATTATACATAACAACGGCGGGAATAGCTACAAAAAGCCCAATAGCCGTTGCGAATAAGGCTTCAGCAATTCCAGGCGCCACCACATCAAGTCGCGTTGTTTGAGACTGAGCAATCCCAATAAAAGAATTCATAATTCCCCAAACAGTTGCAAAAAGACCAACAAAGGGAGCAATTGCGCCAATAGTTGCAAGAACAGCGCTTCCACATGCAACACGGCGTGTAGCAGCCAGCAAGCAGCGTGACAAAAGTGAATGAACCCTTTCTTTTAAACCTTCATGAACATCGCGAGCCTTAGCATCGCGAACATCGCGGGAAACATCTTCATATTGATTGCTCTCCTCATAAAAGAGAATATCTTCAATCGTTTGTGCACTTTCCCCTGCACTGGTTTTTTCACCAGAGCTTTTATTTATCCCTTCAGGAGCAGAAAAATGAACCTGTTGTGTAGAAAGATACACCTCTTTAAGAACTTCTTTGAGAAAAAACACCCCAGCCCCTTTGCTTTCTTTCAAGCTAGCTGCCAAACGCGTAAGAGTCTGAGCATTAAGAACCAATTGAAGTTCATGACGTACTCTTCGTTTTACCAAAGTGATCTCAACAATTTTCACAAAAGCAATTGTCCAAGACATAAGTGAAGCAAGTAACAAAATAATGATAACGGCTTTCACCACCCAATCAGCAGCCATAAACATAGAAAGAGGAGAAAAATCATGCACTGTCAATACAGAAGACATATTATCTAAAGGGACTGTTTTATCTAAAGGGACTGTTTCAGATTCCATTTTTATCTCACATTCTTGTGCTCTTATCTTTATTTATGAGCTGGATCGTCACCCCGCACAGCATCACTGTTCCACAATGCCACTACCCTTTTAACGTCGCTTTCGCATTCCTCTTAAGAAAGAAAACTTGATAAATCAAGTATAGTTTTATTCCACAAGCTCTCTCTTATTCTAAAGAAATCACTCAAGAAATTTTTCTCTAACAATTCAACAAGTTTATCTTACTCAATCAATTTATTGCATAAATTAGGCAAAATGATAAATTTACAAGAAATATTGCATATAATATTTTCATTTATAAGAATAATTTATCATCGTTCCTGTTGAATAAATCCCTCATATCGCAAAGCTTCTTTCATTTCAGCGGCTCTTTTAAATCCAACAAAATAATTTCTTTCATGGAATAAGCAGCAAAAATATCATAAAATCCTTGGAGAAAAGGATATGCACTTCTCTAACAATCAGTGCACTAAAGTACCTTCTATCCAAATAAAAATATACCTTTTTTTAAAAAAGAACGATCGCAATATCTTAAACTGACCAAAAGTATAATGGGAGAGCGCGATTAGCCCTCAAATACATAGAGAGCAAAGAACAGAAATAGCATTTTCTTTTTCTTCTGCAAAAGCATAAAAATGACATTACTTCTGCCGCAAAATCACAATAACCATGTTTTTTATCTGTCACAAGCCCAAAAAATAAGCCTCAACCCGCTTTTTAAAAAAACTTTTATAAAAACTGTGCCATGAGAAACTGAAGAATGGTGCTAAATTCCTGCAAAAGCATAAGACAATTTTCAACCGATGTAATCCTTTACGAACAGAGCATATTGTATAGGAAAGATTTATTTTATCAAAAACAGTTTTAAATTCGACAAAGTGAAAGGAACCAAAAAAAACTTTTGGCGTTACTCAAGCAGTGAAAATTTTCACTCCAATGCAAATGATCACTATGAACACACCAATGCAAATATAATGAATCAAGAGGGAAAAATATCATGGCCCATAATAAAACAACACAGCACGATAAATCAGCCGTAGAAAAAGACCTACAAGGACAATTAGAAACGTTACGCACTGAAATTTCAGGGATTACCTCAACCCTAACAGATCTTGGTGCAAACAAATTCAACGCCGCCAAAGACAAAGCGGAAAAACTATATCACTCAGCGAAAGAAAGTGGTGAAGACATGATGTCTCAAGCAAAAGAAAAAATCAGTGATCTTGAACAAACCATGAATCAATGCGTTCGCAAAAATCCTGGTAAAAGCGTTTTGTTTGCTGCAGGGGTTGGTTTTATTCTTTCTCAATTACTGCGTCGTTAAGCAATGCATAAGTTTATCGCTCCTCTTTTAAACCATCTTGTCGGTGGAGGGCTTAAAAGCACAGTCAAACAAGTACGCCTTCAAGCAATTTGCTATGGGTTTATTGGCATTTCATTCTTCATGTCTTTGCTTTTTTTATGTATCATCGTTTTTATTGCATTATGTTCTGTTATGAAACCTCTTGCCGCCGCTAGTATCATGTTTTTAATTTGTCTTTCTCTTGCAGGATTAGGTCTTATTATCAATCGTGTTCTCAAGGCTTATCAACGCTATGACCAACAAAAAAAGACAGAAGAACAACGCCACAAACTCATGACAGACGCGACCGTTTCCAGCCTTGCAGCTCTCAGTCAACATTTCCCTTTTGCCAAATTGAGAGTTCCCATTCTCGGACTTGTAACTTATTTTTTGTGGAAAAAAGATAAAAAAGACCGCTTTTCAAAGTAAAATATGTAAAGCTGTCACTCTAATCCCCCCAATGTGCTTTCTTTTACTATAAAAGAAAGCACATCTTTTTCATCATAGTCTCTTTAGCTTCTTCAAGTTCCTGAAAAGAAATCCCCTTTATTTTCGCTAAAAAATCCATGGATCCGATTAAATCTCTTTCAGATTGCAATCCATGTTTCATGAACATAGCAACATGAGGCAAAGCTTGCGTTAAAAATTCTGATTTGATTGGAAGCAATGTAGTGTTTTTTGAAGATAGGGATAATTCGCTTCTACCTTTCTCTATTTTTTCATAAGCCTTTTTTTCATGACCAAAGGTCATGTTATTGATTTGAGTGTGTTCAGATTTTTCTGAACACTCGTTTTTGTTACAATTACAATCATAGTTAGGGGTTGTATTAGTAATTGCATAACATTTTTGTTATTTGTGCATAACATTTTTGTAAAAAATAAACGATCTAGGAGCCAATTAAAAAGCTTAATAGCTTTTTCCAATTTAAAGGTAGACGCTTTAAAAGGGGACCCAAGAACAGATTTAATCTTATTCATACGATTTAAAAACATTGAAGCAATAGATGTAAATTTTATCTCTTCAATACGAAGCTGCAATCGACGACAAACACCACAAAAGGTCCTAACAACCATATCATGATGTTTCTTTTCTTCTTTAATCGTTAAAATAGAGTGCTGAAGTTCAGGGTAACGCGCGATTAAAATGCTAAGGTCAATACCACAAGCAATTGGTACGTGATTAGCAGAATTAAAACTATAGCGTTTATAATTACCAGAATCCCGCATCACAATAAGACCTTTATCAAAAAGGCGTGAAAGTAATCTACTTACATGAACAGACGTACAACCAATTTCCAGACCAATTTGATGGTTGCTTTTAAAAACTAGTGGAATTTTACCTTTTTCAAAATGCGAAACGGGTACAGTATTCAAAAGTTTGGTTAATAAATGGACTTCCGTTCCTTTGATAAGACCAATTATAGGTAATTCTTGTACAAGAAAAATAAGTTGGCTTCTACTAATGTGTCCAATATCAGTATTATCAGCAATTTTTATATATTCCCAGTGCTTTGAAGTTAATTTTCTAGCAGATGTTTTATTAACCATAATTTTTAAAACCTCTCTATTGGAGGCAAAAAAATGCTAAAAATATCCCTTTTCTACAAAATTTCTCTTGCAGAATGCATCACGATAAATTAAATTGGAAATTACTTTGTATTTTTTTTAATTTACCGTACAGGTATTTAGAAACCCTTCTGTTAACGCAGTTGGGTTTTTATTTTTTTGCCATTATATTTCCCTCTATTTGAAACGACTCATAGCTCGAAAAAAGCGTGTCAAGGTCAAAGCTATATTAAAAAAAAAGATTTTCAATATGGTAAAGATTTTACAAACAAGCTACCAAAACAAATTCTAGATAAAAACATAACAACCATTTTTAGTTCTTTCTTATACAAATTTGATCCACACACTCATCCCGCTTGTTATGTGCAAGCGAGTGGTTTTGATTGATTCAACATAAACAGGTTTGGAATGAGAGAATCTTGCGTTATTCGAGGGTCTAATTCAATATGAATAACGCTAGATTATCATTATAAATCAATATGATTGTATCTTTAATAAGAAATAAAAGTTTGTATTTTAGCGTCGAATAGAACCTCTTTTAAAGGTAATTTTACCGCAAGTAGTATTTCACAAAATTACAATTAAAACAGAAAAATAATTGAAAAATTTTTCTTCTGAGAAGCTGATTTACGCAACAACTATTCTTTATTTCAGCCCAAAAAAACCTTTTTAAAATTACTTGATAAAGCAGAGCATTGCATATTTCTTATTGCGATTGAAGTGAAATAACCATTGAAATCAAGAATAATACTTTTTGAATGAACTTAATAATTAAAATGGAAATTAGCTGATCAAAAGAGTTTTTCGATTTATACCAGTATAGGCCAATTTGTTTTCCAAACTGAATATTGCGTAATACAGTTAAATTGACTTTACAATTATAAAGTTATAAGTCTTCAGACTTTTTACAAAATACTAATTGTCTTGAATATAAATAAGGCACATAATAACAATATGAGGAGGATATTATGATATACGGGGGACGAATAAATTTGATCGCGTGTGGAAAAACATTGAAACAGTTAAGAATCTTCAACCTCTGCAAAGCATAGGAATAAGAGCGACAGTTACCAAAGAGATTCTAGAAAATATTATTAATTTTATCGATTTTTGTATAAGCAAAGATGTCCATTATATCGGATTCAGCCCGCTCGATACGTCGTCATTTAGTTTTTCTAGAAAAAATAATACAAAGGATCGATCTAAGGCTTTAAGAAACAAAACTCTTCCGCCAAACGCTTCACTTTTTCATTTGAGAGATGAATTATCAAGGAAAGAATCCCCCCTCCAGATTTATATAGATAAAAAGTTCCAAGAAAAGAAAATCTCATGGACGTCACAAAATTTTGTAAATTGTATTAATTATTACTTAGGCGAAAATTCTACGTACGTTTCGTCGCCGTTAATGTGTTTATTTCCATTTTCATCCTTGGTATTGGACTATAATGGAGATTTAAAAAATTGCTTTTATTCAGAAGCTTTTGGGAATCTACAAAATTATGAGGCAATAGATTGGTCTGCTCAAAGCGTTTTAAAATCTTTGAAAGAATCTGGCGCATGTAGCGGATGTCGTGGGAAGGTATTTTGTGGATAAGGTTAAGCAATTTAAGATTTATAGTGTTAGCAAGTCTACTGCTCTAGTGGTTGCTGTTTTACCACTTTTTTTGTCGGAAAAATTGCATTTGTCGCAAGCGGAAATTGTTTTAATCGGTAGTTATTTTTTATTGCTTCCTTTGATCTTAGAAGTCCCCTTGGGTTTATTATCAGATGTTTATGGAAGTAAGCGCGTTATTTATACTGGTCTGTTTTTCTTTCTTTGCGGTTTTTTAGCTCTTTTTATGAATTATGCATATTTTGCTTATGCCACTTATTTGTTGTGTATTACATCAGCAGCCGCTTGTTTCTCAGGTGCGGAAGATAGTTTACTCTTTTCTGTAGTACCAAAGCATCGCACACTGTTTTCCGTTAAGTCCGAAGTGGCTGCTGTTACCTATAGTGTGACAACGGTACTTATTTTTTTAGGAGGAATACTTTATTATGTGCATCCTGCATTGCCTGTGATTTTTCAAGTCCTTTCATTAATTTTTGCTATTTTTATGTTTTCAAAACTGACGAAGGGATTAGATAGTTTTCATATCAACGCTCATCCGAATATTTTCACAGTTATGTGCGCCAGCGGTAAAGAAGTCAAAAATCCTTATCGCTTCACTCTTATTTTTTTAAGTGCAGTTTCAGCTTTTGCTATTTTGGTTAACAATCGAACTGTTTCTATCGCATTTTCTGATTTTTTGCCATTTCAACCTGCTATTTTGGTTTCGATTATTTTTATCATTGGGAATTTTTTTTCAGCAAGTTCCAATATATTGTTTCAGAAGTATTTTTCAAAGTTTCAAAATCCTATTTTTCCCGTCTTAATGATTGGTTGTATGGTAACCATTGCTTTTTTTCTCATGTCATTTCAAATCATTGCGGCTCTTATATTAGGATTTTTACTGCTATGTGTTTTTAAATCTGCTTATCGATCTTATCTGTCGTCTCTTCTTATAAATTCACTGATTGATCCCAAAGCTATCGCGACTGTTTTATCATTTACAGCCATTATTACAGCTGTTGTATCCTTTGCATTCAGTTTTTTATACGGTCATGTTTTTTCAACATTCTGGCAAGCTAATTTGTGGTTAGCAGTGATTATGGCTGTGATTTTTGGGGGGGCTTCTTTAATTATTTTTATCAAAAAGCAAGAAATCATTTGGTTACAGCCTGAAAATGCACAATCGTCAAAACAACATTTCTTGAAACGCAAGCATCAAGAGTTTTGCTATGGGCAAATTTATCCGGAAGCATCGTGCATTAATGAAAACATAAAGGATGGCTCTTTTCGACAAAGTCTCTATCCTGCACCAAATTTGATAACACTTTGCGATGAAGTAGTCGAATGGGAGTTTATCCGGGGTACTGTATTGAGCCAAATGGATTTTCTACATCAAAAGGCGATTATTGATCAAATCAATAAGATCTTTCAAGATCGATTAAGCAAGAATATAATCTTATCACATGGAGATTTACATCCTGATAATATCATTGTTACTCCTGATAGTTCTTTTATGGTAGTGGATTGGGATTTATGTCAAGAAGCCAGTCCGGAATTGGATATCTTAACATTTTTCACCAGTCCAAGATTATCTCTCAATTTAGAAGAACGGATAGACTATATTTCTCATTTGCTGTCTATATCAAAGGATGAAGCTTTACCAATGATAAAAGCGTTTGTGGCTAAAAAAATTTCTGATCTTTGTCTATACCAAAATATTTTCATGAAACAATTAGTATTGGATTATATGAACTTGAATAAGAAATTTCATGGGCGATAATATTGTAATTTGTAATGAAAATTGCAGTGCGGGCTGCAATCATTGTCCGTATTCGATAGAATGTATGGTGAGAGATGACGCGTTGCCTGAATCTTTATATCCAATAAATGACATAAAATCTGATTTTATTATTCTTTCTGGTGGAGAGCCTTTTGAGCTCGATTATGATTTACTTCATAAATATATAAGAGTTTGAGAGGCAGAAAGCCTTTCATTTAAAAAGCAAAACGAAATGACGTATAGCCAAGGGAACGCGCTCTTACATAGCGCTGTAGTGAGCAACCTATATGCATACGCGAGCTTTAAACACAATAATTTTTCATCATGAGAGTTGTCCACCAAGGACTGTGTGGACTATGATTAACTTTTACCTAATAAAGTTTGTAATGGAATATTGTCTTGATTTTTAAATAGCGCTTGAAAAGACGCTTTATCAATAATGGTCAATATTAATTATGGTCAATGGGATTATAGCTCCCGTGATCTCTTCGCCAATCTTCTGGTTGTTGAAATTTGCTCGACCATAAGCCATTTTGTGCTTTTTGAGCAGCAGATTGTAGAGTTTTATAGTCTGCTGGAGATGGAAAATTATGCTGATCTTGTGTTAACACCATCAACCCTTCTGCAAGCCCCAAACGTGCCAGATCAACCCCGTCCACAAAACATTGTGCATAATGAACCTGTTGAATGACACGTGCTTGCCGACAAGTAACATTTTTATCGATTGTTTTTGAGACAAGCCAAGCAGTAACAAAAGCACCACATGGCCACTTAACTCCGTTGCGTGAGGCAAATTGCCTCATTTCACAGCTTTCCACACCATATAAGCGGATATCACGGATAATCTTTTTTCTCCATCCATCGTCCACAAGCGTAATCATTTTAAAGGTCACACCACTTGTAACCTGTATAGCACCTGAATAAACCGGCACATTTTCTTCATAAAATTGTGATGACAATGGTTCTGGATGCAATACCACATTTTGTTGGTTTACATCTTGTTGGTTTGCATAATCTATCAATTGTGACTTCGGATTTTGAACGGGATTTTCTATTGTCTTTTCTGATCCTTTTAAAAAAGAATTTTGAGTAAGTTCTTCATTATTTTTACTTAAATAAAAGTATCCCCAAATAATAATACAAATTAAGACAATATATTTAGGCGCTGCTCTAAGAGATTTTAAAAGTATCATTTTGAATATTACTATATTTTTTGTTCATTAAATAATAAAAGATTAAATATTGTTAATTTATCAATAGAAAAATTTATTTTTTTCATTTATATGATTCATGATTAATATTTTGAATATTAATTTTACGATCAACTTAAACATAAAGCGGGGAATTTTTCATGAAAAACATGAATAATTTGTTCAGTTGTGAACATACCTTACAAAAAACTACTCTATCCAACACACAAAAGAAATGGTTAACAGCAGCATTGATGCTTTTTATTGCCTTCATGGCACTGAGTGAACCAGCATTTGCTGATGGCGGCTTCGGAAAAATTGAAACTGCTCTTGATAAAATAATTGAAGCTTTAACAGGAAAAATTGCAACATCAATTGCAACCATTGCGGTTGCTGGTATTGGGCTTGCATGGATTGCTGGTTATGTTGAAATGCGTAAAGCTTTTTTTGTTTGTGTTGGCATCGGCATTGTTATGGGTGCAACGCAAATTGTATCAATGTTTTCCCATTAAACGTTGCCTTTCAAAGCCATGAAAGAGCACGACAAGCTAACAGAAGATACGTTATTTCTTGCTTGCACGCGCCCTGCAATGATCGCAGGCGTGACGGTGGAAGCTATGGGATTAAATGGGATAGGAACGATGATATTGTTCATTATGGCAGGCAATATTTTTCTTCTCACCTTTGGTGTGATGCTACATTTCATATTCAAGGAAATCCTAAAGCATGACCATAATAAATTTCGTATTCTTCTGACATGGCAAAAGACATCTATTTTTGCCAGAAATTCGAGTCTATGGGGTGGGGGAAGTATTTCTCCATTACGATTAATTCGTAATTATGAGGAATTATAATGAATAGAACAGAGCGCAAACGTGAAAAGCAGCCAGAGGCGATCATTCCTTATGTGCGCCATGTCAATAAACACATCATTGCGCTGGATTCACGCGCTCTCATGTCCGTTATTAAACTTGAAGGCATTAACTTTGAGACAGCGGATATTATTGATCTGAATGTGCTTCACGAACAGCTCAATAATCTGTTTAAAAACATAGCGGATGAACGGATAGCGCTTTATAGCCATATTATCAGAAAGCGTGAAACCGTTTATCCGGATGGGACTTTCAGATCGGCATTTGCCAAGCAATTAGATGATAAATATCGCGAGCGGATGGTTTCACAGGAGCTTTATCGCAATGATCTTTATCTTTCAATTTTGTGGAATCCACACGTTGATCAAACGGATAAATTAGTGGAGTTTTTCAAACGTTTAGGCAAAGCCAAGCAAGAAAAGACAGAAGTTGATGCAGAGTCCATTCGCAAGCTTGAAGATATTACCACAGATCTTATTCAAAATTTAGAGCGTTATGGTGCAAAAAGACTGAGCCTTTATGAACATGAAGGTAATATTTATTCGCAGCAAAGTGAGTTTATCCACCAATTGGTGGGAGGTCGTCGTGAACGTATCCCTCTCACATGGGGGACGATAGCATCGACTGTTTATTCAGACCGTCTCATTTTTGGAAAAGAGATCATAGAAATACGCACCGAGGCGGAACAACGGTTTGCGGGCATGTTTGGTTGGAAAGAATATCCAGCAAAAACCAGGGTAGGCATGGCGGATGGTTTGCTCACCCTTCCCTTTGAGTTTATCTTCACCCAATCTTTTGTTTTCAAGAGCAAAAACATTGCCAAGCAGATTATGGGGCGCAAACAAAACCAAATGGTCAATGCAGGAGATCGTGCGGGCTCACAAATTATGGAGCTAGATGATGCGCTTGATGATCTTGAATCCAATCGTTTTGTTTTAGGGGAGCATCATTTATCATTGGCAGTTTTTGCTGATACGCCGCAAGAGTTAGCGGATAATCTTGCCAAAGCGCGTTCTCGTCTCACAGATGGTGGGGCTGTGATTGCGCGGGAAGATTTAGGGTTAGCAGCAGCTTGGTGGGCACAATTGCCTGGCAATTATGCTTATCGCACCCGCTCTGGTGCAATAACAAGTCGCAATTATGCAGCGCTTTCTCCTTTTCATTCTTTTCCGGTTGGGAAAATAGATGGCAATGTGTGGGGACCAGCGGTAGCCTTGATGAAAACCTCTGCTGGTTCACCGTTTTATTTTAACTTTCACTTTGGTGATTTAGGCAATACGTTTGTTTGTGGTCCCTCTGGTTCTGGGAAAACGGTTATTGTCAATTTTCTTTTAGCACAACTTCAAAAGCATGATCCCAATATGGTCTTTTTTGACAAAGATCGGGGTGCAGAACTTTTTGTCAGAGCGGGTGGCGGCACTTATATGCCCTTGAAGAATGGTAGACCGACAGGCATAGCACCGCTAAAAGGCTTAGACTATAACAATCCAGCAGATAGAGTTTTTTTACGCCAATGGATTATAAAGCTTGTTTCGTCTGAAGATCAAAAGATCAGTGAATCAGAAAGACAAGATATCACGGCAGCTGTTGAGCAGCTTGCCTTGTTGCCAAAAGAACAACGGACAATCTCGGCCTTACAAATGTTTTTTGACACCACGCACAGGGAGGGGATATCGGGTCGTTTAGAAAGATGGTGTAAAGGCAATGCCTTAGGGTGGGTTTTTGACAATCCTGATGACGACATTGGCATTGATGCAAAATTTATTGGTTATGACATGACGGATTTTTTAGACAATAATGAAATTCGTCCACCTTTAATGATGTATCTTTTTCATAGGATTTTATCTCTGATTGATGGGCGTCGTATTATCATTGTCATTGATGAGTTTTGGAAAGCCTTAGAGGATGATTCCTTTAAAGCCTTTGCGCAAGACAGGCTGAAAACTATCCGTAAACAAAATGGTTTGATGTTGTTTGCAACACAATCTCCCAAAGATGCGATCAATTCGACCATTGCTCACACCATTATAGAGCAATGTCCAACACAGATTTATTTTCCCAATCAAAAGGGCAATCATGGGGATTATGTAGAAGGTTTTAAATTATCGGACAGAGAATTTAACCTGATACAATCAGAATTAAGCCGTGAGTCACGGCGTTTTCTCATCAAACAAGGGCAAAGTTCAGTTGTAGCAGAGCTAAATTTACGCGGCTTTGATGATGAAATAGCCATTTTAAGTGGCACCACCAAGAATATTGAACTCCTAGAGACCATTATGGATGAAGTTGGACAATCTCCAGAAAAATGGCTTCCTATTTTTCAAGAAAGGTCAAAGAAATGAAAAAACTTTTATTGGCAACAGCCGTCTATGCAGCTTCATTTGGCTTTCAAACAAATGCCTTCGCACAAATGCCTACATTCGATTTACAATCTTTTACGCAAGGGGGAAAGCAACTTGAACAATTGAAGCAACAAGTTGATAAAGCAAAACAACAAATTCAACAAGGCAAACAACAGCTTGAGCAATTAAAGAGCCAACTCGATCAAGCGAAACAATTATATAACTCCTTAAATGTCAAGCCTGACATCTCGGGATTGAAAGACATGTTTAACAAGCAAGGGAGCAGTGGCGCCCTCCCTTCAGATTTCAACCACTTTCAACAATCGATGGGCAGTGGCGGTGGCGGCGGCGGCGGTGGCGGCGGTGGCGGCGGCAGCAAAAACGCGCAAAAATGGCAAGAAGAGCTTAAATACAAAGAGCCCTCAGGGGGCGCAGGATCAAAAGAAGCAGTAGATGATTTTTACGCACAAGAAGTGAAAAAAGCCGAACAGAACACGGTAGGACAAGCAGCAAAAGGCCAAGACGTCTACGAAGAAGCCAGTGAAACACAAAAAACCATTAACAAGCTCCTTGACGAACTTGGAAGTACTAAAGATTCGGGTAAAATTCAAGGCATTCAAGCACAATTATCAGCAATACAAGCAAAACTCCAAACACAAGTTCTCCAAATGCAAGCCGCCGCGATGATTCAACAAGCGGAATACAAAGCTGCCGAACAACGAGCTTACGAAGAATTTGCAGCGCGATATGCAGATTATGCCAAAAAACTGCGTGGTCAATAAACGAGAAAAAAGAGGGGCTTGAATATGAACAAGATCATCATAACAACATTGCTACTTTGCACAGGGCTAATCACCACTGGATGTGAAAAAACCCATAGCGTAGAAGAATTTAAGAAAGATCACAAATTATACGAAAAATGGAAAATGAAATGTATGACATCAGGGGATCTCGATTCGCAAAATTGTAAAAACGCAGAGCAAGCTTATCGTGAGAGTCTTCCAACATGGGGATGGGGGAGAACTGGCTCAACAAATGACAATAAACAAGAATCTGAAAAGAAACAGGACAATAAATCATGAATAAAGTTCTCATAACAACATTGCTACTTTGCACAGGGCTCATCACAGCTGGATGTGAAAAAACCTACAGCGTAGAAGAACTTAAAAAAAATAAAAAACTGATGGAAGAAGTATTAGTGAAATGTTTGACGTCAGGGGATTTGAATTCGAAAAATTGTAAAAATGCAGAGCAAGCTGAATTTGAAACCCGTAAAAAATGGAGAGGCTTTGGCTCAACAAATGACGATAAACAAGAATCTGAAAAGAAACAGGACAATAAATCATGAATAAAGTTCTCGTAACAACATTGCTACTTTGCACAGGGCTCATCACGGCTGGCTGTGAAAAAACTTACAGCGTAGCAGAATTTAAAAAAAATGAAAAATTGATGGAAGAATGGGGAGCAAGATGTGGATGGTCAGGAACTTCAAAAAATTGTGAAAACCTAAGAGTAGCAGCTTTAGAACTTGAAAAGGAACGTCGGAAAAAAGCTGAAGAAGAAAACCGTAAACTAGATGAAAAATTTAAAGCTGAACACAAAGCTTGGATTGAAAAAATGAGAGCTGAGAATGAAAAATTCCGAGCCGAACAAGAAGCAAAGCGACGCGCTGAAGAACAACAAGAAGCAAAAGAGCGCGCTGAAGAAGAACAAAAAGCAAAAGAACAAGCCGAAAGAGAAGCAGAAGAGCGCGCTAAAGCTAAACAACAGGACAGTCATTAATCATGAATAAAGTTCTCATAACAACATTGCTGCTTTGCACAGGGCTCATCACGGCTGGCTGTGAAAAAACTTACAGCGTCGCAGAATTTAAAAAAGATAAAAATTTACGCCTAGAATGGGATGCTAAATGTGGATTTGCAGGAACTTCAAAAAATTGTGAAAACATGCGGTTAGCATTTTTAGAACTTGAGAAAGAACGTCAGGCACAAGCTGAAGAAAGAAGCCGGAAAGAGGCAGAGCGCTTCAACAAAGAGATCGAGAAACTTGTAGCCAAAGAAAAAGCTGAAACTAAAAAATTACAAGCCGAACAAGAAGCGAAAGAACGAGCCGAACGAGAAGCAGAAGAGCGCGCTAAAGCTAAACAACAGGACAATAAATAATGAATAAAGTTCTCATAACAACATTGCTACTTGGCACTGGAATTATCGCTGCTGGATGTGAAAAAACTCACAGCGTAGCAGAATTTAAAAAAGATAAAAATTTACGCGATGAATGGAGACGTAAGTGTGGATGGACAGGAGATTCACAAAATTGTAAAAATTTAGACAAAGCAATAGAAGAAGTACGTCAAGAAAATTTTGATAACTATCTAAATAAATATCGTAAAAATGACGATAAACAAAAAATGAAAGAACAATCTGAAAAAGAACAAGACAAAGGCAATAACTAAATCAGTAAAAACATTTATGGCAACATTATGTCGCTGCCCTAGATTTATCATCACTGGTTATAAAAAACCAGAACATAGCATAATTTAAAAATTGTGCTCAAAACTTGTAAAACTGAAAGAAAGAAGGGGAAATATCTATGAATAAAGTTCTCATAACAACATTGCTGCTTTGCACTGGAATTATCGCTGCTGGATGTGAAAAAACCTACAGCGTCGCAGAATTTAAAAAAGATAAAAAATTGATGGAAGAGTGGAATGCTAAATGTGGATTCGCAGGAACTGCAAAAAATTGTGAAAACTTAAGATTAGCACAACTTGAACTTGAAAAGGAATATGAAGCAAAAGCTGAAGAAAGAGCGCGTGAACGCGAAGAAGAAGATCGTAAAGCGATGGAAAGATATGAAGCAGAAATAGAAGCTAGACATGAAAAATGGAAAATTGATTTTGAAAAAAGAAAAGCTGAAATGGAAAAAAGAAACGCTGAAGAAAAAGCAAAAGAACAAGCCGAACGAGAAGCAGAAGAACGCGCTGAAAAAAAACAAAATAATAATTAAGACATAATGAAGAGCGGAGCATCTCAATGGCAATAATAACCAAAGGCGTATTTACTGACATAGATGATATGTTGATGAAGAACCTTACAGATACAATGGATAAAACCATTTCACATTACTATTGCGCTTTAGCTGCTCAACTTAAAGAGCTTTGTGCACTTTATAATAGATTTATGGCAACATTATGTCCGTGCCCTAGATTTATCATCACTGGTTATAAAAAACCGATAACACAAGCATAATTTAAAAATTGTGCTCAAACCTTGTAAAACTGAAAGGAAAAAGGGGAATATCTATGAATAAAGTTCTCATAACAACATTGCTACTTTGCACAGGGCTCATCACAGCTGGATGTGAAAAAACCTATAGCGTAGCAGAATTTAAAAAAGATAAAAAATTGATGGAAGAGTGGAATGCTAAATGTGGATTCGCAGGAACTGCAAAAAATTGTGAAAACTTAAGATTAGCACAACTTGAACTTGAAAAGGAATATGAAGCAAAAGCTGAAGAAAGAGCGCGTGAACGCGAAGAAGAAAACCGTAAAGCGATGGAAAGATTTGACGCCGCAATGGAAGCTCAACATCAAGCAAGGCAAGCAGAAATAAAAAAACTAAAAGCTGAAATGGAAAAAAGAAAGGCTGAAGAAAAAGCAAAAGAACAAGCCGAAAGAGAAGCAGAAGAGCGCGCTAAACAAAACCAACATAATAATTGAATCAGAAATAATCATATTTGCAAAAATTAGATAGAATGGACGTGCAATGACATTCGAAGAAGTAGCTTACTTTACCATGGTAGAAAATATGTTAACGAAACCTATAATGAAAATAATGAATGATTCCGTTGAACATCTCTCAACAGGTTTAAGTACTCCGCTTAAAGCATCTTGTACAATCTACATTATATTTATAGGGTACAATATCATCTCAGGGCGTTCTTCTATGCCCTTATGGGAATTTATAACGACAGCTTTCAAACTTGGCATCATTGTTTCACTCGCCACTAATGCTGCTCTTTATAATGAGTGGGTCGGTAATATATTTTTTGAGGCTCTGCCGAATGCCATTGCACATGCCACACAAGGTACAATACACTCAGATAAAAATATATGGGATGATCTGATAAATAAAGCTATTTCACATATTTTAGATTCAACAAAATCTTCATCATGGCTTGCACTGGGGGCGTATCTTGTTTCATGGATTTATGCTTCGCTCTGTTACACAATTGCTATTATTTTTTGCCTAATTGGTTTTATCGTCACACTGTTTGCTAAACTTGGTTTGTTTCTTGTCATATCAGTAGGACCGCTCTTCATAAGCCTCTATATGTTTTCATCAACAAGGCGTTTTACAGAGGCATGGTTAGGACAAGTTGCAAACTTCATCATTTTACAGGTATTAGTCATCTTGCTTGGTAGTATGTATATCGAACTTGCAATGAGTGTCTTTACAAAAAACATTAAAGATTTCGTGTTAGCCTACGGCGAATTCTTCGTGGTTGGCGTTGGTGGTATTTTTCTTTTCTTCAATTTACCTAGTATGGCTTCCGCTTTAGCCTCTGGGGGGGCTTCTCTTACAGGCTCAGGAGGAGCTAAAACGATAACGAACGGTGCAAAAAAATTAGCATCACTAATAGCACAATTAGCAAAGGCCTAAGTTCAAATGCGGAAATTTAAAAAAATTGGGATTATCTTACCATTTCTCTTTCTCAGTGGCTGTGTGTCTTCACCAAACACACTGAAGTCACTCCCAAAATGTGATGGATATTCTAAACGTCCACTCAACAGATCAATGTGGAATTGGGAAGGGAAAAAACCCACGCCCACGCCCATTATCATTAGTAACAACACCCCTTCACCCCTAAAAGAAGGGAAGCTGGAAATGCTTCTGGCACAAAAATTAACGGATGAAGAAATCAAATCTTACAAAAATTGCGGGCAAAAAGCATGAAAGAAAAAGACATAGAACAATACATTGCTGAAGCGCGCTCGTTCGATCAAGATCGCATGCTCGCCTCACGCCGCACCACGCGCGCCTCGCTTGCCATTGCCGGCATCGCGGTTGCTGTTGCAATAATGTCTTCTCTCGCGGTCATCACCCTCACACCCCTTAAAACCGTGGAACCTTTTGTCATCCGTGTAGACAATTCAACCGGCATCACCGAAGTTGTGGAAGCCTTAAAAGAAGGTCCCACCAATGTCGACGAAGCAATCACACGCTACTTTGCTGCAAAATATGTCCGCTCCCGTGAAGGCTTCACCACAGAAGAAACACAACACAATTTCCAAACCGTCTCCCTCCTCTCTTCTTCTGAAGAACAGGAAAGATTTGCCAGCTGGTATGGAGCAAGAAATCCCCAAAGTCCTCAAATTCTCTATAAACACGCCGCCGTTACAATAACAATAAAATCAATCTCCTTTATCAATGACGATGTCGCCCAAGTGCGTTACTACAAAACCATTCACGACAACGACAACAACAAAGAATTCATCACCCACTGGGTTGCAACACTTACCTTTGAATACATCAATGCCCCTATCTCTGTCCAAAACCGTTTGATAAATCCTCTAGGGTTTATTGTTAATGAATATAGAACCGATCCGGAAGTGGTCAACTGATCATGACAAAAAAAATTCTTTTTCTCATTCTTAACATCGCTATTACCCTCTCTCCTATACCGATAAGCCATGCCAGTATTTTTCCCACCCGCGCGCCAAGCGATAGCCGCATTCGCTTTATCAACTATGATGCCTATAATGTCACAAAAATTATTGGCTCCATACGCTCATCGGTACAAATAGAATTTTCTCCCAATGAAGAAATTGCCCATGTAGCAATTGGCAACAGCGTTGCATGGGAAGTCGCCCCCGCTGGCAATATTCTTTTCCTCAAAGCGCGGGAAGTCCAACCCATTACCAATCTCCAAGTCGTCACAACAAAGCTTGATGGCTCAAAGCGCTCCTATCAATTTGAACTGATGGTCAAAGATGGAGAAATTTCCTCTGGACAAGAAACATATTTCCTTGTGAAATTTCGCTACCCACAAGAAGAAGCAGAACAAAGAAGACTCGCAGCCCTTATGCGACAAGAAAAACAACAAGCCCAGCGTATCGATAATGTCTTCAACGCTTCTGAAACCTACGGACCACGCAATTGGGCTTACACCGCTCAAGGATCAAGCGTGCTCGAACCCTCCTCCGTTTATGACAATGGCAAAACCACAACATTTACATTTCCAGACAACCAAGAAATCCCTGCCATTTACATTGTCAGCAATGACGGTACAGAATCGCTGGTTCCCAAAACCACAAGAGGCAACATGGTGATTGTCCATGCCATTAGCGCACGCTTCACCCTAAGACAGGGAAAAAACGTCCTATGCGTCTTTAACGAAGCCTATCAACCAAAAGGCACCAATCCAAATACCGGAACAACCTCACCATCTGTTGAACGTAAAGTTGCATCAGATCTTTAAATAAGCGGGAATTGAAGGGGACAACACATGAGTGATAAACCAATCATCGAAGATCGCGGATCTATTGGGGATGGCAAAAACAATAGCGCCAAAACCGCCGGCAAAAAAATAGTTGTCGCAATAGCCTGTATAGGAATCTGCGGCTATGTGCTCTGGAACATCTTATCCACCCCCACAGAACAAAAAGACACCGCAAAAGCTCATAAAAAACAAGCACAAAACTTTCACAATTCCCTCGCCCCTTTAGAGCTCGCGCCCTCTGACCCGCGCGCCAACATAGCGCCAATAACCTTACCACCCCCACAACCACTCGCACAAGAACCCAAAAAAGATGACCCACTACTTGATGCCGCAAGACGCGCCCCTGTTCTCGCTTTTGCCAAAGGCTCTAAATCGCAATTAAAAGACATCGTCAACACCACTCTCAACCCCCTTGAAAAATTCCATGCCCTTGAAAATCTCGCGAATGCGCAAAATTCTCCTGCCCTTCAAAACACACAAAATTTTGCAACCCTCTTAAAACCCACCACAACAGAAGAAACAAAAGCAAAACTCATCGGCAATAGAAACTTTATCATTGCCATGGGAACCTCTATCCCCTGTATCTTAGAAACGGCATTAAACAGCGACCAACCAGGCTTTGCAAGCTGCATCATCAACCGTGATATCCTCTCTGACAATGGGCGCGTTGTTTTGCTTGATAAAGGAACCCAAGTCGTTGGAGAATACCGCGGTGGAATAAAACAAGGTCAATCTCGCCTCTTTGTGCTCTGGACAAGAGCAAAAACCCCAACCGGCGTTATCATTCCCCTTGCCTCTCCAGCAACCGACAGTTTAGGCAGAGCCGGTTTTGATGGCAACATCAACACCCATTGGTGGGAACGCTTTGGCTCTTCCCTTTTACTCACCGTTATTGATGGTGCCACAACCGCCCTAACAAATAAAACAAAAAACAATTCCAACGCAGGTGCCAACAACTCTGGAGGCGGTGGTTTTGAAGGCGCAAACAACACTGGAAAAGAAGCCGCCAATATTGCCCTTGAAAATCAAATCAACATCCCCCCTACCCTAGAAAAATTTCAAGGCGAACTCGTCAACATCTTTGTAGCAAGAGATCTCGATTTTTCATCTGTCTATAAACTAGTCGTAAAGAGCAAAAGAAACCGCTCTACTACCAGCTATTCCTTTTTTCATTAAGCCAATAAAGTCACATTATGCCCTCAGCAAAAAATGCAGAACGCGCCTCTATCGTTTTAACAAAATTAAAGATCTTAGATGACTTCCTTAATGATGAAAATTTATTTGAAATTGTCATCAATCGCCCCGGCGAAGTAATCGTTGAGGGTCCCAATGGTTGGCAAACCCACATCGTAAAAGAACTAACCTACAGCGAACTAGAAGGGATTGCAAAAGTTGTTGCTGCCTACACAACACAAAAAATCAGTGTAGAAAACCCCGTTCTCTCCGCAACACTGCCAAACAACGAACGCATACAAATTGTTATGCCTCCAGCAGTTGCTGCCAATACCATTAGCATGACCATTCGTAAACCTTCATCACGCACTTTTTCTCTTGAAAGTTTACATGAAAACAATCTGTTTTCTGTTACCCAAAACACCAGTTTCACACCCACGCAACAAATGACAGAACGGTTATCTGAACTCTCTGATACAGACAAAGAGCTAACAGATCTCTTTATCGCTAAAGATTTTTGCACCTTTTTAGAACGCGCCGTTATTACACAACAAAATATCTTAATATCTGGCAAAACCGGTTCTGGTAAAACAACCCTCTCTAAAGCTTTAATTGCAAAAATCCCTGACTATGAACGAATTCTCACCATTGAAGACACGCCAGAACTTGTCGTTCCGCACGCCAACAAAGTCCAACTTTTTTATTCAAAAGATAACCAAGGCTTAGCAAAAGCAGGCGCAAAAGAACTGCTTGAATCAGGATTACGCATGCGCCCCGACAGAATCCTTCTACAAGAGCTGCGTGATGGTACAGCCTTTTACTATATCCGTAATGTCAACTCTGGTCACCCAGGCTCCATTACAACCGTCCACGCCTCAACAGCACTTGCAGCCTTCGAACAAATGACCCTTCTTGTCAAAGAAAGTGACGGTGGTGGTAATTTAGCACGCGATGATATCCGCGGCTTATTAATCTCGATGATAGATGTCATCATCCAATGCAAACGCCTCGAAGGAAAATTTCGTGTAACAGAAATCTATTACGACCCCTTCAAACGCCGTGATGCTTTCTAAAAAAACGCGACCCTCACACCCCTTTTATACCAATAGAGCTTTCTTAAAAACACGATTATAAGCCGCGGATATCATCGCGTGCTAAATTACCACCATAGCTTCAAGTTCATTTTCAATGAATTGAAAGCAAAAAGAAGTAAAAATATCATCCCCATTCCCAATCACGCATGCGCCCCACAAAAAAACCACAACGTGCCGAAAATGATATCTATAACCCAATATTTTTTCTGATTTTTTTGACATCAACATTTGCAGGAATATAGATACCAAATTTCGTATCCACTTCACCTTTAGCTTCAGACAAAAGCTTCACAAACACCTTGTAATATACGAGATCCTGCTTTATGTGCCTTATCCATTATTATTCTTTTCGATATTCATCAAGGCGCAGTATAAAAATTTTCTTCCACGCATTCCTTTCTGATTTTATCAAATTGCCTCAAGATAATTGACTGTAAACATCTTCGATCAACACCGAAATATTTTGACCACCAAAAAAGGGTATAACCCTATATCTCCCTCTTTTACCCCTCATGCTTTAAAACCTAACTTTCCTTGGCTTCCCTCCCGTACCTTCCATAAAATCACCAGCATCTGGATGAGTAGCAATAAAAGAAACAATATCAAATAATTCTTCAAGCGATATGCCTTCTTCTTTTGCAGAAATTCAATAAGCTGCCGTTTCAATCACGGTTTGCATACATCATTCAATATACGGAAAACACCCATAACGATAATGATGTAAATGAAAAGCTAATTTGAAGTGAATGATCAGAAATATCAAATATCCAAATGATGAAACAAATCTTACCTATCTTTAGCAATACATATCTCTTAACCCTTATCACTTTTCTCAAAAGTTTTAAGCGTTTCCAAATTAGGAATATACATATCAAATGGCAATCCCTTTTCATAAACAACTTTTGTCAAAGCAATACGGATGAAATCAGACACCGTAAGTCCTAAATTTGCTAATATTTCACCGGATTTTTTTAACGCCCTATCTATGCAGGCACGTACAACATCTTTTGTCACACCCATATTAAACACCTTTTGAGTACCTCTCTTTTGTCATATCGCTTAATAGGGCTTATACAGCATAAGGCTTTATCCTTGCCCTCACCGTATCATATCTATTGATCTTGCACGCGCTATTGCGTTGATTTTCTCCTGTTGTCTCTGTTGCAAAAATTTAACCGCCATTTGAAACTCTTTTATGCAATCTTTATCATGAGACTGTTCTTTGGGGACCACTTTTGATAAATCAAAACCATATTTATGAATGGCATCATGTCCAAAACGTTTATCTAAAGCACTTTGTAGCTTTAAAAACTCTTGATTGATCTGCTCTGGTATCTTTGAATAACTATCACGACCAGCTTCAACATTTTTCATAAAAGTCACTGCTTCTTGTGAAAGCGAGGGGACTTCAACTTTCAATCGCTCACGCTCCCGTGTAAGCCTATTTATATGTCTCTCATAAGAATTCTTATAAAAGGATTGAAGCTTTTCAATAGAAGAAAGTGTACGAGGAACATGAGAAAGCGCTTCTTTTCGTTCTTTTCCTGTAGCCTTCAATTTATCGATAAAACGATCTGATCCACGCAGTTCTCCTGCTCTATCAGGTTCCCTTTCCAAAATATCAGATAATTTATCGCCTTTACCTGCTAAAATCGTTTGCTCAATCCTAAGCGCAGCCTCTTGTGGATCTCTATAAATAAATGCTAAACGACTGTTTAACTCCTTAAACATATTAACATAAGATTTTTCATTCCTAAGAGCGCTGAGCACCTTCTGTTCTAGATTAGAGTTATCCGTATAAGCAGCAAGGTATGGGGCTTTTTCTGTTGCTTTTAACGTAGCATTAACATCCCTTTGCGATTGCTCAACTTCAAGTTCTTCTTTTTGAAGTCTGCTAAAAGCTGTCTTTTCTCTATCCCAAGGAGTTTCAATCTTCTCTTTTTTTGTTCCAAGCACTCTTTATTAAGATCAATGCAAAAAGCAATATTTTTGCCAATACCTTGAGAAACATCATCCCTTTTATTTTCTGTAAACTTGGTAAGGTTCTTATAGATGAGTGCAGACAGATATTCTGAATTACCAAAATGTGCTTCAATTGACGCACGTGTCATTTCTTGTCGCTCAATACCCTTCCAGTTGATACGATAACCAGCTTCACAAGCAAGTTGCACCATAAATTCGCGCTGAGTGCGCCCATTCCCCTCTCGAAACGGATGCAACGCATTCAACTCGCCCATGTAATACCCAGCCCTTTGGCTAAAGTCATAAGCGCCAAGACCACGCAGATACTGTTCTTTTGCAAGCTTTTGTGTAATCTTCGGTGCATAACTTTCAATCTGATTATAACTAGCAAACATACTATTGCCTTTGGCAATATCCACTAAACGAACTTGTCCCGCGCCATTCATATATGTCACCAAACAGTCTTCTATGAATCTCTTTCATGTAATTCAGATCAAACTTACCACCAATAGGAGTATGTACAAATTCGAAAGATTTTACATAAGAAATCGTAGATTCTACACGCTGCAGTGTGGCTTTGTCTTTAATACCAAGCCGATTATACATCACACCAGTTTCAGGATCAGTATAAGGATCACCGCTCCCCTTATACTTCCCCACGTTTTACCCGCTCCATATAATCTTTGAGGATATCACTTATTTCAAGCTCTCCAATAATAACACGTTCCATTTGCTCAACGACTTTTGGATCTGGCTCTAATCCCTCTAAACGTTGGCTTGCCAATGCATTTTTAGCAGCAAAGCGACGCAGCTTAATTTCCTCTTCACTCAACATATAAAACCTTCCTTTGCTTATATTTATTATAGCCAAGCAGACTATAGAAACAAGATTTTATTGCCTTATCTTACCGTGTCACATCTTTTGCCTTTATCCGCGCTATCGCATTATTTTGCTCTTCCACATGTCTTTGTTGCAAAAATTTAACAACCATTTGAAGCTCTTTTATGCGTTCTTTATCATGAGACTGTTGTTAAAAAATTGCTTTTGATAAATCATAGTTTGTTTGCATAGCAAGCCAAGCACGTGCTGTGCTTACACCAGACATTTCAAGCCTAATAGCAAGATTAGCACTCATAGCGGCTTTTCCATTTAAAACTCTAGAAAGTGCTCCACGAGATATACCAAGCCACTCTGCTGCTTCATTAACGGATAAACCAAGCTCTTTGATCACATCTTCACGCAATAACTCACCAGGATGTGAAGGATTCTTCATCATTATTTAGATCTCCTTTTTGATGATAATTTAGATAATCAACCATTTCGACATCTATGCTATCAAAGCGAAATATTACACGACAATTTCCATTTACAGTAATTGACCAATAATCCTTGAAATCGCCTTTTAGCAGATGTAATCAAAAAGACGGATAACTCAAATCTTTTGGCGATACATCTACTTCAAGAGCACCTAGAATACGCTTTAATTTTTGAGCATGGGCGGTTCTAACCCCTTTAGTCGTACCAGTATTACAAAAAGCTTCAATTCTTTTATGTTTAAATCCTAAGATCATAAATTAATATAGCGTGTAACACTACAAGATACAAAAAACGTTCATAATTTTTATACCACAGGGCTTTTTTTACTTTATAAACATTAGAACTGTCGTGAAAAAATTGCTCATTCTCATCTCTTTCTAATTATTCTACTCATTATTAGAAAAGTATAAGTTCATAATTAGGAGGAGCTAAACGTAATAGGAGCGCATCATATCCCCAATTGGCAGCTGCACTTAGAAACATAACGACGATATAACCAATAGCCATTGCTGTTTGATGTTCATAAGGATCTGCCCCCGCTGTATATCCAGTAAAAAGAATGAATAAGACTAATAAATCCCCCCTGCTATAAACTCTGTTAAAATAATAACTGGTTTACGAATAAGTAAAAGAAAAAGGAAAATCAAAAAAGGTATATTTTAAATATCTTACGAACTATAGAACACTCTACGCGTTATATTTATTAGAACTCTATTTTTCTCTTTTTTATTTAATTGATTAGTAGATAGAATATCCATTACCGTTATTACATCACTCACATAGTTAATAATCACAACTTTTGTAATTGCCAAAATCCCACATTACAATAAGATCTTTATCAAAAGATAATCTGATAATTTTCTCAAAAAATTCAAGATTCCTCAAGTGCAGTACCCATGCGTACATCATGATGAATAATAACATCCATCAACTCTGTCACGACTGTGTCCAATACTTCTCGTGCATCGCCTTCAGCCATAAGGCGGATAACCGGCTCAGTTCCAGAAGCACGGATCACCAGCCGTGCCTCTTTTCCCAACCGCTTCTCTGCTTGATCAATGGCCGCTTTGACCGGATTTTTTTTCAAAACATTTTTATTTTTAATCGTTACATTTTTTAAAATTTGCGGTACAGGTTCAAACCGTTTACACAATTGGCTCATAGGACTTTGACTTTCCTTCATACAGGCTAAAATCTGCAATGCAGCCACCAAGCCATCACCCGTTGTACCAAAATCACTGAGCACAATATGCCCAGAAGCCTCACCACCAACATTATATCCCTTTTGGCGCATGGCATCGACAACATAACGATCTCCAACATTTGTCCTTACAAGGTGCAATCCTTTACTGTGCAAGAAACGCTCCAGTCCAAGATTTGACATAATCGTTGTGACAACACCATTGCGCCGTAATCGTCCCATTTTATGCCAATTTTCAGCAATTACAGCAATCAACTGATCTCCATCAACCGTTTGTGCTTTTTCATCAACAATGAGAACACGATCTCCATCTCCATCAAGAGCAATCCCCACATCAGCACGCACTTCATGCACTTTTCGTTTTAAAGAGCTTAAATCGGTTGATCCACATTTTTGATTAATATTGGTACCATTGGGCTCATCATGAATAGCAAAAACCTCAGCCCCCAATTCCCATAAAGCACGGGGAGCAGCTTTATAAGCAGCCCCATTGGCACAATCCACAACAATACGCAAAGCATCTAAGCGAACATCACGCGGCAAGGTTCGTTTGGCATATTCAATATAACGATAAATATCCCCCTCAACCCGCTTTGCATAACCAATTTCAGCAGAACTTGCTAAAGACTTTGAAAGATCTGTATCGATCAATTGTTCAATTTTAGCTTCCATATCATCTGAAAGTTTAAAACCATCAGGACCAAAAAGTTTAATGCCATTATCATAGAACGGATTATGAGAAGCAGAAATCATCACCCCAAGATCCGCTCGCAAAGAGCGGCAAAGCATTGCAACAGCAGGTGTTGGCACTGGACCCAATAAAAAAGCTTCCATCCCCGCAGAAGTCAACCCTGAAACCAAAGCATTTTCCAACATATAGCCAGATAATCGTGTATCCTTACCAATCACCACACGACGTGATTGATGTTGTGAGCGGAATAAAACCCCTACAGCCATCCCCACCTTCATGGCAAAATCGGGTGTCATAGGAAATGAATTGGCTTTCCCCCGAATTCCATCTGTACCAAAATATTTTTGCACCATGCCTCTTTCCTTTAATATATAATTCTTCCCTTGGCTTTTCTTTAAAACCCTAACAAGCCCCCTTGGTACAATAGTCCCCTCCCCATATAAAATCAGATCATTGATCTAAACCTTCATGCATTTAGACAATCAAGAATCCTATTCATCATCTACACATCTAAACCCCTCTCAACCCATTATGTTCACACCCTCACACATAAAAGCAATAGTATCTCCTCAAAATGCTTTACACATCTCCTGAACACAACCAAAGGATAATCTCACACATTTGCTAAACCCGTAAAAAACCCCAGCACCTAACCTCTAACCTTATCAAATCCGTAAGGAAATCTATCGCCAACCTCACACCTTGCTAAATCAGTAAAGGAAAATACCACCTCGCCTTATCGCCTGCTAAAACTGTCATCATACAACAGCTTTGCTTAATTTTTTGCTTCCATATTTTTGCAAATATTACATTAAAGGCGCAAGCTTTGCTTGCGCCTTTCTCAAAGAATTTAGAAGTTTTCCTAAAACATCGTTACTCAAGCGTTATTAAGCAGTTCTTATTTTTCTTTATCATCTCCCGCAGTACTGGGCTTCTTTTCAGCATTACTTTTAGAGCGGTTGACTGATTTTGTGGTACCTTTTGTGCTTTGCGCTTTTTTCTCAGTCTCATCCGATCGGACTTCATTAGACTGAGCCTCCTTAGGCTCAACATTACCGGATTTTGCTGTTTTTTTCCCAACAACTCCCTCTGCTTTGTCTGCCTCTAGTTTACTGATCTCTACTTTATGAGGCGCTGTGTTAGCGTTTTTTTCATCTTCCACTGTTGTCTCTGTCTTCATTTTTCCAGTTTTTGGAACAGAAGATCCCCGTGGCGCAGCATTCTCATCTTTCTGTGTGCGTGAAGGAGGCTTTCCTGCAATAACTTCGTTAATTTCAGCTCCCGTTAAAGTCTCATATTCCAACAAACCTTGTGCCAAAGCAAACCATTCTTTTCTTTTTGTTTTCAAAATGTTAGTCGCATTTTTATAGGCATCATCAATAAGCTTACGCACTTCCATATCAATCATGCGCGCTGTTTCTTCAGAGACATTTTGTGTTCGCGCAACAGAATGACCCAAAAAGACTTCATCTTGGTTATCGCCATAAGCTACATTTCCAAGCAGATCAGAAAATCCCCACCGTGTGATCATTGCGCGTGCTAGTTTAGTTGCTTGCTCAATATCAGAAGAAGCACCGGATGTGATATTTTCCTTTCCAAACTTTAATTCTTCAGCCACACGTCCACCCATCATAATGGCCAAACGAGAAATCATCCACCGATAACTCATGGAATAGCGGTCGCCTTCAGGCAATTGCATCACCATTCCCAATGCTCTTCCCCTTGGAACGATTGTTGCTTTGTGGACAGGATCAGCAACTGGCACATTAAGAGCCACAATAGCATGCCCTGCTTCGTGATAAGCAGTGAGTTCTTTTTCCTCTTGTGTCATAGCGGTTGAACGACGTTCAGCCCCCATCATCACCTTATCTTTGGCATCTTCGAATTCTTGCATCGTGACAACTCTTTTATTACGGCTTGCAGCCATAAGAGCAGCTTCATTGACCAGATTCATCAGGTCTGCACCGGAAAATCCTGGTGTTCCCCTTGCCAAAATTTTCAAATCAACGTTAGGTGCTAAAGGCACGTTGCGCACATGCACTTTCAAGATTTGTTCACGCCCAGAAACATCAGGATTTGGCACAACAACTTGTCGGTCGAAACGCCCTGGTCTTAACAAAGCGGGATCAAGCACATCGGGACGGTTTGTTGCGGCAATAAGAATAATACTTTCATTGGGCTCAAACCCATCCATCTCGACAAGCAACTGATTTAAGGTCTGTTCACGTTCATCGTTTCCACCACCAAGTCCAGCCCCCCGATGACGTCCAACAGCATCGATTTCATCGATAAAAATAATACAAGGTGCATTTTTTTTAGCCTGTTCGAACATATCGCGCACACGGCTCGCCCCAACACCAACAAACATTTCAACAAAATCAGATCCTGAAATGGTAAAGAATGGCACATTGGCTTCACCTGCCACAGAACGTGCTAGCAAAGTTTTACCGGTTCCAGGAGGACCAACAAGCAAAACACCGCGCGGAATACGTCCCCCTAAGCGTTGAAATTTTTGTGGTTCGCGTAAAAATTCAACAATTTCTTGAAGATCTTGCTTTGCTTCTTCAACGCCAGCAACATCTTTAAAGGTAACACGTCCTTGCGCTTCATTAAGCAATTTTGCTTTTGATTTCCCAAATCCCATTGCACCGCGTGATCCATTTTGCATTTGCCGCATAAAAAAGACCCACGCCCCCACGATAATAATAACAGGCAATAAGGAAAAGAGGAGATTGAGGAAAATGCTATTTCCAGAGCTTTCCGGAACAGCTTTAACATTAACGTTTTTGCTTTCCAATTTTTGTATCAAACCTGGATCGCGAGGAGCATAGGTTGAGATAGTTCTATGTTCAATGGTTTGTCCTGTTAATTTTTGACCTTGAATGGTCACAGATTTTAACTCATTATTCTCAACTTTTTGCAAAAATTCAGAATAGGAGACTTCTCCACCACCAGAACGCTGACTATCTCCATTAAAGAGAGAAAACGACACAATCAAAATGAAGGCAATAACTCCCCAAATAAGGAGAGAGCGGTAATTGGAATTCATATTCAGCCCACTTAATCAAATATAGATTTCAAACAGTTCCCCTTAACATATAACCTTGTCAGCCCCTTGCCAAGAGATGAGAAGCTGTTTATTTTCTTTTAGAGTAATTTTCCTTTATCTTTTCACCTTAATATTAAAAAAAGGTTCCACAACATTTACCAAGGCAGCATCTTCTCGTGAAGAAAGCCAATCGAAAGGTGCCATAATACGCTTGATTATAACATGTTTATGAACAACTGCTTGAGAAATCAACTCTGGAATATCATACCCTTTGTGATTTGAGATCATCAGCAGCGATTGTAAAGAGGGAAAATGAGGCTTTTCAAGCTCAAAATCGCTATTTTTTAATAAAAATTTCAGCTGTTCTAAATTTGCGGCTCCAACCTTTATAGCCTCAGATCCATGATTTATGATTTGATAGCGCCCATCCCATATAAAAGTTTTATCTGGCTCAACGATAGCCTCTTTCATATTTCGCCCTTCACGCCACAAAGAAATTCCGTGCTTGTTATATTCAATAACAGAGCCCGCATAAGTAAAACGCTTCTTTTCTGGAGAATCGAGACAGAGTTTTTGAACAAGCATGCTTAATTTCTGATTGGGAAGTAAATAAAATCCCCCTCCCATCAGCACCGCAAAGAGCCCCACCACAAAAGGAAAACTGGAATGTTTCTGTAAAAATAGCGCAGGCTTTGCTATGAAACAACGCCCATGTTGAACAGTAATATCCAGCGCTAAGATCAAATCAGCGATATTTTTCGCTTGTTGACGACGCTGCAATGCGGCTTCATTTATTTTTTGAGCAATATAAGCCAATTTTTCAGGATGAAGAGATTGACGCACGCGCACACGCTCAAATTTGCGATCTTCATTGGTTGGATCATCAATCCATGTTTGTCCTTGTAAGCGTAAATAATTCCGTAATGTTTGGCGTTTTACACCAAGGAGTGGACGAATCAAACGTACTTTTCTATGCAACAACGCTTCACGCGGAATACAGGATAAACCACGCTCATAGAGGAGACCATAGTTTTTTTCGGCAATATTTTTTCTCGTTTCTCTGGCATGATCCTCATCATGTATACCCTCGGCTTCACCGCGCAAAGAACCGGCAAAACCACTGGAATAAACCTCATCACGCATGGCACCAACTTCACCGTGCAACGCACCTCTATTTTTTTGGAGACGTTGATACCGCATTTGATAGGTTTCAACCTGATCATTGAGTGTATGGCCCGTCATAATAACTGATGCACCTTGTTTTTGTGCTTCTTTAACCAAAAGATCATAGCGTGCAACACGAGCACTGGAAGCAATATGCGTCTTTGGTTTTTCGCCTTCCCACCGCACAGCGATATGTTTAATGTGATAAACGCGACAAATTTTCGCAACAGTTTCTGCTTCACGCGTCGATTCTTTACGCAATTGATGATCAACCGTGACAACAATCATTTCTGGAGGAACTGAGAGAGTTTCCAAATGCTCTTTGACCAAAAGCATCAAAGCCAAAGAATCACTCCCCCCTGAGACGGCAAGAATCAACTTCTGACATTGAATAAAATCCGATGTTTTAAAGAGATTTCTTGCCAGTCTAACGCACACCGAAAACGACCTCGCTATTTATTCTGCAGGTTTACAAAAAATAGACTCTAGTGTGTTTTGACGTTTTGATTTTTTCACAAAATGAGCACAATCGTCTTTATTTGGCTCAAGAGCGACCATACTTCTTGCTAATTTCAGCAAAATCTCAGAGGTATAGAGCTTCTTTTTATCTGCATACCATGCGGTAAGATAAACTTGCGCTGCTTCATGATAGCGTTTTTGTCCCAACAAAGATTCAGCCAACCAAAATAAAGCATCATCACTCAAAGAATCTTTTTTGTAACGATTTTGAAAAGCGCAAAAGCTTTTTTCAGCATCAACATAGTTGGCAGAACGAATAAAATCATACCCTTCCTTATACAAAGCTTTAGAAGAAGAAAGATTGTCACTCTGATATGCTTCAATTGGAGCACTTACTTCATGCGCTTTTTTAAAATGTTTAGTGTTTTCATGATCATGGCTCTCCACCTTAGCTTCCACAGCAGCAACCTGTGTCTGATCACCTGCACTATGGTCCTGCTCCATCTCTTCTTTTACAGTCTGAGATTTTTCATCCACAGCGGACTTTTCAAAAGAACAAGAATAAACAGAAGAGGCTTTTTGATCAAAAAGTCCATGAAACTGCTTGTTAACATTTTTTAGATTGTTATGCTCAAGCACCATTCGTATTTTATGCAAAAGCTTATCTAAATCATAATCTTTAAATAAAGCCTGTTGATTCTCTAAAATAATCCCTTGGTGCTCCACAACACTAGCGGCTTTTTCCACCGCGCTAGATGCTGCTTTATCAGCTGCTTCAGGCGCTTTCTTCACTGCATCAATAGCCTTATCAACAGCGTCAGTGGCTTTTTCCACCGCGCTAGATGCCGCTTTATCAGCTGCTTCAGGTGCTTTCTTCACTGCATCAATAGCCTTATTAACAGCGTCAGTGGCTTTTTCCACCGCACTAGACGCTGCTTTATCAGCTGCTTCAGGTGCTTTCTTCACTGCATCAACAGCCTTATCAACAGCGTCAGTAGCTTTTTCCACCGCGCTAGATGCTGCTTTATCAGCTGCATCAGGTGCTTTCTTCACTGCATCAACAGCCTTATCAACAGCGTCAGTAGCTTTTTCCTCCACGCTAGACGCTGCTTTATCAGCTGCTTCAGGTGCTTTCTTCACTGCATCAATAGCCTTATTAACAGTGTCAGTAGCTTTTTCCACCACGCTAGACGCTGCTTTATCTGCTGCTTCAGGTGCTGTCTTCACTGCATCGACAGCCTTATTAACAGCGTCAGTAGCTTTTTCC
>NZ_JBHILX010000003.1:78080-78341 GCF_042193585.1 Bartonella sp. PS7NMGDW
ACCGCACTAGACGCTGCTTTATCAGCTGCTTCAGGTGCTTTCTTCACAGCATCGACAGCCTTATCAACAGCGTCAGTAGCTTTTTCCACCGCACTAGACGCTGCTTTATCAGCTGCTTCAGGTGCTTTCTTCACAGCATCGACAGCCTTATCAACAGCGTCAGTGGCTTTTTCCACCGCACTAGACGCTGCTTTATCAGCTGCTTCAGGTGCTTTCTTCACTGCATCGATAGCCTTATCAACAGTGTCAGTGGCTTTTTCC
>NZ_JBHILX010000003.1:78441-84966 GCF_042193585.1 Bartonella sp. PS7NMGDW
ACGCTGCTTTATCAGCTGCTTCAGGTGCTTTCTTCACTGCATCGATAGCCTTATCAACAGTGTCAGTGGCTTTTTCCACCGCGCTAGATGCCGCTTTATCAGCTGCTTCAGGTGCTTTCTTCACTGCATCGATAGCCTTATCAACAGCGTCAGTAGCTTTTTCCTCCGCGCTAGATGCCGCTTTATCTGCTGCTTCAGGTGCTTTCTTCACAGCATCAATAGCCTTATCAACAGCGTCAGTGGCTTTTTCCTCCACGCTAGATGCCGCTTTATCTGCTGCTTCAGGTGCTTTCTTCACAGCATCAATAGCCTTATCAACAGTGTCAGTGGCTTTTTCCTCCGCGCTAGATGCCGCTTTATCAGCTGCTTCAGGTGCTGTCTTCACAGCATCAATAGCCTTATCAACAGTGTCAGTGGCTTTTTCCTCCGCATCAGATGCCTTATCAACTGCATCAACTTTATCTGTATCATGTGCAGGATATTCGGAAGCCTTTCGTGCCGCACTTTGAACAAGTGAAGTAGAACAAGCTATGAAAACCGCCATATAAAAGAGTGTTTTCCAATTGATTTTACGATACATTCCTTTTTCCCCTTAAGAGCTCATTGAATAGTTGAAACAAACAATCTTCTTTTTAATGACTATTCATGTCACTCAACGTTGTTACTGCACGTCGATTTTGATTCCAACAGGAAATATCATCACATACTGCTACAGGTCTTTCTTTTCCGTAAGAAATTGTTTGAATCCGTTGTTCAGACACACCTAGAGATACCAAATAGTTTCGCACAGCAACAGCGCGGCGCTGTCCAAGTGCCAAGTTATATTCACGTGTTCCCCTCTCATCAGCATGACCTTCGATCATAATAGAATAATAAGGATAATGAAGCAACCATTCTGCTTGGCGCGTTAAAATACGTTCAGCATCAGCATCAAGTGAAGAAGAATCGAGACCAAAAAACACGCGATCACCCACATTAACCGTAAATTCTTGTCCTGAGCCTGGTGACACCTGGTTCAAACCAGCATCATTCATATAAGCGCCATTCATACCGTTAAGTGCACCGACATTTTTTTTGCCACACCCACCCAGGCATAGTGAGAAAAGAAAGAGGATAGCTAAAGAATGAGAGAGTTTTTTTTTGGTAGAGCGCATAGTCCGTTTCTCCTTGAGTGTCATAAAGAAAGGTAAATTCTTAAAAAGATTTCCAAGAATAACCGTTAATTCCTAATGAAGACGAAATTTTTCTATTTTTTTGGTCATCATTTTTATTTTTGAGTCTCTGCCAAATTTTCTCTCTCCAGCCATTCCTCTAACATTTCCATAAGAAATGTTTTCCTTATACGTCATGGCTTTTTATGCATCATCTTGATCTTGACGATTTTTTTGCAGTGCGTTCAGCTTTGCAAAAACTTTATCAGCATCAAAAGTCTTATGCAGATTGTCTTCACTCTCATTTTCCTCTAGGTCAGCGTTTTCCGTCACAGAAGCGGGAAGCAACGACCTATCTTCTTCTGCAGCAACAGGACGATTTTTCGCTGCACGCTGGAGCTCAAAATCTAAATCGATTTGCGAACACAAACCAAGTCCTACAGGATCAAGAGGAACCAAATTTGCACTATTCCAGTGGGTTCTAAGGCGGATTTGTTCAATTGTCGCTTTTGTTGTCCCAATCAACCGTGCAATTTGTGCATCTTTCAACTCCGGATGGTTCGTGACCAACCATAGGATACCATTGGGACGATCTTGGCGTCGAGAAAGAGGGATATAGCGCGCCCCTTTTCGTTTTTTTTCAGGAATATGCACCCTAGATTGAGAAATTTTCAAGCGTGCGTTTTGATCAGCCTCCACCCGTGCAATTTCACTGCGCGTCAATTGTCCAGAACTAATCGGATCTAAACCTTTAATACCATAAGCCGCATCACCATCAGCAATAGCTTTTACTTCCAAGACATGCAATTTACAAAATTCTGCAATCTGATCAAAAGAAAGAGCTGTATTATCAACCAACCAAACAGCTGTTGCTTTGGGCATCAAAAGTTGCGTTGCCATTTTTATAAATCCTCTTCTGCGCCTCTTCCTATGAGGCCGGTTACCGCCCACTCAAGAGCACTAGAACTTTTTATACGTTAGGTCTCTCCAACCACTCCTAAAACAAAGCGAGGCATGGAATAAACCATTTTGCCATGAGATTACATTCTGTTATAGCGTTATTTTTTCCCAACGACAAGAGATCTCTCTTGTAATGATCCTCAACTAAGGTGTCTTTACCTTTAAGATGAATTTTCTTATAAAGGGTTTATTCGATTATTTCACCTCATGCTGTGGCACATTTATTCTGGTGGGATGCGTATTTTATTGTCTTAAATTCTAAAGAGTATCCAACTAGAAAGAAAGCCCTCAAATAGGAAGGAAAACTATGGCAGGCCATTCACAATTTAAAAATATTATGCACCGTAAAGGGCGTCAAGATGCAATGCGCTCGAAAATATTTTCTAAGCTTGCGCGCGAAATTACCGTAGCAGCAAAACAAGGTGCTCCTGATCCAGCCATGAATCCACGTTTAAGGCTGGCTGTTCAAAATGCCAAAGCACAATCGATGCCGAAAGATAATATTGAACGCGCGATTAAAAAAGCTTCAGGCACCGATGTCGAAAATTATGATGAAGTACGCTATGAAGGCTATGGACCAGGCGGCGTTGCCGTCATTGTTGAAGCTTTAACCGATAACCGCAACCGGACCGCTTCAAATGTGCGCGCCGCCTTCACAAAATCAGGAGGAGCCCTAGGAGAAACAGGATCGGTCAGTTTCATGTTTAATCGGATTGGTGAAATAATCTATAAGCCAGAAGCAGGAACAGCCGATAACATCATGGATGCAGCGATTGAAGCCGGTGCCGAAGATGTGCAATCAGAAGAAACCGGACATCATATTACCTGCGCATTTGAAGATATTGGTGAAGTTTCCAAAACTCTTGAGGCAAAACTTGGTGAAGCAGAATCGATTAAAACGATTTGGAAAGCCACCACCCTTGCACCAATAGATGAAGAAAAAGCTTTGTCCGTTTTGCGACTGATTTCAACATTAGAAGAAGATGATGATGTACAAAATGTTTATGCCAATTTTGATGTCAGCGATGAGATTTTGGCAAAATTATCTGTATAATTCCCACCATTTGCATAAGCCCTCTCTTCATTCATGAGGGCTTCAAAAGCATCTGTCAGCTCTCCTCTTTATCCGCACATATAAAAACCCCGCGTCAATAGCGGGGACTAACCATTGGTGCAACAAGAAAACCGCCATTAATTCCAGAAAACATCACCAAAAAATAAAACATAAAAAACTCTTTAGTCTCAGGCCTTTCTTACATACCCCAAAGATTATCCCTATAGCCCCTCTCTATTTGATCTTTTTGTTCTTTAAGATTAACCTCCCCACCCTCAAGTAATGAAGATGATCCGGTCTATAAACAATTCGGATTTTCTTGACGTATTTCTATGACGAATCACCCATGGAATTCACTTGAAACTTACTGCTCATAAAATACACACTCCCCTAAATATTCGCCACGCACTTAAAAAAATACTTAAATATCTCAAGGAAGTTTATATGCCTTATATCCCCGCACCTCAAATGACAGTGTTTTGACAATATCACAGAATAAAATAAGCAAATGGAAAGCCAGAGCTGATTGTTTAGCAAAGTATTGTATAAAAAGCTGGTACATCTCTCTAATCCGTTGCGGATAAATTTTTGACTTTATGGCATTAACTTTATGGCGTCGTATGTTTCATAAAATAACGTCATTTATCTTAAAAATCTGTCCTTTTGCTATTACCGATCAATCAATATTCAGACCTAAAACAATAGCGTACTTGAATAAGACACATCAGAGAGCAGCAGAAAAACACCCTTGACAAGAGTCCAGACTCTTCGCAAACTAGATCGAAGAGGAAGTCAAAAATATATAGCGACACTTTGAATAAAAAGTTGAAATCTAGAGACCTCAGAATTTTCGACTCTATTTTTTCAAGGTATTGTTTTGAATTTTTTTAAGCATTTTCCCCCAAGGAAATTCCATTGTCGATAAACAACCGTAGATGATAGATGAAATCTACATAACTCCCCATGCCCACTATAATCAATTTCTTCTTTTAAATCATTAAAGACAATTGATATTGTGTAAACTGATATTGTGTAACCTTGAGACTGTATAGACCATATTCCTTCTATGTTCTGTTTTTAAGCATTTTGTTTTACTGTATATTGAGCAAAGGCGACCATGCTGGATCCGAAGCATCATTGGGTGTAGGGAGTTGTCGTTCGTTGCGTCCTGTAATGTCAATCGTATAAATTTTTGGTCCCATACCGGGATTTTTGCGAAAGAACATCAGCACACGACCATTAGGGGCCCAAGTTGGTCCTTCATTGTGAAAACCCGTGGTTAAAATTCGTTCTCCTTGTCCATCAGGGCGCATAACACCAATAGAAAATTGTCCGCTTAATTGTTTTGTAAAGGCGATATAGTCACCCCGTGGTGACCAAATAGGTGTCGAATAACTCCCATCGTTTGAAGAAATACGCTGAATATCACTCCCATCCGCATTCATTTTATAGATTTGCGGCTTTCCACTACGATCTGAGGAAAAGACGATGTGTTTTCCATCCGGTGAATAAGAAGCAGAAGTATCGATAGCAGAAGTTGTAGTAAGTCGCGTCATCGTACGGGTTCGTAAATCCATGGTGTAAAGATTTGCACTGCCATCATTTTGTAACAAACTCATGATGACCTTTTGTCCATCAGAAGAAAAACGCGGAGCAATTGTCATGTTATTAAACGTTCCGATCAACTCTCTTTGTCCCATTTCAATTTGTTGAAGATAAACATGAGGTACTTGATTATCCTCATAAGCCATATAGGTCATTTCTTGTCTTTTTGGGGAAAACCGCGGTGTAAGCACCAATTCACTTCCATCAGACATATAAATCAAATTTGCGCCATCTTGATCCATCATTGCTAAGCGTTTAATGCGTGCATTTTGGGGTCCTGTTTCATCGATAAAAACAATTCGTGTATCAAAATAACCACTTTCTCCTGTCATCTCACTATAGATCTCATCTGCGATCATATGTGCCACACGCCGCCAACGTTCTGTCGCGGTATAAAAACGACGTCCTTTCAATTGTCTTTGTCCAAAAACATCCCATAAACGAAAGTCGACCCTCAAACGTCCATCGATTTCTCTCATGACTTGCCCCGTAACTAAACCTTGCGCTTTTATTTTCTGCCAAGACGCAAAATGCGGTTGTTTATTAGGATTAGAAATATTTTCAAGAAAATTTTCTTTATTAAGCGGTAAAAAAAGCCCAGACCGCTCAAGATCAGCGGTCACCACAGCAGATATTTTCAACCCAATCGAATCATTGGAAATAAAGTCTGTAATTGCAATGGGAATGGGATTAAAATCAGCGCTCGAAATAGTTCCTTTCAATTGCGCATAGCCCGATGAAATACTTGAAAGCCACAACCCACAAGTGACAATAAACCAAGCTAAAACTTTATGTCTCGTTATAGTCATCATGGAATGTGTCCTTTCGTTAAGCCAATTTATTTTTTCTCATTCATCATCTTATTTCTTGGAGGGGATCAACATTAAAGTCAAAACCTTGCCCCCATAGATCATATTGATCACGTGGGAGATCTGCATAAGGTTGGCATGAAAAGACAGCGGCATACACCTGCCTCATCATAATAGCTTGTTGACTCTCAAGACCACTTACGGGATCAATGATAGGATCGCCCATAACCATCCCTTCACGATCTAAATAAAATCGCAACCGCACAACCGGACGGTTTTTTAAATCGCCACCAAGCGCCACAAGTTTAAGCTTCTGTTGAATACATCCCCCCGCAATATTGACCAATGTTTGTGCCATTTTTGTGGTATCATCAATGTTTTTTCTTGCACCCAAAGCTTCTGGTGTATGAGAACGTTTTGCTCCCCCTCCTTGTGACCGCGCACGATTGAGCAAATTATTTTCCTCCAGTGCTAAAATATCTTCAATGGTCTGTTTCTCTTGGTTTTTCTTGTTAAGCTTTGGCTTCTTTTGATTCAATGCAGCCCCTTTCTTCCTTGGAACTTCTTCGTCAAATTTTGGTTTAAACTGTGGAAGAAAAATTTTTTCTGGAAGTGTAATTTTGGGTGCTTGATGAACAATCTGCTCTGCTGGTACCTTCTGTACCATTGGAGCCAATTCTTTTGGCGATATCATCTCTTCATTTTTGTGCGCAGGCTTGAGCACATCTTCCGGAGCCTTCAAAGGCATCTCAGGCGCAACCTTGGGAGTATCCTCCGGTGGTGCCTCCAAAGGCATCTCAGGTGCAACCTTGGGAGTATCCTCCGGTGGTGTGCTCAAAGGCATCTCAGGTGCAACCTTGGGAGTATCTTCCGGTGTGCTCAAAGGCATCTCAGGCGCAACCTTAGGAGTATCCTCCGGCGTGCTCAAAGGCATCTCAGGTGCAAC
>NZ_JBHILX010000003.1:85066-199284 GCF_042193585.1 Bartonella sp. PS7NMGDW
GTGCTCAAAGGCATCTCAGGCGCAACCTTAGGAGTATCCTCCGGTGTGCTCAAAGGCATCTCAGGCGCAACCTTAGGGGTATCCTCTGTTTTTGCTTCTAATAATTCTGGTTTTGTAAGTTCGGGTGCAAATGTTTCTGACGTGTTCTTGCTTGGTGGTAGCGATGCTGTTTCAACAGAACGCAGTTTTTCCTTTGGTTGAAAAGGTGCTAGACTATCTATTTGTCCCTCTCCAATATGGCGTGCATCTTCTTTCTCTTGTGGTTGCATAGTTGGTTTAACGGCAGGAATTGCACGGATGGGAGCCTTCACGGATCCTTGTTGAGAGGACAACTCGTCCACTAAAGGAGCAAGAGTGATAGGAATTGCTTCCAATGGTTGTGGTAAAGAGACAGAGCTTGTAAACTGAACGGCTCCCCAACTGAGAAAAATGACATGGACCACAAGGGATAAAGCCAAGCCTCGTTTCATGCTATGATAGGAGTCTTTGTTCATTCTTTATGCCTTATTTATGACTTATATTTTTTCATTTTTAATCACTCTATGCTCTCTTAAAATATTTTAACAACAATCGTTTATGCGGATTTTATCACTTATTATTTATTGTGCTAGACTTGCTAACGCAACTTGAGAAAACCCCGCTTTTTGAATATCTGCCAGCAGTTTTAATACTTGCTGATATTCAACAGTTTTAGCAACCCGCACAAAAACCCGTTGATCTTTTTGTGTAGCATCTTCTTCCAGAAGAGTTTTAAGGTGTGCAATCAGTGCTTGTGACGTTTCATAATAATCTTGATTAATGGCAAAACGCCCTTGCGCGTCAAGTGAAACCGTAAGAGGCGTTTTTTGAGCTCGTACGGGACCTGCTTGACTACGAGGCAAATCTAGAGGAACACCGTTCACTAAAAGGGGAGCAGAGACCATAAAGATAATCAACAAGACCAGCATGACATCCACAAAAGGAGTAACATTGATCTCACTCATCAGTTGGCTTCGTGAATGATGGCGCCTACGTTTATTTTTCCGAGAAGAAGAAGCAACAGAAATTCCCATGGGATAAGCTCCTTTTTATAAAGAGGAAGGTGCTGTGCGTGTTTCATCAATACGCCGCGATACAATTGTTGAAAATTCATCGGCAAAATTTTCTATTTGTGCAATGATGCGCGCACTTTCATGAGTCAACTTGTTATAAGCAATAACGGCTGGAATTGCTGCAAACAAACCAATAGCGGTTGCCAAAAGCGCTTCTGCAATCCCTGGCGCGACAATGGCAAGTGATGTATTTTGAGAAGCTGAAATAGAAAGAAAAGACTCCATAATACCAATAACTGTTCCAAAAAGTCCGATAAAGGGTCCCGCAGATCCCAATGTCGCAAGAAAACTTAATTTTGATTCTATTTTTTCACTTTCACGCCCCAGCGTCAAATCCATAGCCTTATCAATTCTGCTCTGCAAACTTTTCGATGTATGGGTCCCTTTTTCAAGAGATTTTTTCCATTCAACCATTGCCGCCATAAAAACTGCGGATATACTATTGGTGCGTTGACTTTTACATGATGCATAAAGATCTTCTAGCGCTTTGCCTGACCAAAATGTACGTTCAAACTGCTTTATTTCACGCCGTATTCTCCGATACGTAAAAATTTTATCAAAAATAATTGCCCAACTCCAAATGGAAGCGAGCAGCAACCCGATCATAACACCTTTCACGATCCAACTCGCTTGCATAAACAAATGCAACATTCCAATTGTTTCCGGATTCGTTAGTTCACCATGCGGCATAATTTTTGTCCCTCTAAATAAAAGGTGTATTTTTTAAAATTCTATAAAACAGATTATTTTATAGTTTCTAAATTTAAGTAAAAAACTTCAGTCTCACATAAATCCATGCGCTAAAACAAGACTTGTTTTTTAAATTTCCTTAAAAAGTGATGACGAGAGACATCCCTCAACACACACACCCCTCATTTCACAACAGCATTTATGAAAAATATAACGATAAAGCCTTCCCCATAAATGCTATAAAAATAAAAGATATAAAAATGCGTGATATCAAATCTATTATGCACCACCATCTTTACGCTCATGAAAAGAAAGCTAAACCCTCATACACGTTTTAAGCTTAAAATGCAGTGATAAGTCTTAGCACTTGAAAACATTCATAAGAGGCATTTTTATTCCTTATCTTAAGTGTTTTTGTCCCCACTCACCAAGCCCGCTTGTGACATGTAAGAAAATGTTTTTTATTAATTGGCAGCAATAGAGCTTGAAAAGAAAAAATCTTACAAGTTTCAGAGTTATCTGAAAATGACAACGCAATAAATTATCATTATAAATAAATATGTTATAATCATGAAAGATTACGCTTTACCTCAGACTATTTTTTCTCTCATTTTGCATCAAATTTAATACGGGGACACCCTCGAACACAAAAAAACGACAATAAACCACCATAAAATGCCTCACAACAATGTGCCTCACCCATGCACCCTAATGTAAGTCCCATATAATAATCTATTGTAAGTCTCATATAGTCTCATTGTATTGTAAATTAATCCCTTTCAATGCCCATCATCTCTCTGACACCATGGCATGGTATAACGTAAAAGCTTCTGTAACATGAAAAAAGCCTTTTCACATCTTTACTTCATGAAAACAGGCTTCTTCGTTCTCTTTTCTCACTTGCGATATTTGATCGTTATTGCATTGAGAATGATCTATAAAAAATATTTTTACAATTTTTCAATGATTTATATTGCTCATCTTATGATATGTAAGCAAATGATTTCAATTGTTTCAACATGTACAGATTTGAAATGAAAGTATTTTACTCTCATTACTCTATTGGAATTTGTGCCCGTGAGAAGTGATAATTTACCTTTCTGAGTCGATCTATCATATAAAATAATATGCTTTTAAAACTTTAAATCAAAAATGCATTTCTGCTTTGTATACATTGACCTCTCACTCATTCACTGCGTTTAGAAGCACAGATAAAGCCATGTATTATGGATGAAAATGGATAGGACATGCGCTCTTGTGATGCCAAATGACAATCCAGTAAAAAACAAATCAAATTGCTTAAAACACCCTTTAAGTGTTTTGAGAGAATTTTCAACCTAATAGCTTATTATTACTTTATTGCAATATTTTGCTGGGTATGTGCATTTTTATAAAAATAAATCTTAATCCATTTTTTATTTCTTTTTTTGTTTTGTCCTTTTCTGCTGTTTTCCTATGCCAACGAACCTTTCTTCAAAAGAAAGAAAAGTATTTTCAGTTTATAGCAGAAAATGGATAATAAGACATTGATTTTGAATCATAACATAGATGAAGCGTGTTTAATTTTGTGGGATATCATCTTCAATTTATTGTAGCTACTGTAGTAGAGGCGCTTTCTTTTGATGTATCGCGTGACCTTGTTGGAAAACATTTAGGCTATGATAAATGTATGTCTTAGATTGTAGATTACTTTATATCCCCTGATCTCTCCTAAAGCTGCTCGTTCAATGAACAACACTTTTAACCAAGCATTTTTGCAAAAAGTTCTTTGGGTAAACGTCGCGGTTTTGCCTCCTCATTAATCAGAGCAATTTCAACTTTGGCTGTTACCAATGTGGTCGCCTCATGCAAAATAGATTGCTCCATAAAAAAGCGTGCCCCTTGGATATGAGTAACACGTGTTTTAACAACTAAAAGATTATCAATTTTAGCTGGTCTTGAAAAATTAATTTCCATATGACGCACAACAAAAAACAGTTTTTCCCCCTCAACCCCTGCTGCTAACATCTTATTATTAAAACCGGTATCCCGTAAAAACTCTGAACGTCCTCGTTCAAAAAACTCAAGATAACGCGCATGATAAACCACACCGGAAAAATCTGTATCCGCAACATAAACGCGGACCTGAAAATTATGAAAAGCATTTGTATGATTGCTCTTAAAAGGAGTTATTTCTGTCATTGGCTTCATGTCCCATAAAATCATCTAATATAGCAAATTGTTTATCAATCAAAAGATTGAACACATTTTTGTGTTGAAGTTGTGAAAAGCAAAAGCCCCCTTAATCGTGCAAGACCTTTTTGGTCAGAATATGCTAAAAGAAGCACGTCTCTTGTATTTTATGACCTTGCTATAAAATATTCACATAGTTTCTTTTAATTAAAGAGAATGTCTTAGTCATCTTCCCCATCCCATAAAGACGTCTGAAGTGATGAATTGTCTTGAGCATCAGAAAGTTGAGAACGCCTTTGTATAGACGTTGTAGAGACAGGAGCAGAAAGCCCTAAATGGCTCCAAGCCTTTTCAGTTAGAATGCGTCCACGAGCGGTTCTTTGAATAAAACCTTGTTGGAGCAAATACGGTTCAACAATATCTTCAATGGCATCGCGTGGTTCTGATAAAGCAGCAGCAATTGTTTCAATCCCCACCGGTCCCCCTAAAAAAGTTTCCGCAATCAGGAGCAAGTAGCGGCGATCAAGCGGATCAAGCCCAAGATGATCGACCTCAAGGCGGGAAAGCGCTTCATCAGCGATTTTTTGGTCAATTTGTTTTGCCTGTTTAACCAAAGCAAAATCACAAACACGCCGTAAAAGCCGCCCAGCAATACGAGGAGTCCCCCGTGCTCGGCGTGCAATTTCATGAGCACCATCATCACTGATCTTGACGGCAAAAAGCCGTGCATTACGCTGCACAATATATTCCAATTCTTCTATAGTATAAAAATTGAGACGAATTGGGATGCCAAAACGGTCTCTCAGCGGTGTGGTCAAAAGCCCCAAACGTGTAGTTGCCGCTACCAAAGTAAATTTAGCCAGATCAATTTTCACCGAGCGTGCGGCCGGCCCCTCCCCAATGATCAAATCAAGTTGATAATCTTCCATGGCTGGATAAAGAATTTCCTCAATCGCCGGATTTAAGCGATGAATTTCATCAATAAACAAGACATCACGTTCTTCGAGATTGGTCAAGAGAGCGGCTAAATCTCCTGCTTTAGCGATGACCGGTCCTGAAGTAGAGCGAAAATTAACGCCTAATTCTTTTGCCATAATCTGTGACAGCGTTGTTTTTCCCAGTCCCGGTGGTCCTACAAACAAAACATGATCCAGCGCTTCTTGCCGCGTTTTTGCTGCTTCAATAAATATTTTTAAATTAGCCCGTGCCGCTTCTTGACCAATAAAATCATCGAGAACTTGTGGTCTTAAGGAACGATCTGGATCGTTAGGAAGGGGTGCGGAACCCAGAAGGCGTTTATCTTCATCTTTATGCATTGTTACCTTGATTTTAAGTAGGAGAAGAAAGCAATTTGAGACTATGGCGGATCAGCAGAGCAGAAGAAACAGTTTCCCCCTCAAGAGCGTTCATCGCAAGAGCAAGAGCACGGGATGCATGCTCCCGCTCAAACCCTAGCTTCATTAACGCAGAAAGCGCATCATGCGCAGGTTGATTGGTCATCTCACGCTGAGGAACCGAAACAGTCTTGAGCGCTTGTTCAAAGGGGAGTGTTTTACTTTTCAACTCACCCACAATTCTTTCACTGACTTTTTTACCAACGCCCGGCGCTCGACTAATCATCGCAACATCGTTTAAGGCAATAGCCTGTGCGAGTTCATCTGGTGATAAAGTACCCAAGATTGCCAAAGCAACCTTCGCCCCTACTCCAGGAACATTTTGTAGAAGACAAAACCACTCCTGTTCAGCTCTTGTAGCAAAGCCAAAAAGGCGGATTGCGTCTTCCCGAACATGCGTTTCAATAAAAAGGCTTAACGCCTCCCCAACAGAGGGTAAAGAAGGACGGAGCCGATTTGACACAAAAACAACATAACCCACACCGTGAACATCAAGAAGGATATGATCATCAAAGATATGTTCAAGGGTGCCCTTTAATTTACCAATCATACCGCCATCCTTGCCTGATAAGATCGGTCAATACTCTTACGGTGCATACTATGACAAAGAGCAAGAGCAAGAGCATCAGCCGCATCACTGCTATCAAATTCAGCCCGTGGGAGGAGAACTTTGACCATCATATGAATTTGTTCTTTAGCACCGTGTCCAACACCAATAACCGATTTTTTCACTTTGTTGGGCGCATATTCAAAAACAGGAAGATTGGCTTGCGCAGGAACCAGCAATGCAATTGCACGTGCTTGCCCAAGTTTTAAAGTTGCTGTAGCATCTTTGTTGACAAACACATGTTCTACAGCGGCTTCATGGGGCATAAATTGATGCACAACCTCTGAAAGACCTTTGTGGATCTGACATAGTCTGGAAGCCAGCTCACACTTTACATCAGAAGAAACGGTCCCTGCTGCAATAAACTGAAGACGATTACCCGCAACATCGATAACCCCCCACCCTGTACGCCGCAATCCGGGATCAATGCCTATAATACGAATCGTCTCTGCCATAAACTACAGTCTATACACTTTTCCCCCCTGTGAATAAAGATGTGAATAAAGATGTGAATAAAGACAAGACCACAAAGAAAACAACAGCACAAGACAAAACCAGTAAAAAGATGATCATGCCCCCCAATTATAACACGCAACGAACAGCATCTTTATGAAGCATAACTGAAATCAATCAAAACCATTCACACATCACAAGCAAGCACCCTATCAAACACCTTATAAAACATAAAAATTCCCTTTCTTTATCATGTCCAATGCCATAACAGTTAAACATCGCAAGCGAGCAAATAGAGAGTGCTGGATTGTACATTCATTAAGTGTAAAGAGACTATGCAATAGATAGTATACACTTTACGGAAACTTTTTACATTATAACATGTTGCTACCACAGTAATTCAACAAATTGATTTATAAAGATAATTCATTATTTTGTATGTTGAATAAGAATCCCGAATATCCTAAGATTTTCTCATTACAAACCTCTTTATATTGAAGCAATCAAAACCATTCGCTCACATATGAAACGTGGGATTTCCCTATGGAGTAAACCTGTGCAAGAAAGGACTAAAAATGCCTCTCATGAACCATCTCTAATGCCAAGGGCTTATCACAACATTGGGGACTGGCAAATATGATGATCGTGCCGGCTTGCTCCGTTGCAAGCATAAAGATGAGGAGGCTCAATGGATGTAAGCAAGAACTGAGAGGTGTTTTTGAATATGCCCATTACACCACAATGACATTGCATGGAGAGGGACATTATGCATGGGACACAGAGAACCCCCGAGGCATTCATTATAGAGCACTTTATTTTGGATGTTTTATTTTACGCGAGGAAAAATAACTTCCATTCAAAACAAAAGAAGCCCAAAAACTGACACAATGTGTATCATCCTCATTAACACACGCTTTACAGCAACTTTATAGGCATAAATTATAGAGCATAAATAAATTGATGTACAAGCCCCAGCTCTATCTAGCGCCTGATTATTATCATAGCCAAAACAAAATCACACGATATATCAACAGAAAGTGTCCCAGCTGCAATCAACCGAAGCCGATTTTACAAGACCAACCATACCCCACATTCCATGCCATATTCGAAATCAATACCTATACACCCCCTCCCTCTACCCCCCTCTAAGCTATAAGCTCAAGATATTGCCTACGCTCAAATAGAAATTAGGTAGAAAAAAGCACTCTAGATTAGTTTTAGTTGTGAAATTTCGGTTGTAAAAAATGGGTAGATTGCTCTAAATATCGCAAGAAAGAAGCAAGGAGCTATTCTTCTCAGAACGCCCAAAAGCTGTTTTCAGTCATTCGATTTGTTTTCCCACTAAATTATCATTTCTTAAACTACAGCCTCTCCTTATTTACCAGAGTGCTTAAACTACAGCCGCATCTCTAAACGAAAAAATGCACGCTCTTAAAAGCAATGAATGAGAAACAAATTGGCGAAAAACTTCTGGCAATTCATGCCAATGAGGGGTTTCAAGTTCCAATGTCGGTGTATGAAGTGACACTTTTACAATTTCTTTTTTTATTTGTTCTGATGACATTTCCCCTTCACGCAGAGCAAGGAAATACCTCTAAGAACGCCCAAAGGCTGTTTTGAGCAATTCGATTTGTTTTCCTACTGGATTATCATCTTCTAAGGTACAGGAGGCTGCAGTTTCCCAACCAGCACGCATATACTGTATGCGCGCTTCTAAACGCAATGAATGAGAAACAAATTGGCGAAAAATTTCTGGCAATTCATGCCAATGAGGGGTTTCAAGTTCCAATGTCGGTGTATGAAGTGATACTTTTACAATTTCTTTTTTTATTTGTTCTGATGACATTTCCCCTTCACGCTCTGCGCGAAGAAGAAGGAGTTGAGAAGCGATTTGCATCAGTCGTGTACTTAAATACATAGCTTCTTTCGCATAGATTGCAGAAACTTCTGCCGAAAGGGAACGTGCTACTAATTTCCCTTCTGAATCAATATACGCTGCGGTTTTTTCAATCAGCGCCATTGTTTCTTCATAGAGACGATTAAAAGCATTTTCAAAAGCATTATGCTCAATCATGATAATAGGTTCATCATATGGACGTTTATGTACACTCACGCTTTTATACTCCAAGTATCAGCACAAAATTATACCACTCAACGAACAGAGTATTAAAAAGTTTCTTTTGTTGCTGTGTAGAACGCTTTTTTTAAAACTGCTACCTCTTTTAATTTTTTTGCGCAACGCGCTTTTTATACTAAGGTTAACGCACCCAACAAACACTATAGGAGCGTTTTTCTTATAAACGGATCAGTTTCCTTGAAAAGGACCACTGCCAAGATCGCCGTTTTTCACAATAATAGGCGACTCCAAATTGCAGAGCAATACCCGTTATTATTAAGAGGGTATCGGAAAAAAACGTTTCTGTCATCACTGTTTTTATAATTTGTCCAAACATCGCAAAAATGGTTCCCGTTACAAAGACCGGTAAACTATGTTTTCCTAAGATTGCTAAAGGATGTTTCTGAGAGACATAAAACCATTTATTGATGCTTGGCAAAGAAAGAATGAAAAAGGCTAATGCAAGAACATGGAGTAAACGTGGCAAGCTTAAAAAGGTTTTATTAAAGTTCAGCAATGGGGAAGACCAGCCAAGCCACCCCAAAATGCCCCACCAGTTTAAGCGAACCCATAACAGTGCCAACAAGAGATAAGCTGCCGCACAAACAACCCAAAAAGACCGAAAAGCGATTTTTTTTCCTTGTTTAAGCGCTAAAGTACTGGTCAATCCTATGACAAATAAGAATTGCCAAGACAAAGGGTTTAAAAACCACTTTCCCTCTAAAGGATAAGAAGGAGGAGCAATTTTATAAAATCCGCAGATAAGATACAGCGTAAACGAGCCCAAAAGCAGCCATTTTGTCTGTTTACAACTCAAATAAAGGATAAAAGGCGCAAAAAACATCAAAACGATATAAAGTGGAAGAATATTATTATATCCCAATTGATGCCCAAAACTTAAGGTACTCAAAAATGCGATACCAGGCTCTTTAAAAAAGAGTCTCATATTGTTCATTGATAAAAGTTTTTCTGTTTTCCATAATAAAAAGGCAGCAAAAAAAAGACTTAACGTGACAAAGGTAGTAAAAAGATATGCGCCATAGAGCTGCAAAGCTCTGTACCACAGTTTTCGGATGATAAAAGCAAAGGATTTTTGCTGTAACCGTCCATGAAAGCTTAATCCAAGCGCAATCCCTGAAAGCAAAACAAACACTTCTGCACAATCAGAAAAACCGAAATTTCTATGGGTAAAAGACTCATAGATCGTTCTGGGAATATGGTTGATGAAAATCGTCAATAAAGCTAAAGAACGAAAAACATCAATACGTGTATCACGGCGAAAAGGCTGAGTATTATGCTCACGAATACCTTGGTATTTCATCAGTGGACTCCCACACGCCACAAACCCCTTGAAGTCCCATAAAAATGGTGGTTACCCTTATTGCCAACAAGCATAAACAGGATGAAATTTTAATTTTTAAGAGTCAAGTTTCATTTTAAGCGTTTATTTTTTAAAAGGCAAAATTTTTTTAAAGGTAAAAGAACGAAAAGAATCCATACATGTATCACAGCAAAAAGGCGACATAATTATGCTTAAAAACACTCTCATTTCTCATAAGCAGGCACCCACACACCCACAAATCCTTTAAATTACGTGAAAATGGTGGTCACTTTCATCGCAAATAAGCATAATAGAATGAAACTTTAATTTTAAGCATTATTTTTCTCTAAGAAACAGGGATTTGACATGACAGAACAAAAAAATAAACCAATTGATTCACCTCTTTTCCCTCAGTTGATTTTAACACTTGATGTTCGGCGCAACACCCCACACACATTTTTGCAGCAAATTTTGCAAACAAAGTCTTTTGCATGCGTCATCCTCTATGATTCTGAAAAGTTGAAAGATGATGGCTCTTTTTTACAACAACAAGCGCAAACCTACGCAGAAGATATTCAACATCATAACGCAGCCCTTCTCATCGCTGATGACAGCCGCATTGCTGGACGCATAAAGGCTGATGGATTGCACATAGAAGATGATCTTAACGCTCTTGAAAGCTTCAAAAATCAGCAAAAGGAACAAAAAATCATAGGCTTTGGCAATTTACGCAATCGCCATAGTGCTATGCTTGCAGCGGAAACAGGTGTTGATTACCTGTTCTTTGGAAAACTCGGTGCTGATAAAAAAACCCAAGCGCACCCCCGCAATCTCCAGTTAGCAACATGGTGGGCAGAAATTATGCAACCCCCCGCCATTATCCAAGCAGGAAGCGATTTTTCAACCTTTGATGAAGTCTTAAAGACTGGATGTGAATTCATTGCTGTAGAAGAAGTGATTTTTGGGAACGACAACCCCTTAATACTGCTTAAAACAATGCAAGAAAAATGTGAAAACACCCCCTTGTAATATAGGAGGAGAATTTATAAATAAAGCGTTAATAAAAATCCAAACACTCACCACTATATTACTTATATAGAACACACAATAACAGATAAAGAGGATACCTCGAAACTCAATAAAATTGCTTAATAATTCAATCAAATTGATGAAAAATCTAGCGTCTTTTTTTCATATAATATATAGAAAAAAGGATCATAAAAACTTTCTCGTTCAATGTCTTATAAAGACAAAGCATTATGATTGGGGAAAATGGTCATTTTCAATATTGGTACTGAATACCAATAGCTGATGATACAAATATGCAGGGGACATAAAAATGCAATATAGCGGAACACTTGAAGATCTTAAAAACATAATTCGCAAAGCTGGATATCAAATCAAAGAAACTAAACCTCTATCACATCCATCCCCTGAAGGATATCAGATCAAAACCTACGAAGGAGGCACTATTAATTGGTTTAAAAGCACAGGAAAACTTCAAGTTCAAGGCAAAGAAAACATAAAACAAAAGTTAATAGAAGATTTAGCAAAGCATATAGAAGAAACATCAACGATTCCTTCCTCAAAAACTGCCCCCAATCCCTCAAATAAAAAAATCTTTATCGTTCATGGCCATGACCATATTGCTCTAGAGCAACTTGAACTTATTCTTCGCAGGCTTGATCTCGAACCATACATCTTAAAAAATACTGGTGGTAATGGTTTAACCCTCATTGAAATTTTGGAAAAAGAAGCTTGTAACGATTCTATAGGATTTGGTATTGTGCTATTTACTCCCGATGATATAGGCTATGCTAGATCTGACAAGGAAAAAAAAGAACAATTTCGTGCACGACAAAACGTTATTTTCGAAATGGGCATGTTAACCGCTGCACTTTCTCGCAAAAATGTCGCTATTCTAAAAAAACAAGACCTTGAACTCCCTTCAGATTTTGGTGGGCTTAAATACATTCCTTTTAATGAACACGTAAAAGAAACACTTCCGGATCTTTGTGATCGACTATGTGAAGCCGGCTACAATTTAGATGCAAAAAAATTGCTACAGCATCACGTTAAATTTGAATAATGCTTATGTTTATTTTTTAAAGCGCACGCCCAAAACCACAAGACACCCCACCACATTCCACAGACACACACATCCTATAGGCTTAAAGAAACGATCACCCCCACTCTTATTCAAACAGCAAGCGATTGTGCAAATTTTAATGAAGGTACCGAAATTCATTACCATAGAAGAAATCATTTTAATCCCTTTGATAAACACGGAGGCTGTTGTCATGATTTTGGTAATTGTTCCAGAGAGATTTAAGAAGCAGATAGCCTCTGATTAGATTAAAGAAAAATAGGAAATTCACGTCGGGCATGCACTACAGCTACAATTTCGATTTGATGTGCAGCTACTCGATACAATATAAGGTAATTTGGATGCGCTACAATTTCTCGTAATCCTAATACCTTCTCACTCTGTCTGTATAAATATGGATGTTCAGCCAATGGCAATACGGATGCTTCCAAAAACCTTTTCATTCGGCGCGTAGCAGATGAATTTTCGCGAGCAATGTACGTTAAAATCTGACGCAAATCATCGCGCGTCGAAGACAACCAAACAACCGGAAGCATCACTTTTTCTGTTCAGCTTCAAGCTGACTGATTATAACTTCCATTTCAGCCATAACCTCATCATGCGGAATAGGAGGATATGGATTTACAAGACTGCTCGCTACCTTATCGCGCAGCCATGCAGTGTAGCTGCTTTCCTGTTCAACGGTTTCGAACTCTGAAATTAGCGGAGAAAGGGTGGTCTTCATAATATATGTCCTTTCTATTCCTGAATATTGAAGATAATTACTCTTGGTTATGTTGTCAATATTAGCGAATTGAAAATATTTAACTTTTAAGCGTCCAAAGTTCTTTTGATCTTAAAACTTAAGGCTTTTTAACCCTCTCAAAAAACACGGGGGCTAATGTCATGATTTTGACAATCATTCCAGAGAGATTTAAGAAGCGGATAGCCTCTCATTAAAAAACAAATTTTGTAAGTAAAAAACTATTTTTATTGTAAATTTCTTAAAATTACTTTATGAATTAAAAGATGTTTTGGTCGCATACGCAACGACCAAGAGGGTCTTGAAAGCCCGAAAATCTAAACATGAATTTACCCCACTTTGTGGGTATCCCGGAATTCCGGGAGTTTTTGCTATGTCCAGGTGCTCTCAGCACTAAAAGCAAAAAAAGCTGATTAGATTTCAGTACTTTCAAGCTCCCGGAATACTCATGCGAGGGCGCTCGCAACCGGCGGGGAAACATGCAATCTCAAAATCTTAATATTGATCTTTTTATTGGCAAAAAAATTCGCTTAAAACGAAAAATGTTGAAGATGTCTCAAAAAACATTAGGTCAACATTTAGGCGTCACTTTCCAACAAATTCAAAAATATGAAAAAGGCTTAAATCGTGTCAGCGCAGGGCGTTTAATGGAAATTTCTGATATCTTGAATGTTCCACTTTCCTTTTTCTATGCCAATATCATTACAAAACAACAGCCCCCATACCACCATGATGAAATCGCATCAAGCACAGAGGAATATCTGCTGCTCAAAAGATTTAGAACTCTCACAACGGTAAAAAAGAAAGCCTTTTTAAAACTGATCTCTGAAGAGAATGCAAACTAACATCACACGGATAGCACGCACTATTCAAAGTCCCCTTTGTAACACTTTATTGCTTGAATGCAAAACATACCACCCCTCCATTTTAAAAAACGACACGTTAAGAGACACTATTTTAATTTTTATTGTAAATTTCCTAAAATTACTTTATGAATTAAAAGATGTTTTGGTCGCATACGCAACGACCAAAAGGGGCCTTGAAAACCCTAGATCCGAGCGTAAAGATGAACCCACTTTGTGGGTATCCCGGAATTCCGGGAGTTTTTGCTATGTCCAGGTGCTTTAAGCACTAAAAGCAAAAAGGCTGACTCGGATTCAGTGTTTTCAAGCTCCCGGAATACTCATGCGAGGGCGCTCGCAACCGGCGGGGAAAAATGCAATCTCAAAATCTTAATATTGATCTTTTCATTGGCAAAAAAATTCGCTTAAAACGAAAAATGCTAAAAATGTCTCAAACAACTTTAGGACACGCTTTAGGTGTCACTTTCCAACAAATTCAAAAATATGAAAAAGGCTTAAATCGTGTCAGCGCAGGGCGATTAATGGAAATTTCTGATATTTTGAATGTTCCACTTTCCTTTTTTTACGCGGATATCTTAACAAAACAGCAGTCCCCATATCATCATGATGAGATCGCATCGAACACAGAGGAATACCTGCTGCTCAAAAGATTTAGAACTCTCACAACGGTTAAAAAGAAAGCCTTTTTACAGCTGATCTCTGATGAGAGTGCAAACAATATCACACGGATAGCGCGCTATTCATAAGCATTCATAAGTATTTTAAAAAGCAGCCCCCATTGTAAGCATTTTTTCATTTTAGGAGGAGATGCCCTTAATATAATAGACGATAAGCATTTTTACACACAATAACCCTTTATCATTATTATTTTTAACAGGACTATTTTCAACAGTCTGGCTCTCGTCAACATTTATGCTATTTTTTTAAACTTACCGAACCCTACCTTAACTAAGATGAAAAACTGAGAGATAAAAAGTAATATAGAAATGAAATTCTTATACGGCTTGTAATGATGAAAAAAAAATGTGAAAGTTCTGATCGGTAATGAGGAGAAAACACCATGATCAAGAGAAGCGTGAAGCTGCTTATCTTAGGCGTGCTTGGCCTTGCAAGTTCTGCTGTCAATTCAGCTGGAAACACTGAAGAATTCTCAAGTTCTGAAGACTCTTTCAATACGATTCAAGAAGCTTCAAACACTCAAGAACCTTTTCAGCCCTTAAAAGCTGGAGACTATGATCAAGCCTATGACTATTACATCCAAGGTTATTATTTAAAAGCTTTTCGTGAAGCACTCCGACGTGCTGAAAAAAATGATCCTTTTGCACAAACTCTTCTTGCCAGAATTTATATGGAGGGATGTGCTGTCCCTATTGACGGTGCGCGTGCTGCTTTATGGTTTGAACGCGCCGCAAAACAGGGGGAACCCCAAGCACAACTACGCTATGGGCTTATGTTGTTTGATGGTAACTTTATAAAACAAAATCAAGAACTTGGTGAACAGTTCATTCAAAAATCTGTCAATGCAGGCGTCAAGGAAGCCTATTTTTATTACGGACAACTGCTTCTTTATAAAGCCGCACAGGAAAAACAAGCTCTCCCTGGTGTTTCTTCTCAAAGCCGTGAAAATGAAGCAATCGAGCAAGCCTTAAAATTGTACTTAAAAGGTGCTGCTCTTGGAGATGCTGAAGCTGCTTTTTCTGCTGCAAAAATTCTTTCCTTAGGCACGTTAAAACGACCAAAGGATGATCGCAATGCTCGCAAACTCATGGAGGTAGCGGCTCAAAACAACCACTTAAAAGCTCAACTTCATTTAGCACAATGGCTTATACAGGGGCGTGGAGGAGAAACAGATTTTCCCCGTGCTTTTCATTTACTTCAAAGAAATGCTATCAACATGATAGCACCAGCACAGATTTCCCTTGCAAGGCTTTATCGAGATGGCACAGGAACAAAAGGCGATATAATAATGGCAGCGGCATGGTATATGCTCGCAAAAGAGGCAAAAATGCAAGCTCCTGATCTTGAAATAATGCTCCAAGGCATGGACAAAACACAACTAGAAAAAGCGCACAAAGAAGCAATAAAGCTCCTTCCTGTTTTTTAAAATACTCCTCTCTGCTTCAAAGAGATAAAATTTATAGAAATTCCGGGAGATTTTGCTCTGTCCAGGGGCGATAAGCACTAAAAGCAAAAAGGCTGATTTGAGTTCAGTATTTTCAAGCTCCCGGAATACCAACGCGAGGGCGCTCGCACCCCGTCGGAGGGAAATGCAAACCAAAGATCTTTATAACGACATTTCCATTGGTAAAGAAAACGCACTGGTATCATTTACTTAACAAACAATATCCAATAAGCAAAAGAACTAGGCTATCCGAAAATTCCAAAAGCTCTATTTGTTCATTCTTTTTGCTTGGATGAAAAACACACCAACTCTCATTAAAAAACTATTTTTTATTGTAAATTTGCTGAAATTACTTTATGAATTGAAAGGTGTTTTGGTCGCATACGCAACGACCAATAGGGCTCTAAAAACCCGAAACCTCGTACATAAATTTACCCCGCTTTGCGGGTATCCCGGAATTCCGGGAGATTTTGCTATGTCCAGGTGCTTTAAGCACTAAAAGCAAAATGCTGATTCGAGGTCAGTGTTTTTAGACTCCCGGAATACCAACGCGAGGGCGCTCGCACCCGGCGGGGGGCTTTAAAATGCAAAGTAAAAATCTTAATATTGATCTTTTTGTAGGCAAAAAAGTTCGTTTTAGACGAAAAATGTTGAAGATGTCTCAAAAAACATTAGGTCAACATTTGGGTGTCACTTTCCAACAAATCCAGAAATATGAAAACGGCTTAAATCGTGTCAGCGCAGGGCGTTTAAAAGAAATTTCCGATATCTTAAATGTTCCGGTTTCCTTTTTCTATGCGGATATCATCACAAAACAACAGCCCCCATACCACCATGATGAAATCGCATCAAGCACAGAAGAATACCTGCTTTTAAAAAGATTTAGAGTTCTAACCTCGATAAAACAAAGAGCCATTTTACAGCTCATCGCTGATCAGAATGAAAGCTTTTAACATTGTGATATAGGGCGCTACACTCTTTGTTCTTAACTTGCCTCCCACCCCTCAAAGGACAGAAGTCCCTTCCCTATCCAGTTGGGAAACAATCCGTCTTCTCAGAACAGAACTCTTTTAGCTTCCGATTTCATGTGGTTCATTTCACAAGATTATCCGGACAAGCCACCCTCAAATATTCACCACACACTCTCATAAAAACATCACATATGCAAAGTTTGATACCTTATAGCACCGCACCTAAAACGATAGCATTTTACAGCAAACAGAATAAGCATTCATGCGTATTTTAAAAAAGATAGCCCTCAAAAAGCAATGCTTGAAATTTTTTTGATCAATCTGGAATAACACTTAACACATCATTTTATAATAGTGATAGAGGACATGATCTTAACATGCAAACGCAAAAAATTGCTTTTTTATCATAATTACTAAAAGCAGCAGTTTATTAAAATATACACCACCAGAAGCACTTCAAGCAACCTTTACAGCTGAAACCATTATTCATTGATTAATTAACCGATTGATTAGATGCCGATATGTTGTTAATGTAACGATGAGTAAAGTTGCTCTTATTTCTGGAATAGGAGCTTCGCAAAAAAGAGCAACAATAAGTAAGGGGAATTAACGATGTTAAAATATTTATTGCTGTCACCGGTTGTGTTGGTGGCAGGTTGCGCATCTGTAGGCAATTATTCATCAAATTATGTTGATCAAAGTCTTACAAAGCGTCAGGCACAATTAGTCGCTAACAAATTTATTAGCGATATCAAGAGATCTCTACCACCCGCTACAACCACACTTCTTATAAAGAAAAATAATACAGCAGACAGCTTTACTCCTTTATTTATCAATCTGTTGCGACGGAATGGATATAATGTGATCTATACAGATCAACCTCAAAAGCAGCAAAACATGGGTGTGAATTTGAGTTATAGAATACAATTAAATAGTAGAGTTATAGTGTCTCTTCTTCAGTATAATGTGAACGGAGAACCACGTGCTCATATAAGTACTCAGCCCAGATGAACCCGCTATTTAATGTGAATTTTCTCTATATTTTACACATAAAGACTTAAAAGCTCTTGCGAAAGGCAAAGAGATTTGCACCTCAATAAAAAACCTCATTTTTAGCCAGAGTGGATAAATTTTATTATAGATTGTGACAATACAAAATAGTGTAAATTATAGCTTTGAGATTTAAGAAAAGAAGAATACTAAAAATAATGAAAATGCCCCACACCCTAGTGAATTGTTACGCGAAGATGTAAATGCAAAACTTGGACTATCTGTGATTGAAGCAGCTGAAGAGTTTTCTATATCCCGTGTAGCATTTTCTAGGGTATCGGTAAAATCCTTATAACGACATTTTCAGTGACAAATTCATTGGCAAAAAAATTCGTTTTAGACGAAAAATGTTGAAGATGTCTCAAAAAACATTAGGTCAACATTTGGGTGTTACTTTCCAACAAATCCAGAAATATGAAAACGGCTTAAATCGTGTCAGCGCAGGGCGTTTAAAAGAAATTGCCGATATATTGAATGTTCCGGTTTCCTTTTTTTATGCGGATATCTTAGCAAAAAAACAGCCTCCATACCACCATGATGAAATCGCATCGAGCACAGAAGAATACCTGCTTTTAAAAAGATTTAGAACTCTTACCACTGTAAAAAAGAGAGCCATTTTACAGCGCATCTCTGATGAGAATGAAAACTTTTAACATTATGATATAGGGCGCTACACTCTCTGTTCTTAACTTGCCTCCCACACCTCAAAGGACAGAAGTCCTTTCCCTATCCAGTTGGTAAACAATCCATCTTCTCAGAACAGAACTCTTTTAACTTCCCATTTTATGCGGTTCATTTCACAAGATTATCCGGACAAGCCACCCTCAAATATTCACCACATATTCTCAATTAAAAACACCTCATGGTTTTACGGAACTTATATCATTGCCATCAATTATATCATTGCCATTAATGATGATATTTTACGACACAAAGGGATAAAATCCCCAAAAATTCTAAAAATTTTTTGTGCAAATTTTTAAAAAGCTTGCGTCTGAGCGCTTTTTATGGTCTTGCAAAGAACTGAAAAGCAAAAATACATCAAGGTCCTTTTTTTACTCAAGCTTTTCTCTTTGCAAAAAACATGAGAAAACCTATGGAGCACACAGGACCATGAGAGAGCCGCAAGGCTAATCAAAGGAATTTGAGCCCGAAAATAACAAAAGAGCTTGACTGTTAAAGGCAGCAAAGAAAAGCGCCATAACGACAACAAGAGAGCTCTTTTTGCAAGAATAGAATTGGATAGAAACGATGAAAATTAATGGCAATGAAATTCGCCCTGGTAATGTGATCGAACATCAAGGAAGCTTATGGGTTGCTGTTAAATGCAACGCTGTAAAACCAGGAAAAGGTGGTGCATTTAACCAAGTTGAAATGAAAAATTTAATTGATGGTACAAAACTTAACGAACGCTTTCGTGCTGCTGAGACGGTTGAACGCGTGCGCCTTGAACAAAAGGATTTCACATTTCTTTATCAACAAGGGGATGCTTTGGTCTTTATGGATTCAGAATCTTATGAACAACTTGAACTTCAAAAGGATTTTGTTGGTGAACGTGCTGCTTTTCTCCAAGATGGGATGACTGTCACAGTTGAACTTTATCAAGAAAAGCCTATTGGCATCTCACTTCCTGATCAAGTTGCTGTCACGATTGCGGAAGCCGATCCTGCCATCAAAGGACAAACGGTTACCTCCTCTTATAAACCCGCCATTCTTGAAAACGGGATTCGTATTCTTGTTCCCCCCTTTATGAATGCTGGTGAACGTATCATTGTAGACACCAATGAGTTGATTTATTTGCGTCGCGCAAATGAAAAAGATAAATAAAGGAATAAAAAATGGCCCATTCTGCAGTCATGAATGTCATGGTGCAAGCTGCAATGAAAGCAGGACGCTCGTTGGTGCGTGATTACGGTGAAGTGCAAAATTTGCAAGTGTCTTTGAAAGGACCAGCGGATTATGTCAGCCAAGCAGATCGCAAAGCGGAAAAAATTATTTTCAATGAATTAAGCAAAGCGCGCCCCAAATTTGGTTTTCTAATGGAAGAGTCTGAAGAAATCATTGGCGAAGATTCCCAACATCGTTTCATTATTGACCCATTAGATGGCACCACAAATTTTCTCCATGGCATTCCTTTTTTTGCTGTTTCCATTGCCTTAGAAAGTCAAGGGAAAATCGTTGCTGGTGTCATTTACAATCCCGTAAGTGATGAACTCTTTACCGCAGAACGCGGGTGTGGTGCTTTTTTCAATGACCGACGCTGTCGCGTTTCTGCTCGACGCAGACTAGAAGATTGTGTCATTGCCACAGGTATGCCTCATTTTGGTCGCCCAAATCATGGAACCTATCTTATTGAATTACGCAATGTGATGGCGGAAGTTGCCGGACTTCGCCGTTTTGGCGCTGCTGCTCTTGATTTAGCTTATGTTGCTTCTGGCCGAACCGATGGCTTTTGGGAAGATAATCTGCAAATTTGGGATATGGCTGCTGGAATATTGATGGTTCGCGAAGCCGGTGGTTTTGTCACCGATAAAGAAGGCGGCAGCGATATATTTCGCAAAAAAAATATCATTGCCGGCAATGAACACATTCGCATCAAACTAGAAAAAACCCTCAAAAAAGGCATTTAGACCTCAGAAGTAGTGTCATTTTAAAAGGCAATGCTAATTAAAAGGCAATGCTAAAAGTTCAACTTTGCAACATCCCCATAGGGATATTCCTCATCACGCAACCTTATCTCTTATTGAATTGCGCAAGTAATGATGGAAGTTTCTGGACTTCGCCTTCTTAGCACTGCTGCTCTTAATTTAGCTTATGTTGCTTCTGGCCGAACCGATGGCTTTTGGGAAGATAATCTACAATTTTTTGATAAAACTACCGGCATACTAATGCTTCGCGAAGCTGGTGGTTTTGTCACTGATAAAGAAGGCGGCAGCGATATATTCTGCAAAAAAATATCATTGCTGGCAATGAACACATTCGCATCAAACTAGAAAAAAACCTCAAAAGAGAGAAATTCGAAAAAGAAAGGCACTCTCAAAGTGCTTCTTTAACGCCTTCCATAAAATAGTGATAATAAAGTAAGGATAATACATATACTTGATATTCTACAAAACCTCACCCTTAGCAATAAACACATTCGCATCAACTTAGAAAAAAAGCTCAAAAAGATATCATAATTTCAAAAGCAATCTTAAAAAACAGCTTGCCACCCACTGTTTATAAGAATGTTTCTCTAAATTCAGATAAAAACAATTTCAAACAATGGATTCAAAAAATAATCAATTATGATCAAGCCGCACAAAGGGTAATAAAAAAGCACAACGCATAGACAACTTCATTTTTATACTGCACATTCTTCCATATCTTATTATAGCCCCCGCTTTTCACCTTGCCATACAGCTTACATATTACTCCCAATACTCCTCAGGTTTTTTACAAAAACGTGCAATTAGCGTGATTGCAATAAACTCACAGATTAATATGATCGTTACACATATTATAATGATTGAAGAAAACCTATGAAATGCGCATAGGACTTATTGTAATAGAAATCTTTATCTTCGAAAATCGCCTCTCGCAATTTGATGTCAAAATGGTTTTTTTCTGTATCAATAGTCTCTTCCAGTTCCTTTACTTTCTCATCACCGATGATGTATCGTAGCTTTTCTCTTGAATTTTCTATTTCGATAAGCATCTTCCAAAAAACCAACTGATTACCAAATTTTTCATTTGATACCTTCATCCACTCTCTGACACCTAGTTTGTAAGCTTCTTCAAATGTTAGAGTTCTTCCAGCAATGAGACAACCTTTTTCCCTGTTTTTGTCTTGCTCTCTACAGGCATCAATTTTGCTTTTAACCGTAGAATGACAACAATCCTTATCAAAGGCAATATAGCCTTCTTTCACCGTCTCAATAAGCTCCTTATAATAAAGAAAAGTTTCTCTTGCCGCGTTATAACCATCGGAAATATTTCGCAATAACGACAAGATATCCCTTTTATTCAGCAATAGCCATTCATATTCACTGGGCAGACGATCTACGATTTTTTTTATCTTTTCATATTCTGTATTTGTAAATATGTCGTCCTGATAACTACCGATAGCTTCTTGCTTTTCACACATGCTCTTAGATTTTTCTTCTTTTTTTTGTCTTTTCAAATCTATGATCATCTCATCAATCACATACAACCACCAATGAAAAACCAACATCGCAGGTTTATATTTTGTTTCTTTCGTATGGGGATCTACCGCAAGAGGATCTCCAAACTCTTCATCAATTATCCCACTCTCTTTCATTAACTGTACTGTTTTCAGATAATTTTGCTTAAAAGTCTCAATGCCCATTAAAGTGTTTACTACATCATTAATTTTTTCATGCTGTTCAGAAGTAAATTCCTTCTTCAGCGCCTTCTCATAAAGAAGAAGTATATCTGTATATCCTTGAGCACAGATATCCTTAACCATCGGATGTTGCTGTCCGCTGGGTTCAGAAATATACTCAAGATTTTTTATTTCCAGTACACTCCTTTCCCATTGTTTCACTCCCTCATCCCATTGTTTCAACCATTCCTGCGATATTGTTTGAGTTTCTCGAAAAAGCCTTTCCTCCCATTTTTTAATGATCTCCTGATATATCGCTACCTCTCGATTTTTTAGTTGCTCGAATTGTTTTTTCTGATAATTGGCTAATCCAAGCATTAAATTCACGATAAAATACGCTATAACTGCCACACCTAACAAAGTGATCACGGAAGCTCCCAAAGACCAAAGCACCCCCATCACTATAACGAGTAAAATCATAGCTCCGAATACTGCAACCCAACATCCATTCCTTTTCCCCCAAACTCTGAGTATTGCATTCCAACATTCCTTTCCTTTCCCCAAAATGGGTAAAATTATAGGCGACATTAGGCGTGCTACCCATTCTTTGACAAAGTCATCCATTATTATGATCCCTTATTTTAACAATACTTTTACGATTCTCTTATCAATTCAGTATTATAGTATCATTATGTGGTATTTTGAGTTTTAAAATACTAGATATACAGTCTCTAAAAACAAATTGTATTTAATAATGCCGCTGTACGAATTTGGCATGTCTCAAGATGCGTTCTGAACTCCTAAAATCCGGCAAATGCGTGTTTTTGTCATCAAGAGAGAGTCTTTACCAAAAACAGAAAAATCATTCCTACAAAAAGCTGAAATAGGGCACGCAAAAGTGTCAAATAAATAAAGACACCTTACCTATTGATGAGGAATGGATTACAAAAAATACAAAATCTTGAATCCATAATAACTTTTGTGAAAAAATAACAGCTTGATACTCCAAAGAAAATTGCGTGTTAATACGCACACCTTATGCAAACCATTTGAAAGCCTCGCTTTATAAAAACCAATATATTGCCTCAGTTAATACTATAAATGATTAAACATTCACATCGTGCGAGATTATCACAAGAGTCTGTTTTCCTTACACGTCAATGTAACGCCTTAAAAAAGCGCGGTTGAATGATGCAAGAGAGTGTAGAATTTCATGAGAATTTAAAGAATATCAAACCGTATAATATATTGATACTATTCTATGCATTAAAGAACACCGCAAACCGATGTTATTCTCATAAGAATGCGGATGTTTATGTCAACAACTTACAGCTTTATAATGATCACTTACTCAGGTGAAAATTGGAGTTTTGCGAGGTAAGCATAGACGCCATTTTTTGCCACAAGTTCAGCATGGGTTCCTTCTTCCACAAGAGCCCCTTTATCCATCACGAGAATACGATCAGCTTTTAAAATTGTTGCCAAACGATGTGCAATTACCAAGGTTGTACGATTTTGCATCAATCCTTCTAAGGCATCTTGCACCAACTTTTCACTGTTTGCATCTAAAGCAGATGTTGCTTCATCAAGAAGCAACAGGGGTGCATTTCTTAGAATTGCCCGTGCAATACCAATGCGTTGTTTTTGCCCCCCAGAAAGCATGGTACCACGTTCTCCTACTTGCGTATCCAAGCCATCTGGTAAAGCTTGAATAAATTCAAGTGCATTAGCCGCTTTAGCGGCAGCAAGGATTTCCTCTTCATGGGTATTTTCAGTTCCAAAAATAATATTATCACGCAATGTTCCATCAAAAATGGCGACATCCTGTGGAACATAGGAAATTGCGCTGCGTAAATCTTGTAAAGAAAGGCGATTAATTTCCATGCCATCCAACCGAATTGTTCCACTTATCGGGTCATAAAAACGAAGGATCAAAGAAAAAATGGTGCTTTTTCCTGCTCCGGAAGCCCCAACAAAAGCAACCGTTTCGCCTGCCTTTACAGAAAATGAAAGCGAGCGTAAAATCTTCTCTTGAGGTCTAGAAGGATAGGTAAAATCAACCTGATCAAAAACAAGTTCGCCTCGAACAGGTTGTTCCAATGATAAAGGATTTTTAGGAGCTACAATAGTAGGTTGTTCTTGTAGCAATTCGGAAAGCCGCTCAGCAGCGCCTGCTGCTTGGATTAACTCTGCCCCCAGTTCCGATAATTGCGCAAAAGTAGAAGCTCCAAAAACCGCATAAAGGACAAATTGCCCTAATGTCCCGCCTGTCATCGTTCCATTCAAAACATCGCGCGACCCAATCCATAAAACAGCAACCACACTGCTAAAAACCAAAAAAATTGCAAAACCCGTAAAAAAGGAGCGCAGGATCACGGAAGCACGTGCTGTTTGAAAAGCCCGTTCTATCAATTGTGAAAAACGTGTTGCAACGAGTTTTTCTGCGGTAAAAGCTTGCACAGTGCGAATAGCACTCACCTGTTCTGTAGCAACAGCATTGGCATCTGCGAGACGATCTTGCGCCGCACGCGTACGAGAGCGAACTTTCCGCCCAAAAACCACTAAGGGAATGGCCACAACAGGAATAGCAACCAAAACCAACAAAGACAATTTAGCATTGGTAATCACCATCATCACGACGGCTCCGATCACTATAATCAACTGACGCAAAGCAGTAGAGGCGGTAGAACCCACAGCTAATTTTATTTGTGTGGTATCTGTTAGAAGCCTTGAAACAATCTCTCCTGAATGCGACCGATCAAAAAAAGCAGGAGAAAGTTTCATAATATGAATAAACACATCACGCCGTAAATCGGCAACAATCCGCTCTCCCAATGTGATAACACAATAATAACGGCCAGCAGAAGCAAATGCGAGAAGCAAGGCTAAGATAAACAAAATTCCGAAGTAAAAATTGATATGTCCATGGCTTGAAGTAGAAAACCCATGATCAAACATTTGGCGGATAGCCACAGGCAAAGCTAATGTGACAAGAGCAGCAACAGATAACGCTAGAAAGGCAAAGATAAACAACCAACGATAGCGCAAAAGATAAGGAAAAAAAATTGCAAGCGAAGAGAATGAAGATTTTCTAGGAGAAGACTTTGTAGATTTTTCTGAATGATTAAAGAGATTCATAAGGTTTCGCTCACTATATTGAATTTATAACACTTGATACAATGATGCATCTTGAACACTTGTTTTTTTATGCATGCTCAGCTATAGGAATAAATACTTTAATCAATGTATCAAAAAGACAAAGGAAGCGCACTTAAAAAATCGAGCAAGTGCTGTTTCATTCTGTAAACGCAAAAGGTTTTTACGCATGAAAGCGAATATTCATCCCAACTATCACACAATTACCGTTGTTATGACGGATGGAACCCAATATAAAACGCGCTCTACTTGGGGAAAAGAAGGCGATACTCTTAATCTAGATATTGACCCAAGAACGCATCCAGCATGGACAGGTGGCTCCCAGACACTCGTAGACCGTGGCGGTCGTCTTTCTAAATTCAAAAATCGTTTTGGTAATATTGGCATGTAAAAGCCTATTCCTGATTATAAAGAGCACAAGTTTTAAAAAATGATTGCTCTATTGTAAGTGATTGTTTTTTTATGCTGTAAAGAGTGCACTTTAAATATTAATTCAAAAACGCATCCAACATAAATAGATAGGATCTTAGGCACTAATAAATCTTGGTGGCTGCGTTTTTAAATTTAAAAATCAGTTTGAAATACGAGCATAAATCCTTCCTCTTAGAGTATAACGACCTGAAATAAAATAATTACAAACTATCCTTCTTTTTTTGGAACTGAAAAATACCCATGAAGAGAGCATTCTTGTCGCCGCTAAAGCGGCTAATACGCTTGAATTGATTCGAGCTTTACCAGATTGGCTTGGATACGTGAATAGAAGAACGTGGTACCATGCTTTCTGAGGGACAAGACAACGCATCGGTATTGTATGGTCAATTCTAAGAAATACACCCCTGTTGCTGCAAGTCGGCACCATCATTATATTTGCCAGCTCATGGGTGTTGCTACAACCTTGGCACTTGAGACAATTCATTATAGGCATTTTAAGTCCTTTCTTAATATTTTTTTATTCACGCGGGCTCTCCCCGCCTGTAACGTGCAAGAGACATGGTTTTGGTTGATTCAACATGGAACAGATTTGAAATGAGAAAATCCTATGGTATTCGGAATTCCCATTCAACATACAAAACAGTGAATTATTATTATAAATCAAAACATTGCTGCTTTATGAAGCAACATCTGCTTTAGATGCAAACAGTGAAAAGTTGGTGCAAGACGCCTTAGAAGGATTGATGCAAAATCGTACAACCTTGGTAATTGCACATCGTTTGGCAACAATTTTAAAAGCTGATCGTATTCTCGTGATGGATAAAGGCGCTCCTGTGGAAGAGGAAACCCATGCAGAACTTGTGGCAAGAAATGGCGTCTATGCCTATTTGGCAAAACTCCAATTTTCACATGAGTAAGTGATCATTATAAAGACAATATCTTTAAGGACATAAACAGCACTCCTTTTCAGACAGGCTTATCAATTTGAACTTCTCATTTTTCCATTTAACACACGATAAGGTACCATTTAGGCACCATGAGAAGCTTTCCCCTTATATCATGATTTCAAAAGCCGCATGAGAAAAACAAAATAAGCCGTTTGGGTGTCTTAAGGTCAAGGATGCCGATAGGCGCAACTTGTAAAGGGTTGCCTTGAGCTTAAGGACCAAGGCTTGTTAGCCCCTTCATTAAACGCGGGTCTGATGTTATGATCTTGGAGAGCGATTATTAAGAATTTGAGAGGCAGACAGCCTCTCATTTTGATTTATATGCAAACAAATTGCACTCTATTTATTCAGGGAGAATAAGAACATACCCAGGAGGTGCTAAACGGAATAAGAGAGCATCGTAACCCCAACTAGCAGACAGGCAGCAAATAGAAGAAACGCCTTCAAGAATTGTTAAGAGTAATGCGAACGATATACCGGCTTCATCTGCTGTTGCGTCACGGCGTTCTAAGAGGTATCCGACAAAAAAGAAAAAGCACCCTATTCCACTCACCGACCCAAAGACTTTTAATGCGGTATGAACCGGTCCACGTATGTTGAGCAAGATAATAAAAATTATGAAAGTAAATACTGTAAAGATCCCTTCGAATACCCCACGCACCATATTGCACAATTTTCGCATCATAATTGCAGAAAAGCTCTGTTCTGCGTATCGATTTTTTCTTTTGATGCTTGTATTCTTAGAAGATATACTGTTATTTTTAGAAGATATACCGTCCACAACTCCCCCCGTTTTAAGCCAAGATGCTATGAAGTTATTCATTTTTAATTATATCATCACAAAATACAAGAAAAATTTATCCATTTTAACGAAAAAATAGGTGTTTTATTGAGGTGCAAATCTATTTTGTTAGCAAGAGTTATTCAATCCGTTCGTCAATAGAAAAACTACTCCCTTACAGAGGAAGCTATCCTGACGCACAAAAACTTCATAAGCTGTATTCCAATCCGCTCAGAAATCGCAACTCTCCAATCTACCCGCTTTTCCACCTTTGAAACTGTAATAAAATGGATTCTGCTGATGACAAGTAATGATAACATGAAAAAGAAAAAATATCACAATATCAAACTCTTCAATACAGTATGAGCTTTATGATTTTCACTCAAAAAGCAAGTGCCTACCCATGAACGACACCATACTAAAGTGCTGTGCATTCACAAATTTCCTTTAAAGCACCATCTCCCCTTCCCGAAATCGCACCTCTTGCGCAATCTTATCTCTCGATAGCACCCATTAGAAACTTTTAAAAGGTCCAAGGAGAAAACTCTCTGAGAAAGCTTTCAAGCCTAAAACGCCCCCGCCATTTTTATCATGATGAGGGCACCCAAAAAACACGCAGAAACAAGCAAAATCTCTCCGCATTTAAAAACAGAGTTTGTGCTTCAAGCGCACGCTTTTTCTTGTTCTGTTGTCCATTGTCCCAAAGCCGCAAGATGATTCATCAAAGCTCGATGACTAAATGCCTTCTGTGCAACAGCAATATTCTCATCCTTTCCAGCCCATGCTTTTAAAGCAGCTGCTTGTAATGCTCGTCCATAGGAAAAGGTCAATTTCCAAGGAAATGCGCCCAAAGAATTCATAGCAGATAAATGCGCCGTTGCTTCCTTATCAGACTGTCCTCCAGAAAGAAAAGCAATTCCAGGAACAGCAGCAGGAACAGTCTGTTTAAGCACCTGGACGGTCTTTTCAGCAACTTCTTCGACAGAAGCCTTGCGCGCATCCTTACCATCAATCACCATATTGGGCTTTAAAATCATCCCCTCCAAAAGAACACGAGCTTCAAACAATTCTTTAAAGACGGTCTGTAAAACAGCTTTTGTCACCTCAAAGCAGCGTGTAATGGAATGCCCACACGATGGTCCATCCATCAACACTTCCGGCTCAACAATCGGCACAATATTGAACTCCTGACACAAGGCAGCATAGCGTGCAAGAGCTTGTGCGTTTTGTCTTATGGCGCCTCTTGTTGGCAAAGTGTGTTCATCAATAGCAATCACCGCACGCCATTTAGCAAAACGTGCTCCCAAAGCATAATAGTCTTTTAGCCGCTCACGAAGACCATCCAACCCTTCGGTAATTGTCTCTTGAGGAAAAGCGGCCAAAGGTTTTGCACCGGTATCAACTTTAATCCCTGGCAAAGCGCCTGAATCCCGAATAAGATCCGTCAACATTTTCCCAGTTGATGCTTTTTGCCGAATGGTTTCATCAAATAAAATAACCCCAGAGATGGCGTTTTCCATCGCTTCTTTTGTACTAAAAAGCATTTCACGATAAGCACGGCGCTTATCTTCATTGGATTCAACACCAATACTTTCAAAACGCTTTCCAATGGTCGCCGTACTTTCATCTGCCGCCAAAATACCTTTACCCGCATGCACCAAAGCAAGTGCAATATCTTCAAGCCGTTCATTCATAAAAAATTCCTCTTTATTTTGTCTTAATTTCTAAAAATGCGCAACACTATCAAAACACTCTACAAGACCGTATAGTTTTTCTTTAACCTTCCCTTCAAAGAAACCCCTTAAGCCTGCATAAGGGCAAGAATGCCAGGCAGAACCTTACCTTCCATCCATTCCAAAAAAGCCCCTCCAGCAGTCGAGAGATAAGTAAAATCATTGGCAACACCAGCATGATTAAGAGCAAAAACTGTATCGCCCCCTCCCGCAATTGAAACCAACTTTCCCGTCAAACTACGTTCTGCTGCATGGCGTGCAACGGCAATGGTTCCCTTATCAAAGGGAGACATCTCAAAAACACCAAGGGGTCCATTCCACACAAGAGTAGCAGCTTTATCTATCACAGTATTGATATGCGCAATAGAGCGTGTCCCAATATCCAATATCATGCCATCTTGTGGAATATCTTCAATGTCATAAAGACGATGCGGTGCATCTTTTTCAAAGCGAAATCCAACGACAGCATCCACAGGGAGCAGAAGCGTACATTGACACTCTTGTGCTTTTTTAATGATTTTTTTTATCGTGTCCATCAGTGCATGTTCACACAGTGACTTACCAACAGACACACCTTGCGCTGCTAAAAAACTGTTAGCCATGCCCCCACCAATCACGAGATGATCAACCTTTTCCACCAAATGATTGAGCACAAAAAGCTTGCTAGAAACTTTCGCTCCTCCCACAATGGCAACCACAGGACGTGCTGGATTGCCAAGTCCTTTTTCTAATGCCTGCATCTCACCTTGCAAAGAGCGCCCTGCATAAGAAGGCAACAAATGCGTTATTCCCTCCACCGAAGCATGGGCACGATGAGAAACTGAAAAAGCATCATTGACATAGAGATCCCCATTATGAGCCAAAGCTTCCGCAAAAGAACAATCATTCTTTTCTTCACCAGCATAAAAACGAACATTTTCAAGCAGTAAAACACCCCCATTTTGTAATGACTCAACCGCAACCTGCACCACCGAACCGATACAGTCAGGAGCAAAAGAAACAGGCTGATTAATGATCTTTTCCAGCACTTGCACAACAGGACGGAGTGAAAACTCTGGCTCTACCTTTCCTTTAGGGCGACCACAATGAGAAAGCAGAATAAGTTTAGCACCCCGCTTTTGCAGCTCAATGATTGTCTCTTTATGTCGCTCTAAGCGCGTCGTATCACAGACCTTGCCGTGTGCCATTGGCACATTAAAATCCACCCGCACAAGAACACGTTTTCCAGTGACATCAACATCATCAAGTGTACGAAACCCCATCACTGCTTCCTCTTCACTTTCCATTGTTTCAAATAAAAACGCATCCAACAACCCTGCCCACTTTTCTTTCCACTTATCCCCTCTTTGCTTTTACAAGAGATCCACGACAGCTTATCTCTCACCCTCTGCTTGAAAAGCCAAAGCTTCATCGTCAAATGTACAAAAGCCCACCATTGCTCTTAATCTTCATATCCCATTGTAGCAAACAAATTGTGGCAAACAAATGCATTCGCTCAACTTGATCTCTATTAAAGCTTTCCTTTTACTTCTAAGCAAGAGAGTTTACATCTCCTAATTTTCTAACGTTTTCTCAAAGGGTATCTCGTTCAGATCTTACTTTTTCAAAGTTTACTCTTTCATGCAGCTTTTAAAAGCACGTATTGACACGGTATTAAAACAAAACACATCATCAATTTTTCAATATTCTCTTCTCTCTAGCGTATGAGAACAACAGCCTCTATCTGTTTTTCTCAAAATTGTACAAAAATGAGACTTTTCCCTATAAAAAGAGGACCCTGAGGTCCTCTTATATTGTCTTAGCAAAAGCCACAGCCGTATCACTCATACGGTTAGAAAAGCCCCATTCATTATCATACCAAACCAGAACGCGACAGAGCTTACCATCAATCACTTTTGTTTGATCATTGTGGAAAATAGCTGAATGAGGATTATGATTAAAATCACAACTCACGAGTTTTTCTTCTGTAGTGTCCAAAATGCCCTTCAAAGGACCTTGTGCAGCAGCAGCAATAGCTGTATTAATTTCTTCAATTGTTGTGGAACGCTTAGCGATAAATGTCAAATCAACTACAGAAACATTAGGGGTCGGAACACGAATCGATACACCATCAAGCAATCCCTTTAATTCTGGTAAGACCAATCCCACAGCTTTTGCCGCTCCTGTTGAGGTAGGAATCATAGAAAGAGCTGCTGCACGTGCACGATAAAGGTCACGATGCATTGTATCCAACACAGGTTGATCACCCGTATAAGAATGGATTGTTGTCATGAAGCCCTTTTCAATACCCACCGTGTTGTGCAAAACTTGTGCTACAGGCGCCAAGCAATTGGTAGTACAAGAGGCGTTTGAAACAACACGATGCTCCTTGCTTAAAGAGAGATGATTAACCCCATAGACAACCGTAAGATCTGCTCCTTCAGAAGGCGCAGAAACAAGAACACGCTTTGCCCCCGCATCCAAATGAGCACTTGCTTTATCACGCGTAGTAAAAATGCCCGTACATTCTAAAGCAATATCGATATCCAAATCTTTCCAAGGCAATTGAGCAGGATCACGCTCTGCGCATACCTTTATTAAACCACCCCCCACATCAATGGCATCCCCTACCACCTTAACGGTCCCAGGAAAACGCCCATGAACTGAATCATAGCGCAATAAATGGGCATTTGTTTCCACCGATCCCAAATCATTAATTGCGACCACTTCAATATCTTGCCGTTCACTTTCCACAAGTGCACGTAAAATATTGCGACCAATACGACCAAACCCATTAATTGCAACACGAACTGTCATTTCACATGTTTCCTCATCAATTTTTTAAGCACAACATTTAAAACACAATAAATGGGTACCAATCCAAAATCATTAATTCCCACAATGTCAATATCTTGATCAATCACTCACTTATCCACAATAATGCACAAGATCATCCACAACACTGGACAGAATATGATGCCCTAAAACCACCCCATTCATGACAACACAAACTATCACTTTGTCTTTTCCTCTTTGATCTTTCCAAGCTCTTTTTCAACGGTAGCGACCACATTCTCACAAGTAATACCAAAATGCGCATAAAGGGCATCAATTGTTCCACTTGCCCCAAAGCCCTCCATACCAATAAACACACCATCACAGCCAATAAAACGATCCCACCCTTGGGCGACAGCAGCTTCAATGGCAATTTTAATCGGTGCCTCCCCAATGAGAGCACGCTGATAAGAGAGAGACTGTTGAGAAAAAAGTTCAAAACAAGGCACAGAAACCACACGCGTTGGGATGCCTTTTTCTTCTAACACCGTATGTGCCTCCACTGCAATTTGCAATTCTGAACCAGAAGCAAACAGCGTCACTTGTGCATCATCACTAGCTGTTAGGAATTCATAAGCACCGAGCATACAGAGATTTTCTTCTTCATACTCTTGACGCAAAAGCGGTAGATTTTGTCGACTCAAAGCCAAAGTAGAAGGCGTTTTGCGTGCTTTCAAAGCCAATTGCCAACACTCGACTGTCTCCATAGCATCAGCAGGTCGAAACACAAGATGATTAGGTATTGCGCGCAGGCAAGCCAAATGTTCCACGGGTTGATGGGTCGGACCATCCTCACCAAGACCAATAGAATCATGTGTCATGACATAAATCACCCGCAATCCCATAAGAGAAGAGAGCCGCATAGCAGGACGCATATAGTCAGAAAAGCATAAAAAGGTTCCCCCATAAGGAATAAAGCCGCCATAAAGGGCAAGACCATTCATCACGGCTCCCATTACATGTTCGCGAATTCCATAATGCAGATAACGCCCTGAAAAATCTTCAGCAGAGATACTTTTCATCTGGCTGCTTTTTGTATTATTAGATCCGGTTAGATCAGCCGAACCACCAATAGTTTCAGTAACGACTCCATTGATAACTTCAAGAGCCATTTCCGAAGCTTTACGCGTAGCAACAACAGGCCGCTCTTCAACCAGTTTCTGTTTATAAGTATCAATAGCGCCATCAAATCCGCCCACGAGATCGCCCCGCATCAATCTTTCAAACTCCACACGCTCTGAGACAGGAAGATCAGCAAATTTTGCTTCCCACTTTTGGCGTTTTTTAGCAGCATTGAGACTAGCCAAGCGCCAATTATCGAGAATATCGGCTGGAATAATGAAAGGCTCAGCATCCCACCCTAAAGCGATACGGGTTTCAGTAATTTCTCGTGCGCCCAAAGGGGACCCATGAACTTTATTGGTACCCGCTTTATTTGGCGCTCCAAAACCAATTGTTGTTTTACAAGCGATCAAAGTTGGTTTATCGGAATTTTGTGCCGCCTCAATAGCCCGTGCAATTGCTGCTTGATCATGCCCATTGACTTTATGTGTCTCCCAACCAGAAGCTTTAAAACGCGCAATCTGATCAGTACTATCAGCAAGGGAAATCTCTCCATCAATGGAAATATTATTATCGTCCCACAACACAATAAGCTTATTGAGTTTCAAATGACCAGCAAGGGAAATCGCTTCTTGAGATATTCCTTCCATAAGGCATCCATCGCCCACCAACGCGTAAGTGTAATGATTGATGAGATCACCAAAACGGGCATTTTGCAAACGCTCCCCAAGAGCCATTCCCACGGCATTTGCCAACCCTTGTCCAAGTGGTCCAGTGGTTGTTTCGATTCCCGCCACATGCCCATATTCTGGATGCCCAGCAAGCTTTGCCCCTAATTGGCGAAAATTTTTGAGATCTTCAATGCCAATATCTTCATAACCAGAAAGATACAAGAGAGCATAAAGCAACATAGACCCATGCCCCGCCGATAACACAAAACGATCACGATTAGGCCAGCGAGGATTTTTAGGATCATGAGCAAGGAATTGTGTATAAAGGACTGTAGCAATGTCGGCTGCCCCCATTGGTAAGCCCGGATGACCAGAATTTGCTTTTTCAATCGCATCAATAGCAAGAAAACGGATAGCATTGGCCATCTGATTCTGTTGGTGGGTATTTGTCATGAATAATCGACCATTTCGTTAAATACGTTATTCTGTTGCTTTTTCCGTATTCTCTTAAAACTCTCAAGAAATACTATTTTTTAACCATTAGTGTGAGACTTCTTGCCACCACTTCAATAACATTAATAACATTCCCCTCACGCGTCCTGTATATCCATGTCATTTATGCCAATACGCGCAAAAAATCCAGCTTTTAATTTATATCCATCCCCTGCTTTGCTTGCTAAAATATCCTACATACTTAAAAATAAAATGCGCACAATACAAGAGTGAAAGTGATTCGTTTTTGCATAACACATTGATAAAGGATACAATTACCCAAAGGATAAAGGCAATGAACCAAGAGACTACAGTTCTACAAGATGCTTTAGAGCACCTAGAAAAGGCACTTAGAACTTTAGAGATCACCATAATAAACCGCAATGCCGTTATTGATAAAAATAACGAATGGGAAGAAGAAATCCAACGAATGAATGCTGACCGCAGCCATCTTGCCCAAGCGCTTGACAAAGCTGAAGCCCAAATTGAACGCTTAGAGTCCGTAAACAAAGAAGTTTCCAAACGTCTTATTAAAGCAATGGAAACAATTCGTGTTGTCATTGATAGATAAAGGTTTGAATGTATGGAAACTGTTTCCGTTACCATTGATGGTAAAGTTTATCGCATGGCTTGTGACAAAGGACAAGAACGTCGTCTTATTGCGCTTGCTGCTCAATTAGATCAATATATCACACATTTAAAGAACAATTTTGGTGAAATTGGCGACCATCGTTTATCGGTTATGGCTGGCATAATGATTATCGATGAAATGGAAGAAATAAAACGAGAAAATAAAAAATTACAAGAAGACTACAATGCTCTTTTACGACTCCACAACGAAAGAGACCGCACCATGGGAAAAATTATGCGTGACACCACCCAACGCATTGAAAATCTCACCAACCAATTGCTCAAAGATGATCAAAACCGCACAAACATTCAAGAACAAGAACAGGAAGATTTCTAAAAAGTACATCAGCGCATAATAAACCAGAGACTTGACTTGTCCGCCACATCTCACAGGATAAAAATTCTTAAACCCACACCAGTCTGTAAACAGTCTGGTTTCTTATAGGAAGGATTCCAGCTACTCACCACTTATGGGATTAACTTAAAACTCAACAAGAAAGCCCGACCCTGAATCTTTCATCTCCGCACAAACACTTCTTATATCAAAGAGGCAACCTTATATCACCACCCTTCAAATGAGATGTCTTTAACAGTGCAACAAGATAACAAAACCAACATCATTGTAAAAAAATCATATAAATGACAACAGCAACAAACAAATAAAGCATCCTTCGAAAAAAAGAACTCTATTCATGTTTCCTCTGAATGCATACCATAAAGTCCTTGTCCTTAGATAAGGTCAAGCAGATTCAAAATATATTTAAAAAATAACCTTATCTATTATCCCGTAAAACACCGCCATTTGATAATATAAGCACCATGGAGTCTCTGCACCTAGAATGTCCATCAGATGAAACCCACCGAAAAGAACCGTATCATTTATAAACCAGCGTGAACTTTAGTATTTTCATCCTTCAGAGCCAGAAAAAAGCCAAACCCGAAGATTATGTTAATCTGCGACAACTTCAAACATCATAAACGACAATAATAGCTCTTGAAAACATCCTCTACCACCATCTTTATCCTTATAACAAACAATTCATCCATACCTCTCTCCCCACCCCTCAAAATCTCCACGCTTAATAAAAGAGCAAACCGGCACCATCATTATAAACAGCCCTCAATATTGCGACAGCCCCCTTGGCCCTTAAAAGGATTCATAAGAGGGACACCTTTCTTGTACAGTTTTTACCCACAAGAGCCCCGCTTGTGACGTGCAAGCAAATAGTTATGATTGACAAAACATAAACAAATTTAAAGTTAAGAGAACCTTGCGGTATTCAGGGTTTTAATTCAATATAAAGAACGCTATGTTATCATTATAAATCAATATGTTGCAAATGCTCAGACAAAGCATATTTTTAAAACACATTCACCCATCAATTTTTCTCATAACATACCATCATGATTTGTTAGGCACATAATTTTAATTTTATTCAATTCTGTTTGCAAAATTTTAAAATGAGAACAATTTCAAGGCTCTCATTTAAAAAGAAAAAGAATAAATTCTCATTATCAATGAACATCTTTCTCGTATAAACATCAATAAAGCAATCCCCAATATGCCTCAATGAAATAAAAGGGGGACTCCCATTCAATACCCTACCGTAAAAGCAGCCTCCTCAGAACTAAAAGAAAATCAACAGACAACATCACCGCATCTGCTCCCATCACCAAACCTTATAACCTAACGCAACACCTTGCTATCTTTACAATGGGAGGTAAAAGAATAATAGGTCTATGGAAGCATTCACAAAAAACGCACACCCGTTGTTTTTAAAGCCTGTTTAAAGGCGCATAAAAAAACATCATGCATAAACGGCTCAAATCCCTTTCGTTCCATCTTGAGAGACAGAAGCAATACGCAAGAGATTTGTCGCTCCAGGCGTTCCAAGGGGAACCCCAGCTGTCACAAGAAAGCGATCTCCCCCTTTGCAAAAGCCTTCCTGAAATGCAATGGCTGCTGCACGATCAACCATATCCTCTAAACTCCGTGCATCTTGCGTGACCACACAATGAAGCCCCCAAACTAAAGCCAAACGCCGTGCTGTTTCCACAATGGGCGATAAAGCAATAATCGGTCTATTAGGGCGTTCACGAGAGGCACGCACCCCCGTTGTTCCGGAAGCCGTATAGGCAACGATAGCTGATAGCGCAAGTGTTTCAGCAATCTGACGCGCAGCAAGAGAAATCGCATCCGTTCCTGTTGATTCTGGTGCTGGATGTTGTGCCCCAACCTGAGCGGCATAAGTGTGATCTTGTTCGATTTGCCGCGCGATTCGGTCCATCATAAGCACAGCTTCTTCAGGATAGCGACCAGAAGCAGATTCAGCAGACAACATCACCGCATCTGTTCCTGCATAAACTGCTGTAGCAACATCCGACACTTCTGCGCGTGTCGGAACAGGAGATATGATCATTGATTCGAGCATTTGTGTTGCCACCACAACAGGCTTCCCTGCTAAACGACAAGCTTTTATGAGCTCCATCTGAAGTGCAGGAACCCTTTCCAAAGGCATTTCCACTCCAAGATCACCCCGTGCAATCATAATACCATCGGATACATCAATAATTTTCTCTATATGCTCTAAGGCTTGAGGCTTTTCGATTTTAGCCATCAAAGACACCTTGCTTTTCGTCAACCGACGCACCGCCATAATATCTTCTGGACGTTGAATAAAAGAAAGAGCAACCCAATCAACAGGCTGCTGTAAAAGAGCCTGAAGATCCTCCTTATCTTTTGACGTCATCGAATCAAAAGGCAAAATTGTATCGGGAAAACTGACACCCTTTCGATCAGAAATACGTGTTCCAGCAACCACGCGACATTGTACAGAATGACCATCACAAACTTGCGCACGCAGTTCCAGTTTTCCGTCATCAATTAATAACCGATCCCCTGGTTTAACAGCCGAAAATACATCCTCATGAGGGAAAAAAACACGCTGTGCATCACCTAACACATCGCGATTATCTAACGTAAAGCTTTGCCCAACACGCAAATCTTCTTGACCCTTAGTAAAACGACCCACACGCAGTTTTGGCCCCTGAAGATCCACTAAAATACCAATGGGTCGCCGAACTGTTTTTTCAACTTCTCGTATAGACTTGACCAAATCACCCATCATATCACGGTCAGTATGGCTCATATTAAGACGAAAAACATCTGCTCCTGCCCTAAAAAGCTTCTCAATCATTTCACTGGAAAAAGAAGAAGGACCAAGAGTCGCAATAATTTTCACTTTACGTGCACGTTTCACGGTGGAGAATTTCCTGAAAGAGAAGGGACAACTGAATTGTTTAACAAAGACTCATCCGTCAACTGTATCATCCAACTGGTTTGATTTCCGGTATCGATTTCTTTAAATTCAGCCTTTTGATATCCTCGAGGGAAACAATCATGAACCCCTTGAATGGTAAATTGGCTATCTTGCACACACATGGTTACAGAGCCTGCCCAATTCCCTTTTTTTTGTGCCCCTTCCGCATAAAAATAATAAAACCGTGAAGCAAGAGGCCCTTCAATTAAGGTTTTACACTCCGTCACGGGTACCGTCCACCAGCCTTCGCTCACCCACCCTGAAAATGTACGATATCCAAGAGCAACCCCTACAGACTGTTGGGTTGTATTACAAACCCTAAAGTCAGCTTTTGCAAAAACAACAAGGGAAAACAAGAGCAAAATGCTCAAGAGAAAAACCTTCAATCCTTTCTGAAACACCCAATATCGTTTTTTTAAAATCACAAAACTTCCTCTATAATGTCAAATTCTCAAAAGAAATTACACACTTCTTTTTCAAAAGCTTTTCAAGTCTAAAACGTATATTTTTATATTTTTCTTTTTATAGCCCTTTTATCAATGCATATATCTTAAAAATTTTACAAAATATTTAAAGTCAATTTGTAAAAAAACAGTGTAGCTTGATTTGCTTTTTGTTTTTCAAGCTTTTTCAACATAAATTCGTCGTCGAAAAACAACTTAGAATATATAACTTGGAGAAAAATACAATGAACGATACAGTAACCGATCAAACACACGCCATATCCGTAAACCAATTACGCTCTTTTATCGAACGTATTGAACGACTAGAAGAAGAGAAAAAAACCATTTCTGATGATATTAAAGACGTTTACACTGAACTTAAAGGCTCTGGTTTTGATAGTAAAGCCGTTCGCAGCATTATACGGTTGCGTAAAAAAGAAGAGCATGAACGAATGGAAGAAGAAGCAATCATTGAGCTTTATAAAAATGCGCTTGGTATGAGTTAAAGCTATTGATAAAATTGGAAAATTTCTTAAGAAAAGAAAATGCAAAAAAACAAATGAATGTATAAAAATTTCACCCAATAATAAGCTGTTTGTGTAACTTGTAACGAGACTATCGGTCACAAAATACACAATATTGCAACAGCCCTCACATTAAAAGGATTTATACAGAGCATTTTTATCCCTCTCCTCCAATCATTTTTATCCACACAACCCCTCACTTGTACGCCAATCCAATTTGTGATGTGCAAGAGAGGTAATTTTTATGATTAAACATCAATAGATTTGAAATGAGAAAGTCTTACGATATTAAGGACTCTCTTCCTTCAAATTGAAGAAATGAATTATGATGATAAATCAATTCATTATCTACAAAAAGAAACATATAAAGTGGTCAGCAGTTGAAATCCGCTAAATGAGAGTCTGAACTGTTTACAAAAGAAGAGCTGGTTAAGGATCTTTATCTTTTAGGATAGGCAGAAATTCGGCATATTTACACATTTGATAAAAAGCCCCTTGATAGAACTTTTAATAAAACTTTATTCGAATCTATTAACGGACTCATACAGATCATTGATTCGAGAGGTTAGAATGTGGTCTCTCCATTTTCCAGAAATCATCAAATAGTCTTTGGCATAGCCTTCTTTTTCAAAATGAAGGCGCTTTAATAAACGTTCGCTTTTTATGTTCTCAGGTCTATAATTTGCCATCACTCTATGCAGATGATAAACATAAAAGATATGGCGTATTAGAGCCGATAAACTCTCAAACATGAGACCTTTGCCTTGTTGTTTTTCATCAAGAGAAAAACCAAGATGACAGGCTTGAAAAACACCCAGAACCACATTTGTAAAATTCACAACACCGATAATTGTGTTTTCATTTTTTAATCGTAGGGCATATCGGTATGCTTGTCCTTGTGCATTTTCATAAGCAAATGCATTGGCTCGTGTTTCCCAAGCTGTTAGGCTGTGGTAACCATCAGATCTTAACGGTTCAAAAGGACGCAGATGATTCGCATTACGGAGGTAATAAGAAGACAGTTCAGCTGCATCTTCTAAACCGATCAATGTGGAAATTGTTCGCTTTGTTTTAATTGCCATCATTTTCTCCTCCTAGACAATGTTACAATAACACGTTGATTTATCCTAACAAATCATCACTTTTGAACTTAAATCATAATGTCAAATAAAATAAGCTTTCCTCATCACAACACTTCTTACGTTAGAATCAATGAGGATCATTTACTTTTCCGTCATAAGCGGGGGTGGTATGTTTAAAGCATAAGGTAAAGACAAGGAAATGTTTTTTACGAATGCTCTCAAGTTCCAAGGAGCGCTGTAGCAACATTGGGGACTGGCAAAGTGTGTAATGGAACTGGTATACTTCCATATACAAAATTTTGAAAAAACTCACGGCAAAGATAGTTTTGTTTCTTTGCCTTGTAAACTCAGATCATGCTTATTGTGCGCTATCATATCACTGCCCACATACAAAACCCAATGACCATCACCTTGAAAAGCTATATGTTACAGTGGGATTTAAAAAGTTTCTGCCATGACTCATCAACAACACTGTTCCCGCTAAATCAGCCACAAACTCTTGTAACAAATCCAAGAAAAGTGATAATGCAATACAAATCTTTTAAAATGTTTTAGACATTACCGTGAACACGCTTCCATTTCTTCGCGTAAAATTTCAAGTTCTAACCATTCTTCTTCTTTTTGTGTGCAAGTATTTTTCTTTTTTTCCAACGCTGTTGATAAACGCTCAAAACGCTCTTTATCACTGCGATAAAGGGCTGGATCAGAGAGCTCTTGTTCAATTTTTTTGATTTCGTCCTGCAAAACAGCAATTTCTTCAGGCAATTTTTCCAATGCATAAACCTGCTTATAAGACAATTTACCTCGTGTTTTTTTCTCCCGCCCTATCAAGCCATGATCTGTTGATGTGTCCTGCTTTGAAAGCTCTCCCACATGAGATTTTGAAGATGCATTACGCTGCGATAATTCTGTTTTTTTGCGTTGTAAACTCAGAGCATGCTGGTTTTGCGCCATCATATCACTATAACCGCCCGCATACAAAACCCACTGACCATCACCTTGAGGTGCCAACATATGCGTTACAGTACGATCTAAAAAGTCTCTGTCATGGCTAACCAACAATACTGTTCCCGCAAAATCAGCAATAAATTCTTGCAACAAATCCAAAGTTTCCATATCCAAATCATTGGTCGGTTCATCAAGAATCAAAAAGTTTGCAGGACGTGAAAGAAGTCGTGCAAGCATGAGGCGTGCTCTTTCTCCCCCGGAAAATTCTTTAAGGGGAGTGCGTGCTTGTTCAGGTGAAAATAAAAAGTCTTTCATATAAGAAACGACATGCCGCTCTTGTCCATTGATCACAAGAGTGTCACCTCTTCCTCCCGTTAAATAATGCGCTAAAGTTTCTTCTTCATTTAAAATACGTTGCTGATCAAGCAATGCCATAGAGAGGTTATAGCCATGCCTCACCGTTCCACTATCCACGGCTTCTTGCCCAATTAATGCAGAAATGAGAGTTGTCTTTCCGATTCCATTGGGTCCTACCAAACCGATCCGATCACCACGCTGAATGCGCAAAGAGAAATCTTTCACGATAATGCGATCACCATAGGATTTTGAAATTTTCTTTGCTTCAAGCACCAATTGCCCAGAATCATGACTTTTCGCTGCTGTCAAAAGTGCATTTCCCGGCTGCCCTTTATAGGTTTGATGACGCTGTCTTAAGTTTTTTAATTCGCCTAAGCGCCGTACATTACGCTTACGCCGTGCGCTCACACCATAACGCAACCATTGCTCTTCACGAGCAATTTGGCGCCCCAATTTATGCTGTTCGATGGCTTCTTCTTCCAGTGCTTTATCACGCCAATTTTCAAACTCAGAAAAACGCTTTTCCAGTCTTTTGGTTGTGCCACGATCAAGCCATACCGTTGACCGCGTAACATTTTCTAAAAATCGCCGATCATGGGAAATCACCACCATCGCTGAACGCAAAGAACACAAAACAGCTTCCAGCCATTCAATGGTTGGTAAATCAAGATGGTTGGTTGGTTCATCTAAGAACAAAATATCGGGTTTTGCAGCAATGGCCCGTAACAACGAAACACGTCGCTTTTCGCCTCCCGAAAGCGTTTCCAATTTTTCCGCCCCCGAAAACCCTAAATTTGTGCGAAGCGTATTGATCCACTGGACATCAGATGTACTGTCCAGCCCCGCTTCCATATAAGCGTTAATATCTTCAAATCCTGAACAATCCGGATTTTGTGAGACATAACGGAGCGTTACTCGCGGGTGGCGAAAAATTTCGCCACCATGAGGTTCTAATATTCCTGCGGCAATTTTTAATAAGGTCGATTTTCCACAACCATTACGGCCGACCAGCGCAATACGCGCCCCCTGCTCAACCGATAAAGAAGCTTGATTGAGCAAAGGCGTTTTTCCAAAATTTAAGAAAATGCGGTCAAGCCGCAGAAGCGGCACCGCCATTAACGAACGCGGCGCGGACAAGGTGCTTTATACATCACCCCTCTTGCATCACGGTAAGCACATAATTGTCGTACAGGGACTCTTTGTGCACAAGGTGCTTGGTAAACATGCCCTCTACGACCACGATACGTGCACAATTGTGATGCCTGTCTTTGTTGTTTTCTTTGATTTGCAGCTGCACCTGTTACTGTTCCAGCCAAAGCACCAAATGCTGCACCGGTAAGTGCTGCTCCAGGAGTACTTCCAGCAATAGCAGTTCCAGCCAAAGCACCAATTGCTGCTCCTCCTACGCCGTAACGTGCAACGCGTTCATCGTTTGTGGTACAAGCAACTGAACTGAAACCAATGGCTGAAACAACAGCCACTTTAAAAATTGATTTTAGCATATCAAAACCTTTCCTTCTCAAGATCAATACATAATATATCGTTTATGTCGGCACTTAATCACTAGGCCCCCCCCTGCCTTATTCAAAATATTATTGGAAGAGCTTTATGGAATAGGCACAGACGCTAACAATATAGCTTTTCCAGAACCTAAATGGCAAGAAAAGGTTCCACAAATACGGTTAGAAAGTGTTAAAGAAGAGCCAAATGACACATTTTTGTCACAAATTGGCCATTTTACCCCTTTAAGAGTTAAGCCTTTTAAATCAGAAAAACCGATAATACTAAACAAACATCCCTTAGGCAAATCATACGAACAGGGTTTTGACAAAACCGGCCAGCCTTCTTCCAAACCGCTTGTCAACAACACTGAAATGCCCCTTTCAGCCATCATTAACGCTTGCGTCATATGAGAAAGGCTATGATCACTTCGCTCACCTCCCAAAGCACCGCACAAAATAAGCTTTTTAGCGCCATTTTGCAGCGCTCTTTCACAAGCCAGAGCACTATCTGTCATATCTTTATCAGAGGGAAAAACTTCACGCGGAACATGACTATATTTGCGTATTAAATTCTCATCTGACGAATCAAAATCGCCTAACCACAACTCAGGCGACACATTAAGCGCTGCCGCATGACGCATACCACCATCAGCAGCAATCACCCGACTGTTTTGAATTTGATTAAGCAAACGATCAGTGATATGAACATCTCCATTTAATAATATCGTAAATGTTGTCATGCCATACTTTGCCTTTCACAAAATTTCCTTTACAGCGCATCCTTTTATAAGTGAGAGTCATTTTTTATAAACAAAAAGCGTGATATAGCCCAACGAATCCTTATCCCTAATGTCTTTCTTAAAGAAACATACGATACAAAGATACAAAAGATACAAATGCAATTTGCCAAATTACTCCGCAGAAATAATGTGCACCATGGTCCAACACACCCCATTTTTCAACGCAATTTTCTTTTTCACTCGTGCCTGTATAAAGCCACTCTCATAAGTTTAACGTTTCTCCTTTCGGCTTGTCATACGCCCCTCTCTCAAAATGATAAGCTTTCTTCCACTTCTTCTAAAACAATCAAACGTACCAACAATCACAATATCTATGTCACATTAAGCGCTTTGCAACACCCGCGTATTTTGCAAATGTATGGCGGCGCTTATTATAATGCAAAACTTGAACACCTTTTAGCAAAGATTGTCCGTAAACTGACAGTTGCATCCCATAGTTCTCATCAAAACTATTCTGTAACAATTTTAAACTCAGAAAGTATTAACGCATTTGCGCTCCCCAATGGCGCAATCTACATCACTCGTGGTATGCTGGCATTAGCCAATGATTCTTCAGAAGTTGCAGCCATTTTAGCCCATGAGATAGCACATATTAGAGCCAATCATGGCATTTTACGCCTGCAAAAAGAAGCCCAATTAAAGATGGCAAATCACATATCTTCACATCTTCTTTCTTCTATTGGCAAAAAACTTCATAACCCTGTGCAAAACAAGCAACAACTCGCGCAATTTTCCCGCAATCAAGAGCTGGAAGCTGATTCCCTTGCACTTGAAATGCTCCAACAAGCAGGATATGATCCATTTGCTTCACCGCGCTTTCTTCAAACAATGGAAGCCTATAGTGCTTTGCGTAATATCTCCGGCACTCAAAATGCTTCTCTAGATTTTCTAGCTTCTCACCCAACCACCCCTCAACGCATTCGGCTTGCGATAGAAAAGGCGCGTAAAATCAGTAAAGGGAATAGTAAAACAACCGATCGCGATTCTTTTCTCAAAAGCATTGATGGCATGATTTTTGGAGGAGGGTTTTATACAGGTTTTGTACGAGGTAACCAATTTATTCACCCACAGTTGCGCATAGCTTTTTCTGTTCCAAATAATTTTACAATAGAACATTCAGCACACACTGTTTGGGCCAGTGGACCAGATAAAATTGCGATTCGTTTTGATGCTATTCCGCATCCTACTGGAATATCTGCGAGTGATTATTTGAAAAGCGGCTGGATTATCGGGCTAGACCAATCATCTATCCGCCCCATCACAATTCAAAGTCTCCCCAGTCAAGAGTTTACGCATCAAGGATTCCAAAGCCAAAGTTTACTTGGAGCACGAGCCCATGCTACCAATGAGCAATGGCAATTTGATGTAGTTGTCATTCCATTCAACAACCACATCTTTCGTTTTCTGACAGCCGCCCCACATAATTCTCAAAATTTTGTAGAGGTTGCCCAAAAAACGCTACAAAGCTTTCATTCTCTTTCACCTTCACAATTAAAAAAACTGAAGCCCTTAAAAATCCGTGTTGTCCGCGTTAAACAAGGAGAAAACGTTGCAAACCTAGCCAATAAAATGCAACACACACCAGATAAAGAAAAACTCTTTCGCATCCTCAACGCCCTCTCACCAACACAAACTTTACCCGCAGGTACAAAAGTGAAAATTATTACAGAATAAGCCTTTTTCTCATCTTCTACAGCTTTGATTCTTTTCTATCTGTATCATGTCCTCCCCCTTAAAGCATATTCGAAAATAAAGAGAAACACTTTAAAATCCAACTTCATCATGCTTTTATAAGGTCTCCGTTTGATACATATTTCCTACCAACCAACATCACCCCCAATCTTCCTCTGTTCATCAATAGCACCAAAAGCATCCCCAAGGAGGCATATTCCTAGACAAATCTGGTAATCCCCTAAATCCAACTTCATCATACTCTCATATGCCCCCACTTATACGTTCTCTCTCTTCCTCCCACAAAGCCTTTTACTGCTTATATATCGTAAGCATCTTCTGAATGAACCGTAAGAAGAGCAGAACGCAACTTTTGCAAAGCCCTAGCTTCAATTTGACGCACGCGCTCTTTCGAGATTCCTAACTTTTCACCCAAAACTTCAAGAGTCGCACCCTCTTCATTTAAGCGACGAAAGCGAATAATTTCCAACTCCCGTTCATTGAGAATTTGCAACGCATCGTAAAGCCATTGTGTACGCCTTTGACCATCAATGACTTGCTCAATTAAAGCATCAGGAAGAGGACTATCATCCACCAAAACATCCATCTTAGCAATGGGATTATCACTGTTCTCAGAAACAGAAACACTCAAGGAATTATCAGAACTGGAAAAACGAAAATCCATCGTTTCAACATCGCGCACGGAAACGCCAAGCTTTTCAGCGATTGTGCGAAAGATATCCTGTTTTGACAAAGCACTATCATCTTGTATCAGTTTTGCACGCAACCGCCGAAGATTAAAGAAAAGTGCTTTTTGCGAAGAACTCGTTCCCCCTCGAACAATTGACCAATTTCGCAAAATATAATCTTGAATAGAAGCGCGTATCCACCACGTTGCATACGTTGAAAAACGCACTTCCCGATCAGGTTCAAAACGTGCAGCTGCTTCCAATAGTCCCACATACCCTTCTTGTACCAAATCCCCCAATGGCATTTTGAAACGTTTAAAGCGGTTAGCAATAGCAATCACTAAACGCATATGAGCTGCTGCAATTTGATGCATGGCATCATCATCACGTTTGTCTTTCCACCGCAGAGCCAAATCATGCTCTTTTTGCCGTTCAAGATAAGGCGCTTGCATAGCAGAACGCATCATATTACGTCCTAAGCTTTTGTCTGCATCGCTATAATTTTTGCTGCTTTTATAAACAGCATTTGAAAGATTACCCATAATAACCCCTTGCGATTAAAATTATCAAAATTGATTTGGCAACGACATCATTGTTCTTTGCTTAAAAAGAACGCAAAAGTTGTTAACTTCTGTACCCACTACTTTAACGTGTATTTTTATAATCGCAATTGTTTTTTTTGACTGTCATGGTAAAAATTCTTGTCATAAGACACAATTTCACCTGCAAAATGCCTTTACAATATGCCTTTTAGCCTATGAAATATTTGAAAAAACTTTCTCTTCACTTTTCATGACAAAACAACAAAAAAAATAAAATGATCATGTAAAACAAAAGCTGTTTTTTGATAACCGGTTCTGTTTCCTTTTAAATTGAAGAATTTATTTATGCTTTCATCCTTACAATACAACCAATAAGTGTAATTTGCAAATATAAAGCATCAAAACTGAATGAAAACTGAATAAAAAAAAAGAATCATCCAAGTTTTAAAGACGCAAAAAGAAACAGCAAAAAACGACAAGAGTGATTGAAGCAAACGCAACAAACGTGTTAAAGAAAGAGAAGCATTATGAAATTGTCGCAAAAAGCTTTTGACCAATTTCGCACTGAGAAAGAAAATGATCATGGATAGCAAGATTGTTCAACAGGATGAAATTCTTCAAGATGATATTCTCATTGAAAAACACGGAAGGGGTAAATTTGAAGGTTTTCGTTTTTATGCCAACAAAAACAGTAGCGATCAAATAGCTGAGAAGCAAATTTCAACAGAGAATGAAAATTTGATTCTTGCTTTTTCCAAACGCGCAACACGTTTTTGTGCTTGTGCAAATGGAGATTTTACCCTCAGTTCTGATGGAATTGTGCGCTGGATTGGTCAACCCGTAGGACAGCTTGTAGCAACAGAAGATTTTTTCAAACCAAAACTGATTGTTTTAGCAGATGAACAACTCACTGGAGAATCCCGCAATAACGTTGTGAAGCGATTAGAACGCTTTGTCACCTTTCATTTTGAAACGACTTTAAAACCCCTGTTTGATTTGCGTAATGCTGATAGTTTAACGGATTCAACAAACAGTCTTGCTTTACAACTTTTTAACTCTTTAGGGATTTTACCACGCCGCGAAGTCTTAGACATTGTCAAAGAACTTGCGCAAGAATCACGTGCCGTGCTTCGGCGTCTAGGCGTACGTTTTGGCGCTTTTCACATCTATGTTGCCGGAATGCTTAAACCTGCTCCGGTTCAAGCCATTACTCTCCTGTGGAATCTTCAAAATGCGGAACAAGATCAAACTGGTGTGGGTGAAATTTTGTCAGCATTATCTGCTGGTCGAACCTCTTTGATTGTTGACCCTACCTATAACCGCCAATTTTATCAATTAGCCGGCTACCGAATCTTAGGACAACGTGCTGTAAGGATTGATATTTTAGAACGTCTCGCCAATCTCATCCGCCCCGCACTTCATTGGAAACAAGGAAATGATCCCAAACCCGATGGCGCCTATGATGGCAAAAGTTTTTTTGTTACACCAACCATGATGTCCATTCTTGGGGCCAATGGAAACGATATGGAAGAAATCCTCAAAGGACTTGGTTATCAATCGTACAGCATAAGCAATACTGTTTTTGAACAAAATCTCCTTGCACACCAAGCCTCTTCCTCTGTCAATGGAACAATGCAAGATGTTCCTGCAGCAGAATGCGTTGGCAGTCAATGGAAAACAATAAGCGATTCAGAAACAACACGAGAAGAAAAAAATACCTCATACCCAAATACTTTATCCTCTGGTATTGAAAAATATCCCCATAAAACCAATCATTTACCGGCAGCTGAACCTGTTGGGAATTTTGCCCCCCCCCCTCTCCCTACACAAGAAGATAAAGTTATTTTACTATGGCATTATAGACATCAATTTCACCACCACGCACAAAAAAAACGTGATAAATTAGGAAATAAGTGGCAAAATAAATCGAAGAGCGCTGTAAAAAAAGCGGAACACACAAATGAAAATTCCCCTCAAGAAGCTCCATCACAAACAAAACGCTCTCATAAGTTCCACAAATCCCAAGGCAAACATGCAAATCATAAGCCTTTTCAAAAAGAAAAGCGCTTTAATCCTGATTCACCTTTTGCGAAACTAGCTATACTACGCGATCAACTCACCAATCATAAAAACACGCATACACTTTCCTCTAAAGAGAATTAAAGTAACAAATGGAGTTTGATCTTGACCCACGTAGTAACCGACAACTGCATTCACTGCAAATATACGGATTGCGTTGAAGTCTGCCCTGTTGATTGTTTTTACGAAGGGGAAAACATGCTTGTTATTCACCCCGACGAATGCATCGATTGTGGTGTTTGTGTGCCAGAATGCCCAGCAGAAGCAATTTTACCTGATACAGAACCAGGATTAGAAAAGTGGTTAGAACTTAATCTTCATTATGCAAACAAATGGCCTAATATAACCACCCAAAAAGATCCTCTTCCTCAAGCAAAAGAAATGGATGGCGTTCCAAATAAATTAGAAAAGTATTTTTCAGAAAATCCAGGAAGCGGCGAAGACTAATGATACAGTGCGAACCCTCCTCCTTCAACAATTGAAAGACTTCCCTTTTAAAAATAAAAAAATCCTTAAGCGAAATGATTGATTCTTTGGAAGTTTGATGTTAGTGTTATTTTAACATGATCATCTTTCTAAGTATTTTTCTTTGCTTTTTATAGTAAAGCGGTGTATTTTTTTTGGATTTAAAAGTACTCGGCTTTTATGCTCACTTAATTGGTACAATATACTTGGTTAAAGAAAACTCAACCCTCAGGTTTATAACCTGTTTTCCGATACATTTGTTGATCATAAGGGAGTAAACTAAAATATGGCATCCCAACATGGAGCGTCTTCCAAGACCAAAGAATTTGCAACCTCTGAATATATCGTCTACCCTACGCATGGAGTAGGACAAATTATAGCGATTGAAGATCAAGAAGTTGCAGGACATAAATTAAAACTTTTTGTCATTCATTTCGCGAAAGATAAGATGGATGTCAAAGTCCCCATTGCAAAAGCCCTTTCCGTTGGAATGCGTAAATTATCTGCTAGTGACTCTGTCGAACGCGCCTTAAAAGTTTTACGTGGAAAAGCACGCGTTAAACGAACCATGTGGTCACGTCGTGCGCAAGAATATGATGCTAAAATCAACTCAGGAGATCTTATTTGTATCGCCGAAGTGGTCCGTGATCTTTTTCGCTCTAATCTACAGCCTGAACAATCTTACTCTGAGCGCCAACTTTATACAGCTGCTCTTGAAAGAATGGCCCGCGAAATTGCAGTTATTAATAGTCTTTCTGAAACAGAAGCTATCAATCTCATAGAGATGCATCTCTCCAACAAGCCAAAATGCGAATTTAAAACTGAGAGAGAAGAAACAGATGAAAACAGTAAAGCTGTCTACGCTGCATAACACACTCTTTCATCATAATGAGATATTTTGATAAAACCAGCTTTTCGCTGGTTTTATTTTTTTAATATCCTCTCTGCCCTTAAGGACAAAATTTCTTAACCAGCGCCAATCTATAAACAATCTAACTTTTCGACAAATCCCTCCTCCTCATTTTCTTGCTTCATAGATAAAAAATTGATTAATCATCATAATCTAGCATTATTCATATTAAATTAGAATCTTGAATATCGTAAGATTTCTCATTTCAAATTTCTCTCATGTTGAATCAATCAAAATCACTTGCTTGTCAATCACAAGCGGGGCTGATCTGTGGGTAAAAACTATACAAAAAGAGCGAGAAGTGTCTCAAGTGCCAAAGGATATACCAACATTGGAATCTGGTAAGATGTGTAAGGGTGCGGGCTTGCTTTTTTATTAAGCGTAAAGATCATAGTGCCGTTTATACACTGCACCGAGACTTTACCTTTTGCCCTTCTACAAAACCATTAGAACATTCAAAAACGCCGTCATAAATGGATGCAACAAATATTGAAAATATTCTTTTTCAAAAACGCGTAACGGTACAGCATAAATATATTTTGTCTTGGGCGCTCTATTTTGCATGAGAAGCATTCCCCCATTAAAAAACGCGATAAACAAAAGCATGAAATAAACCATCATCTCCATTCTATAAAAGGCATTCCAAATATTTTTGAAAGCTGTAAAGTTAACTTAAAAAATAACAATACAAACGAGCGTTGGTATTATCCCTTGCAACTTCATATTTTTCCAAAATAGGTTATATTCTCATTTAAGAGATTACGAGATATACGCAATATTCTTACTCCAATCGGACACACAAAATCTAGAACGATTCATAGAACTCTTAAAAGTCTGAACCTCTGTTTTAAACAGACCGCTAAAGATTAGATATTGATGAACAGATAACAAAAAAATCACAAACTTAGGTAAGTAACACCATAAAACCATTTATAAACCAGCTATGAACTGGAGAATCATATTAGCTTTGATAAAATACTTTGCTCAACCCCATACATAAAACATCTGGTTTTAAGTTTACTTATTTTACAAGCTGTTCGTAACAAATCCCTTATATTCACAAAAATATGAAAAGAAAGCGTGATATTCACAGAAAAGTCTCATATGTCTTTATCATCAAAAGCACTAAAGAGTATTGAATGTGTACACCTTTTGTCTTGTAACGGTTTTCTCTTTTCTGCTTATAAGAAAACACGCTGGCATCATCATACACTTAACCCCCAATGTTACAACAATCCTTACATTTGAAAATATTCATTATAGACATTTTTTCCTTTCTTATAGAGTTTTTACCCACATGCCAGCCCCACTTGTGAGCGAAAAGCAAGTCATTGTCATTGATTCAACATGAGAGAAATTTAAAATGAGAAAATCCTACGATAGACCTTTCATTAAAGGCGTAAAAAAAAACGAATGATCTTTATAAATCAATGTGATGTAAATCTTTATTTTTTTACTGAGAATCACATGTCACAATATAAGCCTATAGACAAACCATTGCCTTAAATATTCTCATAAAAAACACCAGTATGCTTAAAGCCTTACATGGGTCAACCGCCTTAAACGACGATATTTTACGATCTAATAGGATTCCCTCTACAGTAAGCAAAAATTAAGTGCAATACAAAATGATTCCATTACTGAGCTAACTTATATCAATACCCCAGCTCTTAACAAAATCATCATAAAAGACACTGACACAAGCAATCCTTTATAACCTCTCAAAAAAACAAAAAAATCATCTCTCACAATAGAATCATTTTTCTATGGCAAAGCCTTATCCCACACATGTTCTCAAGAAAAAGCGAAAAACGCATCTTACCCAATGCATTCACTCATGAATCAAAAGAAGCTTACTACCGGAAAAGAGATAAAACGCTAAAGTTTTAACCACTAAAACGGAACGCCCGCGATACATTCCCGTTTTCAAATCAATGTGATGAGAGCGATACAAAGACACCTCAACATTCATCTTAAAGCGAAAATGCACGCCACAAACGTGCATTCACTCATGAATCAAAAGAAGCTTACTACTGGAAAAGAGATAAAACGCTCAGTCTTTAACCACTAAAACGGAACGCCCGCGATACATTCCCGTTTTCAAATCAATGTGATGAGGACGACGTAATTCACCAGAATTTTTATCTTCGATATAAGTCGGCGCCTTCAGAGCATCAGCCGAACGGCGCATGCCCCTCTTCGCTGGAGAGGTTTTTCGTTTAGGTACAGCCATAAAAAGACACTCCAAATCCATTAAAACAGAAAAAGCAATGTCAAAAATGACAATGCTTCATTTAAAAACACCATAAAATTTGAGGATATTATACACTGATAAAAAAGAAGAGGCAATGTCAAAATGACCCTCCTCTTACCAAAATGACCTTCTTTTCATCAAAAATGGTGTCAAAATGATCAAATGAATATCCAAAACACCGCAAAATTTGAGAATTTTATACACCAATGAAATCTTTTTTATAAGACCTTCATTCAATTTTTATTTAGTTTAAAAAGGGATTTGCGCATACAATAGAGATACGGATAAAAAGAGAAATTGATTTTAATAAAAAACGACGCCAATTTATGAAAAAAAGAAAAAGCGACAACCTTTCTTTTTAAACTTCATAATTTCATTTTTGTAAAAACAAAGGAAGCAAGAATGCACGAATTTACCACCCTTCTTGCAAAACATGGATACACCGTTGAAAAGCGGCTTGATACCCTGTTAAGTGATCAAATCCAAAATGGTGAAATTTCACGCCCTAAAAACTTAATCAAAGCCATGCGCTATGGTGTGCTGAACGGTGGAAAACGCCTGCGTCCTTTTCTTGTGATTCAAAGTGCTGCACTTTTTGATGTTCCTGTAGAACATTCTCTTGATGTTGCATGTGCCTTAGAATGTATCCATTGTTATTCGCTCATTCATGATGATCTTCCCGCTATGGATAACGATATACTCCGGCGTGGAAAACCCACCGTCCATATAGCATTTGATGAAGCAACAGCAATTCTAGCAGGCAATGCCCTCTTAACATTTGCCTTTGAAATCATTGCCCATAAAGCCAGTACTCTATCGACAGACATTAGAATAAAGCTGATCACGTCTCTTGCACAATCGGCAGGACTTGGCGGTATGTTAGGTGGACAAATGCTGGACCTCGAAGCTGAAAAAAGACCGCAAGAAAGTACTGACATCACCACTCTACAACGCATGAAAACAGCAGCCCTGATAAGCTTTGCTTGCCAAGCAGGCGCCATCATTGGCAATGCATCTAAAGAATTAACCGAAAAGCTTACTGATTTTGGTACCTATCTTGGTTTAGCCTTTCAATTAACCGATGACCTTCTTGATGTCACCGCCAACACGCAAACCCTAGGAAAAACGGCTGGGAAAGATGAAACGGCACAAAAAGCAACTTTTGTTCATCTTTACGGCATTGAAGAAACCCAAAAAAAGCGAGATACACTCATCAGTAAAGCAGAAGCATTCTTACATCCTTTTGGCGCTAAAGCACTCCCGCTCCAACAAGCAGCACACTTTAGTGCACTACGCAAAAATTAAACTTCATCCACCCTATTGCACATAGTGTAAATCGTCATCTTTGTTAAATGCATAATAGACTTTTCAAAGAAACGTTACCATTAATCTCCATTATAGTCCTTATCATGAAATGGATGCGACAAATCTTGAGAGGAATTTCATTAAAACAAGCCGCGTGAATTTATAACACAAGTGTATTCTGGGTATCCTATTTTGCATGAAAAGTGCCTTCCATTAAAGAATGAAAAAAGAAAATGTGAAATAATGCGCAATCACCATTCCTTAATAAGCATATAATCCGGCACAATCATTTTCTTTATCAGCGTCCAATCTTGTCAGCAACTCTTGACACAATATTCATGAGAAGCATTTTTATTTCCTTTTTAATGATTGTTATGCCATGCCCACTTATAACGTATAAGCAGATGACTTTGATTGCTTCAACATACATAGATTTTAAATAAGAATAACTGACACTATTCAGCTTTCTCATTCAACATGCAAAACAACGATGCGCCTTAATAAATAAAAGCCTTGCTCCACTATGAAACCCTATAAAACACGTATCGTAATAAGTTAATATTCTCACTGAACTTTTTTGAGAGTTCCTTCTAAAAAAAATACCGTCAACAAGTAAATCAATAAATAAATAGCAAAAATATAAACGAGTGAGAAAAAGCCAAATATATTGACCATATACGCACTCATGTAAAAAAATACCAATAAGCTAAATCTCCCAACGGTTGACAAAAAAGATTCATATGTAGCCCTGAAATGATCACTAATACTATCGTGCAAAATAACTTCTACACGAAGATATGTATACTTAATTAAGTAAAAAATCATACAGACTAAAATAACAGCAATTTCTTTTCTTGGCTCAAAGAAAACCATTGTAAAAATCAGTGAAGCCGAAAGAAACAGTATTAAAATAAAATTCACTCTTTCACTTAGTTTTGTAAAGAGAAAACTAGCCAAGAGCTGAGAGAGCAATATCAGTGAAAATGTCACACCAAGATCAAAATAAGTGACATTAATATTATGATCTTTAAATATCCACTGCCAATACTGCGAGAATATATTGAAAAAGATCAGTGAAAAATAAAAGCATAAAGAGATATAAGGAACTTTAATAAAAATAGACAACATCTCTTTAGCATCATAAATGAGAGAATTCGCTTTATTTGGTTGTTTTTCTCCTTTCAGGTCATCAAGAAAAAACAAACCAAATAGTGTTGTCATCAACATTAAAAACGCCGCGATATACCATATATATTGGCTAGAATAATCAGCAAAATATGCGCCGATTAAACTGAATATAAACATGCCGATGTAATTATATTGAGAGCTAGAACCAAGCACTTTTTTAGTCGATGTCAATTTTGCTTTTGCATATTGAACAAGTAAAGCATTATAGGCGCCAGCAATCAATGTCAGCGATAAGGCATTAAAAGATTCTGCCAAAAGAAAACCATAAAAGCTTGTAGAAAATCCCATGAGACATAGCCATGTAGCAGCAAAAGCCGCTGCCAAAACGATAGATATTTTATAACTTTTTCTATCGGCAAAATATCCCAGAGGAATATCTGTAACCATCATAATAAAAGCCTGAAACGACTTAATGATCCCGATATCAATAAGAGTTAGCCCTTTTTCAAGCATATAAAATACAATAAAGGCACCTGTTAAAATTCTTATACCGTTAAATAAAAATCCAAACGCTAATATATTTGTCATCTATTCCCCAATAACACCACGAAAGGTGTCAATACATCCTTTTATATAAAGATAAAAGCTTAAATTTTATAACAAATATGGCAATAGCCGCTATATAGAACTCCAATCCTATCAATTTGATATTCTGAAAATTGCTGGAAATAATGTCACGTTTAGTTTTCTATTGGATCTGTTTGAAGACAGTATTATCAAAGAGAAATACTTGAAAACAATGAAGAAGCGCCTCAATTTATGAACGATCATCTTGTTCTCAACATGCAACCACAATGAGGACTGAATATTGATTTACAAGCAAAAACACAGCCTTTAATGAAGAAAAAATGCACTCCAAGAATTTATTTCAACCCTGTCCAAAGCGTGTATGAATATAATCACTCAAAAGCGCTTCAAATTCTTCAGCAATGTGATCACCCCGCAAAGTTTTTACCTTTTGTCCATCAATAAAAACAGGTGCCGCAGGACTTTCCCCCACTCCAGGCAAAGAGATTCCAATATCTGCATGTTTTGACTCCCCCGGTCCATTGACGATACATCCCATCACGGCAACCTTCAAACTTTCAACGCCAGGGTATTTTTCACGCCAAACAGGCATATTTTTGTATAAATCTGCTTCAATTTTTTGCGCCAATTGTTGAAAGACCGTTGAGGTTGTGCGCCCACAACCAGGACAAGCCGCAACCACAGGCAAAAATTGCCGAAAACCCATTACTTGCAAAAGTTCTTGCCCCACCTTTACTTCTCGTGTCCGATCACCACCAGGTTTTGGTGTTAAGGAAATTCGTATTGTATCGCCAATCCCTTGTTGTAATAAAATGCCCAAAGCCACCGAAGAAGCAACAACGCCCTTTGTTCCCATCCCAGCTTCCGTTAATCCCAAATGAAGAGCATAATCACAACGCGCCGCCAAGGTGGTATAAACAGCAATAAGATCTTGGACATCACTCACTTTAGCAGAGAGAATAATTTTATCACGTCCCAACCCCATCTCTTCAGCGCAAAGAGCCGATTGCAGAGCAGACTGCACAACAGTTTCCCGCATCACTTCAGCAACCGATAAAGGATTTTCTTGCTGTGCATTTTCATTCATAAGCCGTGTTAACAATGCATTATCAAGAGAGCCCCAATTCACGCCAATGCGAATAGGTTTATGATACCGACAAGCAATCTCTATAATTTCTGCAAATTGACGATCTTTTTTTGCGCCAAAACCAACATTTCCAGGATTGATGCGATATTTTGCAAGCGCCTCAGCACACGCAGGATGATCAGATAAAAGCTTATGTCCAATATAATGAAAATCCCCAACCAAGGGTACAAAAAATCCTAACCTCTCCAATCGCTCCCGTATTTTTGGTACAGCTGCCGCCGCTTCATCACGATCAACAGTAATCCGAACCAATTGTGAACCAGCTTGCCAAAGAGCAGCCACTTGAGCAACAGTTGCATCAACATCAGCTGTATCCGTATTGGTCATTGACTGTACAACTATCGGGCTCTGCCCCCCAATGATCACATCACCAACAGCAACACCAACAGATCGACGACGCTCAAGTGGTTTAGATAAAAAATAGGTCGTACTCATCAAGTCCTCAAATTTTTAAAACCTGCGCTATCAATCATCATTTACATTGACTTCCTCCACGCTTCAAAGGACGAAAATTACACCGCCCCCCAATCTTAACAGATTACTCTCAAAAGGTTCCACCTACTAACCACTGATGCAATTCAACTCATAGGTGCGATTCATCCTATAGACGCACCGGATAAGTTCTACTACTTCTGTTCAAGTTTATACTTCTACACTTGGTTGATTCAAAAAGAAACTGAAACCAAACAGAGACAATACTGTATTTTTAAGTTGCATGCCGATACCTTACATCCACGTCATCGCAAAACAGTGCTTTACAACACAACAGATAACACCTATCAAAGCGCAATTTTTAAAAATGCATGAAAGACACCGCCCAATTAATCCAACACATTGATTTATAATAATCAATTTTTTACAAATTTGAATGGCAACCCCAAATATCGTAAGATTTTCTCATTTTAAATCTTCTTAATTGAATCAATACCACTCCCTAAAGCCACAAAAGAACAAGTAGATAAAAATTCCTTATAAACTATTTCAAGTGCCAAAAGCTATCCCAACACTTTAAACAAACAAAAAAATGAAGACACCGACTTACATCTTTATGAAATAAAGATGATAGAATGAATTTTACACCATTTTGTAAAAATTTTTACCTTAAATCCTTAACAAACACCATCACGAAATGAACTCGAGCACATTAAGAAATGCCTCATTAAAACCAAACTCTTAATTCTCATCTCACCCACGCGCGGCATTATCAATGCAACCTTTCAATTTTCAAGCCGTTATAGCAAAACCCCAAACACAATTCCAACTGTCACACAACAATTTAACACATGAAGGAGTCAATAAATGTGTCTATTTTCACCCCATAGAAAAAATGCTAAAATTAAAAAACGTATAGCACAATTAAAAAGAGAGCTGGTCCCCGTAAATCATTGGAGTTCTCAAAATGATAACTTTGAAAACATTTCTGAGCTGTTTAACACATGGAAACAAAAAGGCCGTCACGCGCTTTATCACCTCAACGAACATGCTGCAGAATTAAAGAAAAAAGCGAAAGAAAATCCTAAAAAAACCCTCGCACTAACAGCAGGAGTCGTTTTAGTAAGCTTCTTGCTGATCCGTAAAAATTAACAACACAACCAACAACCTTCCCTTTTAATGCCCGACTCAAAGCGGGCATTTTTTATAGTTTACAAAATATAAACTTTACATCTTTCCCCCTAACTTTACGCTTTCCTCCAAAAGATAAGTTTTCCATCCATTCCACCAATCTATTATCCAATTTTCTATCTGGCAGTCTCCTTACCCCTATCCTCAAAACACGCGGTAGCACCACATCTCAAAGGACAGTGTTGTGAGAAACTATAAGAAAAGTTTTCAACATTGCATCTATCCCCCCTACTGAGTTATTTCAAAAGAAATGGAAGTCAGTAAAGATGCATGCGCTTTAATATTTTAAGGAACATTATTTTACATCATGATATAGAAGATTAAGGAGCCTAAGAGCTTTAAAAGATGTATTATAAAAAACCAAACGAAATCTTCCAATGTGAATACCCATTTGCTATAAGTAAATGACACAAGAATTAAACTGAAAAAACCCAAAATTTATCCTCCAGAATCGACCCGCTGCGAAGTATCCACATACGTAACCACAGACATCCCAGGAATGAGCTTTTCAATCCCCTCCTGCCCAGGATCTAAAGAAATCCGTACTGAAATACGTTGCGCAATTTTGATAAAATTACCAATTGTCGTATCTGTTTTTAACAATGAAAACTCTGAACCTGTCGCCGGAGCAAAACGAACCACACGCCCCGTTAACTTTTTGTTGTTCAATGCATCAACAGAAAAAACAACCGGTTGTCCAACACGCATCTGAGAAAGTTGCGTTTCCTTATAATTAGCAATAATCCAAATATCATCAGAAATAACAGAGACCAATTGCGTACCCGGCATAACATATTGCCCTACCTTAGCGCCAACCAATCCAATATAGCCTGTTCTAGGAGATAAAATCTTCGTATGATCAAGATTAAGTTTTGCCAACTCAACACTCACCTTTGCTCCCGAAACTTCTGACTGTAAACTTTGCCGTTCAAGATTTAATTGTTTTTGCAATTGTCGTTTTGTTTCTAGGGCTGCCAAGAGTTGTGAAAGAGGGCGAGAAACAGAAATTGCAGCATCACCAAAGCCTAACTTTTTACTATCAGGAACAACATTAGAGAATGCTCGTGAACGCGTTAATTCTGCTTCTGCAGCATTAACTTCTCCCTGTAAAATCTGAGCTTGCAATTCAATACTTGCCAGTTTTGCATTTTTTGAATCGAGAACAGCCTGTGCCCGTGCAAGCTGCTGACGAAGAAGAGAATCATCAAGCTCAAAGAGCAGCATTCCTTTTTCAACACGTTGATAATCTTGCACATAAATCCGTGCAATCACCCCAGAGATCTGTGAACTAACCAGAGTAACATTGCCCTTAATGGAAGCATTATCCGTTATTTGAATGTTACTCACAAAAGGAGGAAGTCTCCAAGCCCACAAAATCAGCAAAACACCCGTAACACCTGACAAGAATGCAACAATCGTAGCTTTTGACCGTAATGCTTTTATCATTTTTTGCACCCCTCTTCTATGGGCATCATTCTACTTTTCTAACGCCTGCAAAGAGCATGACTTAACAACCATTGTGACAAGAAAAATAATGAATACAATCATTGAAATATAAAAATAAAGCCGAAAAACGTCATCATAAGCAAAAATATTTGCTATTAACTTAAATTTTTCTATCAACATAGAAGTACCCTGTTCACTGCTCAAGCCATGGGGAACAGAAGCACCATAAGAAGGCGAAAACAAAGTATTCATCTCACCAGAAATAAGCGGATCAGTCACAACAATATTTTGTGTTAAGGACTCAAAGTTTTTATGGGCAAAATAAAACTGTAGGCTGCCAAAAAAAGCCGATCCCATCAATCCCCCTGTCACTTGTGTTAGCAAAAAAACCGCAATAAAACTCAAAACATAACGCGGTCCTCGCTCACCAGCAATCACAAACCCTTTGAAAAGAGCAGGAGGCAAAAAAAGTGCATAACTAAAACTCACCAACCCTTGGCTCAACATCATATCTTTCGGACGTGTTAAATAGTTTACACGACTGTCTAAATAAGCTCCCAGCGCCAAACAACCTAAAGATAACAAATAAAAATAATCTTCACGCCCCGCCCGTAAAAAAAAGACACAAACAGCCCCCCCTAACAGAGTACCCAATGTCACCGCAAGATACATGGGCGCCATCTCACGATTAAGCAAACCAAAAAGATTAAAAAAACCTACGGGCAAATTTGACCGTTCCAACAAAAAAACATGAAAGATCAATAAAATAAAAACAGATTGAACCATTTCTTTACTGAAAATCCAACGTAAATCAATCAGCGGTTTTTCTCTATTAAGCTCAATAATAATAGCAATAGCCAACGAGAAAATAGCAAGTGCAAGCCCCCAACCAATCCATGGCGCTTCATACCACCAATACAATATGCCAACAGACATAATCACGGCATTTAATCCAAGACCAAGAGCAATCAAACCATAACTTATCCAATCTAACTTTTGAATAACCTTACTGCGGACAACAGGCGTTAAAGGCAAAGTATAGATACAGACCAAGCTGATGAGAACCAACCCCATTTCCAAAGCGGAAAGACTAGAAAAACCACCATTTTCCAGCAAATCAGGAGAAATCAAACGCGATAAAGGTGCCGCTAAAGCCGCATTCATATAATTCAAACTAAGACCAACAGTAAACTTCTTTGCTGGAGCAAAAGCCTCCATCATATAAAGCAGCGCAAGTGAAGCCAAAGGAGCAGCAGCAATCCCAGCAAAAAAGCGAATAATCAATGCAGAACGCAAATCCGTAACAAAGAGTTGCAACACGCAAACCAAAACGAAACCAAGGATTGATAATTCAGCAAAAGCACGCAACCCAAATTGATAGCGGATTTTGATCAACATAATCGCTACACTCACATTTGGCGCCATATAGGCCGCTACCAACCATGTTGTCTCGGTCAAAGTTGCGTGAAAATCACCCGTAAGATGGACAATGTTAGACTGAACAATATTAGCCCCTAAACCATAAGCCCATTGCAAAATAAGAGAAGCAAAAATATAAACAAAACATTTCGGCAAAGGTCCTGCAAAAACACGACCAGGACGAGGAAAAGGTTTTCCGCCCCTTTTAGCAAACACAACCGTACTCTTTTTTCCGCTCATGTCACCTTTTTCCTGTATACGCTGCTACGCTTCTATCAACACAGCACCATCAGCTGACAATTGCTGGAAAAAAGCCTCTATTTTGTGATTATCCTCATCTCTTGTCCCACCTTCTAATGTCGCTTGAACCTGCAAAATCCGCTGTTCCAATACATCAAAAGAAAGATGCTCTACAGCCACAACGTGCTCTACCAATAAAGAGCAGCCCGAAAAGGTGATATTTGCAACGCCCCCACATACAGCAAACAATTTTTCACCCAAAGAGGTGCGAACACGCACACTACCCAACACAATGCTTGCTACCAATGGCGCATGATGCGCCATAACTGTCAAATAACCTGAAGCTGAAGGAAGAACAACAGACACTACCTGCTCTGAAAACACAATTTTTTCAGGCGATACAAGCTCAAATAAAAAATGCTCTTCTCTATTGTTTTCCACAAAAGTCTCCACAATACCCGATATAAGGACTCTCTGTTTTCTTCAACGACTTGTCCTTTTTAACGAAAAATATTCATGACAGTTTTCTCTTGAACAAGAAGCTTCTTATTAAGACGCCTCTGCCATGAGACGCTTTCCTTTTTCAAGTGCTTCATCAATCGAACCAACCATATAAAAAGCAGCTTCTGGCAAATCATCATAATCGCCAGCACAAAGACCTTTAAAGCCTTTGATTGTCTCTTCTAAAGGAACGAGTTTCCCTGGCGAACCAGTAAAGGCTTCCGCAACATGGAAAGGTTGCGAAAGGAAACGTTCAATTTTACGCGCCCGTCCCACCAGCAATTTGTCATCTTCAGAAAGTTCATCCATTCCAAGAATAGCAATAATATCCTGAAGCGCTCTATAACGTTGTAAAATGGTTTGCACTTGACAAGCAACAGTGTAATGCTCTTCTCCTACAATCAATGGATCCAACATACGCGAGAAGGAGTCAAGCGGATCAACCGCCGGATAAATTCCCTTTTCCGCAATAGAGCGCGAAAGAACAGTTGTTGCATCCAAATGAGCAAAAGACGTTGCCGGCGCTGGATCCGTCAAGTCATCGGCAGGAACATAAATTGCCTGAACGGAAGTAATAGAGCCTGTTTTTGTACTGGTAATACGTTCTTGCAAAGCCCCCATATCCGTTGCCAAGGTAGGCTGATACCCCACAGCAGAAGGGATACGCCCTAAAAGCGCTGACACTTCAGCACCAGCTTGCGTGAAACGGAAAATATTATCTACAAAGAAGAGAACATCTTGTCCTTCATCACGGAAACTTTCTGCAATTGTCAATCCTGAGAGAGCCACACGCGCACGCGCTCCTGGTGGTTCATTCATTTGCCCGTAAACAAGGGCACACTTCGACCCTTCCGTTGAACCATTATTCTCTTTTGGATTCACATTCACGCGGCTTTCAATCATTTCATAATAAAGATCATTTCCTTCCCGTGTACGTTCTCCCACACCAGCAAATACAGAATAGCCACCATGAGCCTTTGCAATATTGTTTATAAGCTCCATAATAAGAACGGTTTTTCCAACACCAGCGCCACCAAACAAGCCAATTTTACCTCCTTTAGAATAAGGAGCTAACAAATCCACAACTTTAATACCGGTGACGAGAATTTCTGAAATGGTTGATTGCTCAACATATGCAGGTGCATCTTGGTGAATAGAACGCGTTTTGGTCGCAGGAATTGGTCCCACATTATCCACCGGCTCTCCAATCACATTCATAATACGTCCCAATGTTGCTTCTCCTACAGGAACGCTAATTTGCGTGCCTGTATCCACAACCTTTTGGCCCCGCATCAAACCATCAGTGGTATCCATAGCAATCGTACGCACGGTATTTTCACCCAAATGCTGCGCAACTTCTAATACCAAGCGATTGCCCAAATTCTCTGTTTCCAAAGCGTTAAGAATATTTGGCAATTCACCTTCAAATTGCACATCAACGACAGCACCAATAACCTGCTTGATCTCACCAACAGCGCCTTGTGCACGCTCTTCTTTTTTTGCGGATGCATCTTTTTTTACAGGTGTATCTTTAGCTGCACTACGCGCAGGCGCAGAGGAAGCCTTTACATCCACTGAAGCCGTTACATCCACTTGAGACTTCGAAGCGGCTTTTTTCACGCCGGAACGAACAGCTGGTTTCTTTTTTTCACCTTTTTCTGTTCCTTTGCTTGAGGTTACTGCTTTTACCATCAATCCTTACCTTTTCCATTTAAAGCGCTTCAGCGCCCGCAATAATTTCGATCAATTCTGTCGTAATCTGTGCCTGACGTTGACGATTATAAGCTACCGTCAATTTATTAATCATTTCACCTGCATTGCGCGATGCATTGTCCATAGCTGTCATCTTGGCACCCATTTCACCAGCAATATTTTCTAGCAAAGCCCGAAAGATTTGCACCGAAAGATTGCGTGGCACAAGCGCCTCTAAAAGAGAAGCCGCATCAGGTTCATACTCATAGACAATTGATTGTGAACCTTTGCTATGATCTGTTTGCTCCTCAACATCTATTGCCTCAACAGCTGCTTTTGGAGCAATCATCGGAATCAAGCCAAAAGCTGTTGGACGCTGATTAATCACAGAAATAAATTCAGAATAAAACAGCGTACAGACATCGAAAGCGCCTTCATTGAATAAATCAACAATCCGTTGACTAATCATCACCGCCTCTGCAAAACCAATGCGCTTTACAGCATGCAAATCGATATGATCAATTATCAAACCTTTGTAATCACGCGATAAAATATCCGCACCTTTTTTGCCCACAGTGATAATTTTCACTATTTTACCAGATGCCAACAATGCCTTAATCTGTTCACGTGCACGACGAGCAATTTGCACATTAAAAGCACCACACAAACCGCGCTCAGCAGTACACACCACCAAGAGATGCACATCATCTCGCCCCGTACCACGCATAAGAGCAGGCGCATCAACACCATCTACATCAGCAGCAAGACTGGTCAAAATATCAGCCATCTTCTTCGCATAAGGACGCGCAGACTGCGCTGCCTCTTGAGCACGATGCAACCTTGCCGCTGCAACCATCTGCATAGCTTTGGTGATCTTTTGTGTTGCTTTAACCGAAGCGATACGGTCTCTAAGATCTTTTAGTGAAGCCATTCAAGCATTCCATCAATTCATCACGAGAAATTTTTCGCATAAGTATTAAGAACAGTTATCAACTTATCTTTCAGCTCGTCTGTTATTTGCTTTTGCTCAGCAATTGCCTTTAAGAGATCTTGATAATCACTACGCAAAAGCACCAAAAGTCCCTGCTCAAACCGCGCAACATCAGAAACCGCCAAAGCATCAAGATAGCCATTCACACCGGCGAAAATAACCACCACTTGTTCTTCCGTTTTAAGTGGAGAAAATTGCGGCTGTTTCAACAACTCTGTCAAGCGTGCACCCCGATTCAATAGACGCTGAGTTGACGCATCCAAATCAGAGCCAAACTGCGCAAAAGCTGCCATTTCACGATATTGCGCCAATTCACCTTTAATCGAGCCAGCAACTTGCTTCATCGCCTTAATTTGTGCGGCAGAACCAACACGCGACACAGAAAGACCAACATTTACAGCAGGACGAATTCCTTGATAAAACAAATTAGTCTCTAGAAAAATTTGCCCATCAGTAATCGAAATCACATTTGTAGGAATATAGGCAGAAACATCATTTGCTTGCGTTTCAATAACCGGCAAAGCTGTCAACGACCCAGATCCATTTTCCGCATTCAACTTCGCAGCCCGTTCTAAAAGACGCGAATGCAGATAGAAAACGTCCCCCGGATAAGCTTCACGACCTGGAGGACGACGCAATAAAAGAGACATTTGACGATACGCCACCGCCTGTTTTGACAAATCATCATAACCGATCAAAGCATGTTGCCCATTATCACGGAAATACTCACCCATAGCACATCCAGAAAGAGGTGCAATAAATTGCAGTGGTGCTGGATCAGAAGCGGTCGCTGCAACAATAATAGAATATTCCAACGCTCCACGTTCTTCTAAAACTTTAACGAATTGTGCCACCGTCGAACGTTTTTGACCGATAGCCACATAAATACAATAAACTTTGTCTTGCTCTCGTCCAGCCCCTTTTTCATGAAAAGGTTTTTGGTTTAAAAATGTATCGAGCAAAATCGCTGTTTTTCCTGTTTGGCGATCACCAATCACCAATTCACGCTGTCCCCGTCCGATAGGGATAAGTGCGTCAATCGCTTTCAATCCGGTCGACATCGGTTCATGGACAGACTGACGCGGAATAATTCCAGGAGCCTTAACATCAACACGACGACGCTCTGTTGCTTTAATGGGCCCCTTACCATCGATAGGGTTTCCCAACGCATCAACCACACGCCCGAGCAAAGCGGGCCCCACAGGAACATCGACGATAGTGCCCAATCGCTTTACACAATCACCTTCACGAATATCACGATCTGAGCCAAAAATGACCACACCAACATTATCAACTTCCAAATTGAGGGCCATACCGCGCACACCGTTTGGAAAGGCGACCATTTCCCCTGCTTGGACATTATCCAAACCATAAACGCGAGCGATACCATCCCCTACAGAGAGAACCCAACCAATTTCTGAAACCTCAGCCTTTTGGTCAAAGTTTTTGATTTGCTCTTTTAGAATTTTTGAAATTTCAGATGGTCTAATATCCATCAGCTGACCTCTTTTTTCAATGCAAGCTTAAGCGAAGACAATTTTGTGAGAAGAGACGTATCAATTTGAGACGACCCCACACGAACGATTAATCCACCAAGAATTGTTGGATTCACAATGCTGTGTAGCAAAACTTTTCCTCCAACGACACCTTCCAAAGCCTCACACAACTCTTGTCTTTGTTGAGAACTTAAGGGGCGCGCAGAAATAATTTGCGCAGTAACCTGCCTACGAGCGCGTGCAACACAACGCTGAAAAGCATGTAAAATACCAAATACGGCACTAAGCCTACGATTTGTTGCAATAACGCGTAAAAAATTACCAATAACCTGACCTGCGTTTTTATCAGCAAATTTGATGTTTGCACAAACAGATTGCATCACCTTAATTTGCTCTTTAACTGAAAAGAATGGACTAAGCACAAAGCGTTTTAAATCTTTATTTTGCTCCAAAACAAGCAAAAGATCTTCCACTGCCTTTTCAACCTTTTCAACATTTCCAGCTTCTTGAACGCAATCAAAAAGCGCTTGCGCATAGCGTTGATCTACCAACGGCAGCGGTATGAGAGAAAATGAATCCGACACGAAATACCGCCTCTTTCCCTTGAGCGACTCTCTGATAGTTATCAGATGAAATGAAACAGAAATTCTCAATCTTAAGAATCTTCTTCTTAAAACCTAGAACAAAAACCTCTTGGTTTCTAGCATAGACATAGCCGACTCGCAACACCACAAATCGCTGCTTTTTAAAAATTTTAATAAAATATTCAAAATATTTTTGAAAAGAATTTTTTTTAGATATACAAGATGGCAACACAGTTTTTTTATGCCTCTTTTTGACATTCTCTGAGCGATTTTTTCACTCTCTTTGATTTTGCTTCAAATGCTCTTGCCACCATAATAAAACACTTCTTCTCTAAAAAACACTCCCTTTATCACCACAAGACCTTTAACGAGATGCGAATGCGACTGAAAAAGTCTATTATTGCAAACTGATAAGAAAAAAAGTAATGAATATCCTCCTAAAAATTAAAGAAAAAATTGATCTTTTTTCTTCAAATACCCACTCCTTTTAAAAAAATTCACCAAGTATATTTTCTTGTAAACACACTCTTTAAGCATACAATGCATTGATTTATAATGATAATGTATCATTTTTCATACCAGATGAGCCCCAAACATCGAAAGATTCTCTTATTTCAAATCTTTCTATCAAAATCACTCCCTTGCTCCATCACAAACAAAAAATGAAATGATTAAAGAAAAAACACCTCGTATAAACGCTCTCAAGTACCAAGAGCTTTCGTAATCCTAAAAGCTAAATAATAAATGGCGCCATTTTATACCTTTATGAAATAAAAATGGGAAACCTTAACGCGGTGTTTTCATTCATAAAAGCTTTTACATTCTACACTCGAGAAACATCGTAAAATGAATTCGAGCATGCTGAAAAACATTTGTTTAAACAAGCATATGAATACAGTAATACAATAGATGTTCTGTAATATTCCGTTTTGGACGTTCTGCTTTACATGAAAAATGTGCCCCCATTAGAGAACGAAAGTAACAAAAGCATGAAACAATGGAGAATCTCTATTTCACGACAGCACCCATAAATGCTATAATGATAACTCCATTGAGCAACCTCATCTTCACACTTATGAAAGAACAAGCTGGCACCATCACATACTTTGCCATCTCCCAATTTTACGACAACCCTTAACACTTGAGATGATGAGGTATTTTAGTCCTTTCTTATATAGTTTCACTCGACACAGGCTCCCCCCATCTGTAACATGCAAACGAATGGTTTTGATTGATCAATATAAACAGATTTGAAATAAGAGAATCCTAAAATAGTTGAGCTTCTAAAGCGAATAACGGCATATTATCACTATAAATCAATATGTTATTATTTATAAAATTATAATTATGGGCGCTTTTGAAAATTCTAGAGCCATAAATAAGGACGACAACGATAAATGCTCATTTTAACCTTTACGCTCCCAAATGAGTCTGTGTGCTCGTCAAAGATAAATAAAATAGATATATGCAATACTCTCGCCCTAATCTAACATACAAAAGCAAGTACGACTCATACAGCGCTGATACATCTTATGAACGCTGCTGCATAAGGTTTTAAGGTCAAATAATATCAAAAACACGACCTTCATTAAGCCCACGTAGCTTCACTTTATACGGCACTATATTATATGGCACTATATTGCACTGATTTTAGAAAAAGCATAGATAAATATCAATTTGAACCCGTATAAAATTGGATATTTTGGGTGTACAGCTAAGCATTTTCAGACCCTATAATCCGCCCTTATAAAAAGAATCCGCCTATCAAAAGGGTACTGTCCCTAAAACAAAAAAGGAGTAAAAGCCGAAATGATAGTGTCCTCGAATAATAGAGACGCTTCTGCTGGTTCCATAACAAAGATATTTTTTCCCGTAGCTCTGCTTAATGCAATGCACATGTATCATATTCTGCTGCTAGGATGCTTATTCTGAAATATATAATATTAAAGTAAAGCATCTTAAGCAAAGAGACCTTCACTTTATGCGATACTGGTTTTAGAAAAAACTTTGCGGATCAATATCAATTTGAACCCGAACAGAACTGGGCATTTTGGGTGTACCACTAAGCATTGCACGTATAAACCCTTGTATATCAAAGGAGCGCTGTCCTTGCAGCAAAAGCCGAAAACGATAACGCCCCCGAACCAAAGCCAAAGGCGCTTCTGCTGGTCCCATAACCGAGATATTTTTTTCCCGTGGCGCTGCTTGACGCAATGCGCGCGCATAATGTTCTGCTGCTTGGCGCTGTTGTGCAGACACAATCAAAGAGGCAAGCCGCCCATAGGGAGGCAAATGATAATGCTGACGCGCTGTAATCTCACGTGTGTAAAAATCTTCTGGCTGACATGAAAGTAGGGCTTTGATGACAGGATGATCTGGTTGATAAGTTTGCAATAATCCTAAACTTTTCAATCCCACACGCCCTGCTCTTCCGGTAACTTGAGAAAGCAGCTGATAGGTACGTTCACTTGCGCGTAAATCGCCATTGGCAAGACCAAGATCAGCATCAATAACGCCAACCAGAGAGAGCTTGGGAAAATGATGTCCTTTAGCGACCAACTGTGTTCCAATAATAATGTCCACATCGCCATTTGCAATGGCTTGTAATTCGCTTCGCAATTGCCCAATCCCTCCTTTGAGATCTGTTGAAAGAATCAATGATCGCGCTTGAGGAAAAAGCATTTGTGTTTCTTCTGCAATTCTTTCCACACCCGGTCCACAAGCCACGAGATGATCTAATGTCCCACATTCAGGACAGGCTTGAGGAAGTGGTTCATGATACCCACAATGATGACATTTCAATTGCCCTTGCGCACGATGTTCTACCAACCAACTTGAACAATCAGTACAATGAAAACGATGTCCGCAAATTCGGCATAAAGTTAAAGGTGCATAACCACGACGATTAAGAAAAAGAAGAGCTTGTTCGCCCTTATCAAGCGTTTGTTTTAAAGCCCTTTCAAGAGCAAAGGAAATAAAGCGCCCCTTTTGCACCCCTCCTTGGCGCATATCAACCACCCGCAACTGTGGAAGTGCTACTTCTTTAAAACGGGAAGGTAAATGCACCTTTTTATAACGCCCTTTTAAAACATTAGCTTGGCTTTCAATCGACGGTGTTGCTGAAGATAAAATAACAGGAAAATGCTCAAAAGAGCCCCGAGCAACAGCCATATCACGCGCATGGTAAAAAATGCGCTCTTCTTGTTTATAAGCGCTATCATGTTCTTCATCAACAACAATCAAGCCAAGCTCATGAAAGGGAAGAAAAAGCGCTGAACGAGCCCCCGCAACAACACGCACCCGCCCTTCTGCAACTTGCCGCCAGACACGTTCTCTACGACGTGGCGTCAAATCAGAATGCCATTCTGCTGCTGCAGCTCCAAAGCGTGCATAAAAACGATCTAAAAACTGCTGTGTTAAAGCAATTTCCGGCAATAAAATTAAAACCTGCTTGCCCCCTTTGAAGGCTTGAGCGACCGCTTCAAAATAAACCTCTGTCTTTCCTGATCCCGTAACACCATCAAGCAAAAAAACTTGAAACTGAGAAGATAAAACACCTTCCCGCAATATTGTTGCTGCTTCATTTTGCGCTCCCTGCAACTGAGGAGGACAAAAGTCAGGATCAGGCATTGCCACAAGATCAGGAGCAGGAACTATAATATCTTCAAAAACCCCTAGCGCTTTTAAACCTTCAACAACAGAAACCGAAGTTCCAGCCGCATGCGCAAGACCAGAACGTGTCCATATCTTCTCATTACGCACCAATTCCAAAACCCGTAATCGCGCTGGTGTGAGACGTTCTACATTTCCACCACAATATCGCAAACCCAGCATTTGAGCTTCCGGCTCTAAAGCAGCCGGTACAGACAAAACCAATCGCGCCACAAGACCAAAAGGCGCCATTGTATAGCGACTAACAAAACGCAAAAATGTGATCATTTCTGCCTTTAAGGGGGGACAATCAAAAACATGAAGCAAAGAGCGTAATTTTTCACGCGCCACCGAACCAGACCTTTGCCCATCGGCTGCCTTCTCTCCAACATCCACAACAAAACCGCAAAGCTCACGCCCCATCACCGGAACCCGAACAAAGGAACCAACATTCACCTCCATAGAAGATGGAACTTTATAACTATAAGCGTGAGCAACAGGAAGAGGAACCAATACGGATACAATCTTTTCCTCTATCATGTTTGAATTCATCTTTTAAACCAATCTACGACCTCTTAAACACCAACAGGTCTAAACCTTACCTTTAAACACTCTTATAAAATTCATTGCAGGATTCAATCTCTCCCCCTATCATAACTCTTTTCTCACAAAAATTCTTTTTAACACTCATTCCATCACCAAAGTGTCAATAAAAGAACCAATCTCATCCTCTATAACAAAAAACTTTATAGCAAAAAAACTAGCGCCTTTCTTCTGTGCAAATAAAGCGCATCACTATTAAGCATTCAACATGATATCGTCAGTGCGCTCTTCAACAAAGCGATCCCATAGTGTAACTTCTTCCCAACACACACGTTTATTTTTTTACCGCTTCATATCTCAATTTATCTTCAACAAACTGATTTATAAAAATATAATCATCATTATACCTATTGTAATAAAAACCATCAGTACGATGAATTTTTCTCATTTCAAACTCATCGAGGAACATTTGTAAATCCTTATCAATGAGAGAGTCTCCTATGATTTGAATTACAGGGAGAATAGTATTGCAAATGGAACCGTTACAATATTCACCTTGGCTTTGTGCCAAAAAGTGAAAACACGTGCCTACATCTTTCAGCTTGATTGAGAATCAAGCAACAATACAAGTAGCACAAAAGCGTATTGTTGAAGAATGGGTAACACAGAATAAATCAATGTATTGACCATAAAAAAACACTTCATATGTAAAATTTACATGCCTTCTTCAATGGTGTTTTACGATAAAATAAATCCATTCACTTCTATCAAAAATGAGGTTAAACGTACCCCCCTGAAAAAAGGAGGTATCTTATGATGCTCTCTCAAATATCAAGAGCAATCGCAAATAGGAAATGAGCAAAGTGTGTGATAATGCTAGCTTATTTTCATAAGTATAAAAATACCGCTACGCAAAGATTCCAATACGCAAAAATGTTGGTACGCAATGAGCCCTATGCCTTATCAAGAGCAACGATATAAAATGGGTACATGGTTAACATCATAGCATTCTTGTTCTTTATACAGAGATTAATTCTTTCTCTTGCTTTTGCAATCAACAATAGCGCATAACAAAAAATATGATAAAAGCTAACAAGAAGAGGTTAGAGATGAAGTTTTTTGTGGATAGCGCCAATATTGAAGAAATTCAAGAGTTACAGAATTTAAGCCTTGTTGATGGTGTCACCACCAATCCCTCTCTTATCCTAAAATCAGGACGCAATATTCTTGATGTTACAAAAGAAATTTGTGCTCTCATTAGCGGACCTGTTTCTGCTGAAGTTGCAGCAACGGAATTTGAAAGCATGATGAAAGAAGCGGCTGTTTTAGCAAAGATTGCCGACAATATTTGTATCAAGCTTCCTTTAACATTCGATGGATTAAAAGCCTGTAAAGCCCTCACAAAAGAAGGACTAAAAACAAATCTCACACTTTGTTTTTCTGCCAATCAAGCCTTACTTGCTGCCAAAGCAGGCGCAACATTCGTTTCACCTTTTATTGGTAGACTTGATGATTGTGGAAATGATGGAAGTGAACTGCTTCATGAAATTCGCACAATTTATGATAACTATAACTTTGAAACACAAATCTTGGCCGCTTCAATCCGCACCGTTAATCATGTCAAAGAAGCAGCACTCAGTGGTGCTGACGTTGCAACAGTTCCACCAGCAATATTAAAAGCACTAGTCAAACACCCTCTCACTGATAAAGGGTTGCAAATATTTCTCAACGACTGGAAAAAAACAGGACAAAATATTGCTTAATATCTAGAGTTTTTATTGGAAAGATCTTTTGAAAGTAACAAAAAAATCTGTTCAGCCAACTCTTCAGCAACCCGTTTTTTTGCATCTTCTTCTGCTTGCATCGTTGCATATTCTTGACGAAGTCGGTCAAAAGATGCATTCATCATTGCTGTTCCTTTTGCAACAAGAGTATTTTTCATATCCTGCAAAGTATAAGAAGCTCTGCTCATAACAGTTCCAACAGAAGGTCGTCCTTTTCGTTTTTTCTCGAAATCAACCTCTATCTGCATAGATTCTCTTGTAGATACAGATATCTGCAATGCCAATCGATAAGCAGGTAGAGAAGGTTTAGCACCATTTCCATACAAAAGAAAAAGCAGATGATTGCGCACCATTTGACCAAAACGATCCGAAGGCTCTTCCACAACAATAGAAGCAAGCTTTTGCGCAAGCCCCAAAGAAGCTTGCCCAGAAACAAGATTCCCATAAGAAGCAGAATTCATTGTCATTGCACTCTGCAATTCTTGACGATAAAGCGGTTCAACTTTGCATCCACACAACAGTGTGAATACACCAGCTAAAACAACAAGAATCAAACTTTTAAAAAACGACATTCACAATCCTTTTTGGAACAACAATGATTTTTTTCACAGGCTTTTCAACCAGCTGCGCCTTTACAAAATCTAAAGCCAAAACCGCTTCTTTAATCATCGCTTCATCAGCAGTTGCTGCAACGCTCACCTCACCGCGTTTTTTACCATTAATTTGTACTGGCAAAGTATAGCATTCCGCAACGGTTAACGCGCTGTCATAAACAGGCCAAGCAAGCGCAGACATTAAAGTTTTTCCCCCTAAAGCAGCATGACATTCTTCTGCTAAATGAGGCATCATCGGTGCAATCATGGCAAGAAAAAAATCCATGGCTTGACGTAAAGAAGCTTTCATTTCATCGTCAACACTTGCTATCTTGTTGAGCAACGGTGCCATAATATTCAAGAATTCATAAAGGCGTGCAATAGCCCGATTAAAAGCAAATTTTTCCAAATCATCTTCTACAGCGCAAAGCGTACGATGTGCAGCTTTTGAGAGTTCCAAAGCTGCCCCCTGATGCCCTGCACAAGGCGCCACATCCTTTAAAACAGAAGCACTCAAAGCCACATGGCGCCAAACACGCTGTACAAAGCGATGGGCTCCTTCAACACCAGATTCTGTCCAGATGACATCCCGATCAGGAGGAGAATCTGACAACACAAACCAACGCACAGTATCCGCGCCATAGGATGCGATAATATCATCAGGATCAACGACATTCTTTTTGGATTTCGACATTTTTTCAATCGAACCAATCATCACTTCACTTTGATCAGTCAATTTATAAGCCTGTCGTTTTCCATCCTTTTCAACAATGGAAATTTCTGCTGGAGAAACCCACCCTTGATCATCCCGATAGGTTTCATGAACCACCATACCTTGGGTAAAAAGCCCCTTAAAAGGCTCATCAACAGTCGCATGGCCGATCAATTTCATGGCACGCATAAAAAAGCGCGCATAAAGAAGATGCAAAATGGCATGCTCAATTCCACCAATATATTGTTGCACAGGCAACCATTCAGAGATTGCTTGTTTGTCGACAGGTTCCTGCGCAAAAGGAGCCGTAAAGCGTGCATAATACCAAGAAGAGTCAACAAATGTATCCATAGTATCGGTTTCACGTTTGGCAGGTTGACCACAGGAAGGACAAGTAACATTCTGCCACCTTTCATGCCGTGCAAGAGGATTTCCAGGTTGATCAAAAGTAACATCATCAGGCAACACAACCGGCAAATCAGTACGCGGCACAGGAATCACTCCGCAAGATGTACAATGGATCATCGGAATGGGGCACCCCCAATAACGTTGCCGCGAAATCCCCCAATCACGCAAACGAAATTGCACTGTTTTTTTCCCTTGCGGTTGCCCATTGAGCATTTGTTCTTCAAGCCTTTTGGCTGCTTCTTCAAAAGCTTGTTGAGGTGTCAAACCATCCAAAAAGCTGGAGTTGATCATCACACCATCACCCGTATAAGCTGTTTCAGCAATGACAAAATCTTCTGCTTGCTCTCCTTTTGGCAAAACCACCGGTTTTATTGGAAGATCATATTTACGCGCAAAATCAAAATCTCTCTGATCATGAGCCGGACAACCAAAAACAACCCCTGTTCCATAGTCCATAAGCACAAAATTAGCGATATAAACAGGAATATGTACTGTTGAATCAAAAGGATGAACTGCCAAAAGGGGCGTAAGAAATCCTTGTTTTTCAGCTGTTTCAAGTGCTGCTGTTGTCGTCCCACCACACCGACAATTTTCAATAAAAGCACTCAACGCTTTGTCTTTTTTTGCCAAAGCTTGTGCAATAGGATGATCAACAGACAGAGCCAAAAAGGAAGCGCCAAACAGTGTATCAGGACGCGTTGAATAACAAACAACCTCATCAAATTTCTCACAAACATCATCAACACCACCCGCCGACTTTAAAGCCCAACGAATCAGCAAACCTTGTGATTTTCCAATCCAATTTTTCTGCATAGTGCGAACTTTTTCGGGCCACTGCTCCAGCTCTTCAAGCCCAGCCAAGAGCTCTTCACTAAAGTCGCTAATTTTGAAAAACCACTGCGTCAATTCACGCTGTTCCACCAACGCACCAGAACGCCAACCCCGCCCATCAACAACCTGCTCATTGGCCAAAACGGTGTGGTCAACAGGGTCCCAATTCACCTTAGCCACTTTACGTGCAACCAACCCCTTTTGATAGAAATCAAGGAACAACATTTGTTGACGATGGTAATATTCCACATCACAAGTCGCAAATTCACGCGTCCAATCTAAAGAGAGCCCTAATTGCTTTAATTGCCCGCGCATTACAGCAATATTTTGATAAGTCCAAGTTTTAGGATGCACTTTACTTTGCAGAGCAGCATTCTCAGCCGGCATACCAAAAGCATCCCACCCCATAGGATGAAGCACATTAAAACCCATTGCCCTTTTATAGCGTGCCACCACATCCCCCATGGCATAATTGCGCACATGCCCCATGTGAATGCGGCCTGACGGATAAGGAAACATTTCTAAAACATAATATTTTTCACGAGCATCTTCTTGAACAGTCTGAAAAATTTTCTTTTCATCCCAAATTTCTTGCCATTTTTTTTCTCTCGCACGTGGATTATAGCGTTCGCCTATATTATAATGTTCAATCGTCATTCCCATTATACTCTTTTAATAAAACAGAACCAAAAACTTGTTTTATTATGCTTGACCATGGATTAAGCTCATCGTCAACATTTTCGTGAAATATTTCCCTAAGTATTTTATAAAACTTTTAAAAAAACGACCAACTCTTGAACAAAAAAGGTAAAGCACAAAAATATGAATACACAAACGCCCCTCAATGCCCCTTCCATTGAAGCATGGCAAAACCTTCAAAAAGACATTGCTGAAACATGTCAAGAGCTACAACGCCCTATAGAAGAAATTGAACTTATCGCTGTTTCAAAAACTGTTTCTGCCGCTGATATACGTCCCCTTTTACAAGCAGGCCAATCTTTGTTTGCAGAAAACCGCGTACAAGAAGCGGCACAAAAATGGCTCGGGTTACGTCAACAATTTGAAAATATTAAGCTTCATCTCATCGGTCCCCTACAATCAAATAAAACAGCAGAAGCGATCAAACTTTTTGATGTTATTCAAACGGTTGACCGTGAAAAAATAGCAAAAAGCTTATCTGAAGAAATGGAAAAACAAAAAAGGCATCTTCCTTGCTATGTTCAGGTTAACATTGGCTTAGAACCGCAAAAAAGTGGTATCGCACCACAAGAAGCGACATCTTTTGTCAACCAATGCAAAAACAACTATGGACTTGATATCATCGGTCTTATGGGCATCCCCCCTGTCGATGAAAACCCCGGACCCTATTTCGCGCTCTTAGCAAAATTAGCAAAACAAGCAGGTCTTCCAAAGCTTTCCATGGGTATGTCCAGTGACTTCAAAACTGCTCTACAGTTTGGCTCTAACGTCCTTCGCATTGGCTCCGCTTTATTTGGAAAACGCCCTGTGTAAAGCAATTTCCTCTCATATAAATTCATTCCCCCTTCATATAAATTCCCATTGAAAATTCTACGAACAAGCCAAAAACAACAGAAATGAGAAAAAATATTTCCTTCAATATCAATAAGAGCAATTCTAGCAAAAAAGATTCCAGTCCCTCTTTCATCCTGTTAGCAAAATAAGCAAAAAAGCTGGTCTTCTCAAAATTCTCACCAGCACATCCACAACACGTACAATAGATTTAAGATAGCATTGCAATTTGGCTCTCATATTCTCGCACATTGGTTCTACTTCACCTCCCCTCTGACCGCCTCTCCAGCAAAAGCAACGTAAAAAATAAATCCTTATATAAAGGCAAAATGATAAGAGGGGCGTTGCGCATGAATGAAAAACTATCGCGAAATAAATAATTGCAAAAGAATATTCAATACGATTATCGCAATGATTTCCATTAAAAATCATGAATTCTCTTAAACTTCTCCAACACGCGTAAACAATTTCCCCACATGCCAATGGCGTAAAGCAGGCAAAAAGAGGCTTATGGCTGCATAATACAGTAACAAAACTCTTTCATGTAAGCCACTTGAGAAAAATAAACATCTCAATTGCCCAATAGAGCACCAAGAGCTGCGCTAAACAACATGAATAGCAATCTATAAGGTCTCCAACAATAGCATAAAGACTTTCTATGCTCTACAAAGCGTAAAATACGGTCAATATTCGCCTGAAAAATAAAAGAACGAATCCCGTTCATATGCACATAATACATGCAGGCAAAACAATGGCAATGAAACCGATTTCAATAACGATATTTCTTTATCGTTCTCATAAACAAAGAGAAAAACACCAATTTTTTCAGATGCACATTTTTCTAATTTTAAACTTTAATTAATAAAAAATATGATGTCATTTCTTGTGTTTAAAAATATTATAAATAATATTATTATATTATAAAGAATAATATTTCATATACATAATATAGTTATTATTTATACAGTATTTTATTGCCATTTTTAAAGTTTATATTTTACATTTTTCTAAAAATACGCGATAGCCATTTCAAATGTATCATTATGATACTACTTTTAATGTGGATAATTAAGGAGAATTAATATGTTTGGTTCATTCAACACATTCGGTCATATGGTGACAAAGCCTTCTTTTGGTCATTCGCACAATTCAAGACCTTTTCATGGAATATCAAAACATACTCATGGAAATGCATGTAGCTTTAATGGTTTTGCTAATAACATGATTTCACACGCCTCTACACTAGGAGTTCAGGGAGGGCTAACAGGAGCAGCAGGGGGAGCTCTGTTTGGAGGACTAGGAGGTGCTCTTACAGGTGGAACTGTAGGTTTGGGAGGGGGACTCATTGGAGGCGCTATTTATGGCTTTGGACAGTCAGCTTGGAATTATTGGTTCTAATTTATAAGAATTGTTGGTTCTAATTTATAAAAAGTAGCTACAAAGATATCTCTGAAGATAAATAATTCTGTAAATATATTCGAAAGAATATACCAAAATTAAATATCTACATCTGTGGACAAAATAGTTTTCGGAGATATCTATTGTGGATCACATCTTATAATCAGGATTTTGTTATAATGAATATTCTTTATGAAATCATAAGACTGTTTTGCATTCTCATTGTATTCATCCCTATATATGCTATTGGTTTTAAAAAAATTGGTGGTTACAGTTGGAAAGTATCTATAAAATCAACATTATATACAGTAATTCTGTTCATTATTTCTGATATTTTGTGTAGATACTTCGGTTTATATTAATATTTATTGGATGAGTCCCAAGTACACTGAATAAAGTAGCTATGGTGCTATTAATGAGAAATTATCATTTATAATCACAGATTTTACTCATAAAATTATTGAATCGCTTATAGCAACGTTTTTTTCTGGTTTTATATATATTTTTTATTATAAGTTTATTTATTACAATTGGGAAGATTCTCTAAAAAAGTCATTATTAATAAGCTGTATATTCTTTCTTGTTAGTCTTTTATTTAACGATATTGGTTTATATCAACTTATAAAAAATATTTTATAATAGACATTTTTAAAATGTCTTTATGCGTTTATAAAAAGCTCTATACCGCAATAGGCTTTGCCACATTTGAGTATCCTAAAAACATAGAATACCCTCTTTAATATCATCACATCAGATTTTAAAAATTGACTATTCTAATCTTTGTCATTTAGTCTAACCTCACAATGAAAAGCTTTAGGGACGACTCTGCCACAAATATAAAAATACAATGGCTGATTTTTCTAAAAAATAAAAAGAGGGAAACATGACTGAAAAAATCTATCCAGTATCAGAAGAGATCAAAAAAAATACTTTGCTCGACGAGGAAACTTATCAACAATGGTATCGAGAAAGCATCGATGATCCAGAAAGCTTCTGGGCCAAACATGGTCAACGCATTGAATGGTTTAAACCTTTTACAAAAGTAAAAAACACTTCTTTTAACGGAGATGTCTCCATTCAATGGTACGAAGATGGGATAACAAATGTTGCCTATAATTGCATTGATCGCCACCTGAAAACCCATGGAGACAAAATCGCGCTTATTTGGGAAGGAGATAATCCTTATCATGATAAAAAAATAACCTATAACGAGCTTTATGAACATGTTTGTCGTTTTGCCAATCTTTTGAAAAGTCGTGGCATTAAGAAAGGCGATAAAGTAACCATTTATCTTCCCATGATACCCGAAGCAGCCTATGCTATGCTCGCGTGTGCCCGCATTGGTGCTGTTCATTCGGTTATCTTTGCTGGCTTTTCTGCAGAGGCAATAGCAGGACGCCTTGTTGACTGCGAATCAACCTTCATCATTACCGCTGATCACGGCTTGCGTGGCGGCAAACGGATCAACTTAAAAGACAATGTTGATCATGCTATTGAGATAGCAGCACGCCAAAACGTGCATGTAGACCAAGTCATGGTTATACGGCGGACTTGTGGACCCATTCAATGGATAGAGGGGCGTGATTTTTGGTACCATGAAGAGATAACTCATGCCAAAACAGATTGCCCACCAGAACCAATGAACGCTGAAGATCCACTTTTTATTCTTTATACTTCAGGCTCCACCGGCACCCCCAAAGGCGTTTTGCATACCACAGCGGGCTATCTTGTTTATGCCGCGATGACACATCAATACGTTTTTGATTACCATCCCGATGAAGTTTACTGGTGTACAGCTGATATTGGTTGGATTACCGGTCATTCTTACTTGGTTTATGGACCTTTATGCAATGGTGCGACTACTTTAATGTTTGAAGGCACACCAACCTTTCCTGACAAAGGAAGATTTTGGCAAATTGTCGACAAACACCAAGTTAATACACTCTATACCGCACCAACAGCTATCCGCGCCTTGATGGGAGCAGGAAATTCGTTTGTTGAACACTCAAACAGGACATCGTTGCGTCTTTTAGGCACGGTAGGAGAACCGATTAACCCAGAAGCATGGGAATGGTTTTATCATACAGTTGGAAATGACCGTTGTCCGATTCTCGATACATGGTGGCAAACGGAAACAGGAGGGCATATGATCACGCCCTTGCCTGGTGCAACCCCCCTCAAAGCAGGATCAGCCACACGTCCTTTTTTTGGTGTTCAACCCCAAATTGTTGATGCCCAAGGCAATATTTTAGAAGGTGAAGCAGAAGGCAATCTTTGTATCAGTGATTCATGGCCAGGACAAATGCGCACGCTTTATAAAGATCATGAGCGCTTTATTCAAACTTATTTTTCCTCCTATAAAGGAAGATATTTTACAGGCGATGGTTGTAGGCGCGATAGTGACGGCTATTACTGGATTACAGGGCGGGTTGATGACATACTCAATGTCTCGGGGCACAGGTTAGGAACTGCTGAAATTGAATCAGCCCTTGTTTCTCATCCCGCTGTATCAGAAGCAGCCATTGTGGGTTACCCGCATCCCATTAAAGGACAAGGAATTTATAGTTTTATCACCTTAATGGAAGGGACAGCTCCAAGTGAAGAGTTACAAAAAGAGCTTATTAAACATGTGAGAAAGGAAATAGGCTCCATTGCCATATTGGATAAAATTCAATTTTCCCCACAGCTTCCCAAAACGCGATCAGGAAAAATTATGAGACGTATTTTACGAAAAATTGCCGAAAACAATTTTGATACTCTCGGAGATATCTCAACTCTTGCCGAACCACAAGTTGTTGAAGATCTGATTGCTAACCGACAAAATTAAAGAACCCACGAAGAAATATAACATACGGTGGTTTTTGTTTTTTGCTAAAATTATCCTAGCATTGTTACGAAAACCACCGATGAGAATAAAAAACAAAACAATTCATGGGAAGCTCAACAACTCTAACAACAAACGCCTTTCTTCATAACAAATCAGAAACAATTGAAGAAAAAACTTCAAGATTGGAAGATACCAAGATTGGAATATGAATACAGATAAGAATAAGAAAGTAAGATAAAAAGAGCAACATAGCTTTTTAAAATCGCCCAGTACCCACTCAATGCAAAAAAGCCTCTGAGAAAGAAGGAAAAATAGTTCTGATGTTTATGCTAGAATCACTTTGAAATTCCTGCTAAAATCATAAATAAAGCTAAAAAGAGAAAGTATACGTGATAATATTCTTGAGCAAAAATATTTATCTATAACGAGGGTGTATAAAAAATATTGAAAACCATGAAATCTAAAATAAACAAGCTTAAAACAAAAATCTAAAGTAATGAAAGTAAGAGTTCTTAGAATAAATGATGCAATATAAAATCAGGAGTAATAATAAAAAGTGATTCATTTTGAAAATGTCGGTCTACGCTATGGAATGGGACCTGAGGTCCTTCGTGATATTAGCTTTCATATTCCTCCTGGATCATTTCAATTTCTCACTGGCGCCTCTGGAGCAGGGAAAACGTCGTTGATGCGTCTTATGTTTTTGGCACTCAAACCCACCCGCGGTCATATTGATTTATTTGGAACAGACACAGCATTACTCAAACGGCAAGAGCTCCCTGCGCTGCGACAACGTATCGGTGTAGTTTTTCAAGATTTTCGTTTACTCGACCACATGACCACTTATGAAAATGTCTCCTTACCTTTACGCATTAAAGGACAAGAAGAAGCAACCTATCGCAGTGAAGTGGAAGATCTTCTCTGTTGGGTAGGTCTGGGAGATCATATTCATGTTTTACCACCAGTTCTTTCTGGCGGAGAAAAACAAAGGGTAGCCATTGCACGCGCGCTCATTGATCAACCTGAAATTCTACTTGCCGATGAACCAACCGGAAATGTCGATCCGCCCTTAGCAAAACGCCTACTCCGTTTGTTTATTGAATTAAATCGTTTTGGAACAGCTGTGATCATTGCTACCCATGATATTGCCTTAATGGAACAAGTTGCAGCACGACGTATGCTTCTCCATAACGGACGGATGACGATTCATGAATAAGTCTTTCCCCATTTTTACAAGCAATAAAAAAAATACAACAGCGATTATTCCCAGTGGTAATATTTCTGGAAAAGCATTGGTTGCCGTTATTGCTATTATGACATTTCTTTCAAGCCTCACCTTAATCGGTGTTGATTTAGTCCAACGTGCCGCCCAAAATTGGAGTAATCAGATTAGCTATGAAGCAACAATACAAATACGCCCCATTGACAATGTTGATATCAACAAAGCTCTCCGTGATGCCGTACAATTGGTCAAAACATTTTCTGGTGTACAAGATGCAAAAATTGTTGACCAAAAAGCTACAGAAAAATTACTGGAGCCATGGCTTGGAACAGGTTTCAATATCAATGAACTGCCCCTTCCCCGCCTTATCATTGTGACTCTGAAGAGAGATGAAAAAATCAATTTTGCAGCCATTAATCACGCCATTAAAACCCAAATTCCAGGAGGTCAATTTGATGATCACCGTGTTTGGGTCCATCGTTTTGCGACCATGGCATACACCACTGTTTTCATTGGCTTTTCAATTTTAGCATTGGTTCTAGGCTCTCTTATTCTTACCATCATTTTTACCACCCGCAATGCATTGGCAGAAAATGCGCATATTATCAATGTCTTATATTTCCTTGGTACTGAAACTATTTTCATTGCCCGCCAATTTGACTGGCATTTTTTTAAAACTGCACTGCGTGGTGCTTTATATGGTGGTCTCACAAGCATATTTCTGTTTTTAGCCTTTTGTCTCTGGACGAATTATAACTTGGGAAGAGTGGAAGCTAGCCAAGTAACAGCTTTGTTTGGACATATTTCCATAAGTTCCGTTCCTTACGGAAAAATCATTTTTCTTATTATTTTCGTTTCTTTTCTTACCACCCTTACAAACCGCATGACTATTTTAGCGCAACTGAAAAAAATCGATCAATGTGAAAACGGTTTATTTTAATTTTATGACTCACCACTCCTACCATTCCAACTCATTGACGCAAAATGATTTAAAACGTCCTCTTCCAAAACGACCCCATTATCGTTGGTCTATGCGCTTTTTATTTTGCTATTTTCCACCGACAACACTTACTCTTGCAATCATTGTTTTTATTTTCTGGGGTGGTTTTATTGTTTTTTCTGAAAAAACTGAACGACTTTCTCCCCCAAAGCCTCTCCCCAAAGCTGATGCCATCATTGTGCTGACAGGCGGAGAAAACCGAATAGAGACAGGACTTAATCTCTTACAAAGGGGGCTTGGTTCACGACTCCTTATCAGTGGCGTAAACAGCACAACCAATCTGAAAGGTTTCATGCATAACAGGCATATTAGCCCACGACTTGTCTCCTGTTGTATTGACATTGGGCATCAAGCGATTAACACCAGAGGAAACGCCGAAGAAAGTGCTGCTTGGATCAAAAAACACCACTATAAGACCCTTTATATCGTCACCCATGATTACCATATGTGGCGCTCGATGCGAGAACTTAAGTATTTAATGCCTGATATCCATTTCATTGCTTATCCTGTTAAAAAGAGCGATGCTGAAAGCGCAATACAACAAATCAATCAAATCCGCATTCTCATATTCCAATATATTAAAACGCTCCAAGTCTATATCAGAACCGCATTCTAATCTTTATCCTTCTGACTTTTTTAAAAACCTTGCTACCCACGAACTGCTTCATACCGTTCTTTCCATATCCTTCCACACGAGGTTGCCTCTATAAAAGCTCGACAGAGCTACCCTCATATAACACAGAATACCCCAATACACGTATCACTGTATTGCACATTCACCCAAAGACATCTCTTACATCTCAAACATATCTCACAGCACGGAATCTGTACATGCCATCCCAATATATAAGCTCTTGTAAATAAAGCTCCCAGACAACTATAAGATCTCCAGACTTGTTATAAAGATCTATTGATACCACCGTCTTTACGCTTCATAAAAATACAAACCGCCCCATCCTATATTTTACCGCCCCGCCCAATATTACGATAGCTCTTAAGCCACTTGGGATGATTAGTAAGAGGCATACTTTACGCCTTTCTTAAACACGCACACACCAAACTCATATGACATGAAAAGAAGTAATTTTAATAGGTTTAAAATAAGAAAATTTATGATAATTAGATTTCTCATTCAACAGAGAGAAGGTTAAACTATCATGATAAATCAATATATTAGTAACAATCTCTTCATTCAACAAAGCACCTTCATAAGAGCATTTTAGATCACAGATAGGAATAAGCTCAAAACGCACACCGCCACGAACATCCCACACTTTTTATAGCAATATCTTTTGGCATAAATCATTTCCCTCTAAAAACACTTTTTGTTTGGCAGCCTCCCCAAAAAAGAACAAAAATTTTTAAACTCTAGCGATCTGTAAACAATAACAATCCAGCTTCTTATCTAACGCGTTCTCCCTGCTCACTTCCAATCACCCCTGCTCAAAGGACAGATTTCATGAGAGTTGTGATTTCCTTCCAACATCTCAAAGGACGATGACTCCTATCAGCAAAGGTTTGTAAACAATTCTACGTCTCTGGGCAAGTTCCTCTCTGCTTCCCCATTTATATGGTTTACTCACATAAGACTCAACGAACAAGCTCTGCTTAAAGCTATTCATCACGGTCGCTAAAGCGCATGCGTCATCATTTTATCCGTCTACTACCTATGATGTTTTATCACATGCAACATATTGATTTATAAAGATAAGTATTCTTCATCTTAAATAAGGATTTTGAATAGCATAAAACTCTCTCATTTTAAATCTATTCTCTGTTGAATCAATCAAAACCATTTTCTTGCACATCATAAAGGACTTGCACATCACAAGGGAAGAGAGCCTGCGTGGCGTAAAACTGTACAAGAAAGGCATGCCTCTTATGTACCGTCTCAAGTGCCAAGAGCTGTCGCAATACCCACGAGCTGGCAAATTATATGATAGTGCCAGTTTGTTACGACACAGCGCTGTTTTACCGCACAATGGATAACTTCACTTTTTCAGTTTCTCTCACTTCCAATTTTGGAAGACTGCGCACAATTTTCATTGTTTCCAAGCTTACTGTAATAACCCGCTGAAACAATTCCAATGGATAAGCTGGATTACCCACCGTTTCAACAGCATAGCGATTAGCATCATTAACAAGACCGCTCGCTTTGTCCGTTTTGACAATCTGCCGTTCCATAACCCATTCAAGAGCAGACCTGCCATTGACCACATAATCATAAGCTTCAAGAGGAATATTCTGCATCGTGATATGCGCATTATAAACCACGGTGCTTTTGTCAATAGCACCACGCTTACCAGCAAATTTCATCACCTCAACACGATAGAAACTCTTCTCATCAGAAATCATCCAAGTTCTTGGATCACCCTGTTTATAGGTAATGGGATAGGGCTCAACCTCCTCATAATTCATATGCAAATCACCAAGCTTTCGCCCCGCTGTTACAAAAGCCCAAAAATCCTCTACCTTTTTAACTGTTGGGATACGTGGCAATTGTTTGAACAAATTATGTGCATAACGCGCACGATAATCTTCTGAATGCAAAATCCCATAAACATAATAAAACAAATCATCCTTTGTTATCATTTCACCAGGATATGCTGCATTAAAATAAGCCAACCCTTCATCCGTGAGAGCATCACGCCGCTCTAAACCAGTTTCTTTGCTTTCCTCTGCAAAATTTGCAAATAAATGAACCTGCTCTTCCTTTTTATTTTTCAAGGACGCAGAATCCTCATAAACATACCGTGGAAAACACTGACCTTTTTCCATTGCATCTAAGCTAGGCAAAACCCTGCTCATAAGGACAGAAAAACCACTGCTTGCTCCTATACCGGTAACTTGTATTACCCTATTCTCAACCGCTTGCTTCATAGGAAATATACGCGGCATTTGATAAACTCTCTCATTAAAGATGCGGTTATAATAAAGCCATTGCTGTGTAAAAGGACGATGAAGACCTTGAATTAAGCAATCACTTTCAAATTCAGAAAACTTTCCTCTTACCAGTTCTTCTTTAAGACTACTGCTCCAACTAATCTTTTTGGCATCCGTGTTAACAAAATCATTCACGGCATTCGCACGCGCCTTGCGATCAGCATGTGTGTAGGCATTATTAAAACGCTCTACTTCACCGTTATAAAAAGTAATCATATTGCTCATATTTTTCGCTAAAACTTCACGGCTTGAGTTGTATGCCCAAGCATCACGACCAGTTTGTATACCACGAGAAAAAATTTTGAATAGCTTTTTATCACTGCCCTTCTTATCACCTAAGGCTAGAAATTTTTCAAAATCATTGTTGCGCTGATCCAGCCAATCACCATGCTCATCTGGTGTAATCATCTGCCAACCGTGTTCACACTTGATACCACCAACACTACTCAACCGCTGAAGTTGAGATAATTTCTCTTTTGTCGTGAGATTATCACCAATATCGTAATAATGAATTTTGCACTGCTCCGTAACATTTGGATTTTTAACAAATAGTGTAACAGCAATTCCTGTCATGCTTCCACTGCCGAAAACATTTTGCCCTTCTTGAGCACGTCCTTTGCTCAACATATTTTTGCGAATATCACCACGCAAATTGAGAACATAAATGCTCGAGAATTCTTCACTCAATTCTTTTCGTAAGCCATTCGTAGAGTATCCATTGATAAAACCTGAATTTGTCACAAAACCAATAACACCACAGTCTTTTATGCGATCACTTGCCCACCGAATGGCACGAATATAACTGTCATAAAGTCCATTAACATTGCTTGCTTTGGATTGAGCGGCATAGGTTTCACGAATGCGACGATCCAATTTAGGATAGGCAATATTTTGTGCATTGTCGTTTTCACTTTTTTGTCCAGAAGAATAAGGGGGGTTGCCAACAATAACACGAATATCCAGTTCCTTCTGGTGTGCCCGACGTGTACTGTTATCCACCAGCAAATCACTGATCAGGTCTTTTTCTTGCTCATAAAGCTGGAATGTATCGGTCAAACAAATTCCCTCAAACGGAACATAACCTCCCCCCATCAGACCATGATAGGTTGTCTCAATATTAATGGCTGCAATATAATAGGCTAAAAGCACAATTTCATTGGCATGAATTTCATGACAAAATTTTTGTTTCATCTCCTCTGGTTTTATCAAACCCGATTGCAAAAGCCGCGTGATAAAAGTCCCCGTTCCTGTAAAGGGATCCATGATGTGCACACCCGATGAGCCAAGCGTTTGCGCAAACTCTTGCTCTAAGACATCATTGACAGAGTGCAAAATAAAATCCACAACCTCAACGGGAGTATAAACAATGCCTAGTTTTTCTACAGTGCGTGGAAAAGCATAACGAAAAAACTTATCATAAAGCTCTATAATTAACCTCTGTTTTGCTTTTGGATCCGTAATGCCACTGGCGCGTAATTTTACACTTGCGTAAAATTTTTCCAGATCTTTGGATTCCTTATCAAGATTCGCCTTATCAAGCACATCAAGAATACGCTGCATAGCACGCGAGACAGGATTTTCACGTGTGAACTGATACTCCTCAAACAACACCTGAAAGACAGGACGCGTGATAATATGTTGTGCCAACATCTCAATCGCATCAGCCTCTGTAATCGCATCATTTAAATCATCACGAAGTTCTGCCATAAATCTGTCAAAGGCTTGACGTGCCTCAGTATCTGGCTCTGCCAGAATACCTGTTAAACGCGTAATATGATTCTTAGCAATTTCAGCAATGTTGCTCGCCCAATCTTCCCAATAATCACGTGTCCCACATTTCTTGACGATCTTTGCCAAAATCGCACGAGAAATTTCATCCACCGGGAAAGAAAACTCCTTGTTTAGCTGATCTGTACGAGTTAAATCATATTCCGGTGCTCCAATTCCCGCTCGTGCAGGCTGTGAGCGTAGTGGAAGATTGTCTACAACAGCTGTAACAGCCTGTAACTCCGTGCTCTGTGTGACGCCAATAATCTCAATCACATTGCTGATATCTTGGCTCAGCGATGCCTTATTAATCGTCGCATCAAAACGATCATCATGCGCACGCAAAGCATTTAAAATTTGCCAAACAACCCGATATTTATCATTGTTGTTCAAAGCCTGTTCCACTGGAATCCCAGAGGGAATGCCAATTGGCAAAATGACATACCCCATCTTTTTGCCCTCAGACCGACGCATCACCCGCCCAACCGCTTGCACAACATCAATCTGGCTCTTACGTGGATTTAAAAACATGATCGCATCCAGAGCCGGAACATCCACCCCCTCAGACAAACACCGTGCATTGGTCAAAATACGACAAACATCTTCACCACTATCAGCTTTCAGCCAATCAAGTAATGCACCACGATCCTTCGCATTGAAAGTGCCATCAACATGCTCAATTTCACACTTCAGAAAGTGCTCATTTTCCGTATCCTCTTTCGTATAATCAAGATATTCTCTAACAACCGCAGAAAATTCATCACGCACCAGTTCAGAACTTTTAATAGTTTTACAAAACGCTAAAGCACGACGCATGGGGTGTGGATCCGCACCAACATCAGCCTTCAGATCTTGTTTTGTCAGCGCCTTATAACAGCCAATAATCTTCGTTGCATCATCAAGAACAAGCTCAGACTGGTCATCACTAAGACGCTTCTGAACAGCGGAACTGACCAATTTTTCGTCCACTGCTAAGACAATAACCTTATAATCTGTTAAAAGATCATTCTGTACTGCCCAAGAAAAACCCCGATAAAAAAGTGTTTTACCAAAAAGCTTTTCATCATCCATCGAAGCAAGAACGGCATTAACCTCATTCGCACGACTTTTTGCGTTATCACCAAAAATGCGTGGTGTCGCTGTCATATAAAGGCGCTTCTTGGCACGAATAACATCATTAGAATGCACCTTAACAAAATTGGATTCATCCTCTCCAACCAGCGTTGCCCCTGTTGTACGGTGCGCTTCATCACAAATGATAAGATCAAATATTGGCAAACCATACTTTTTCTGAGCATCCGCAACCACCTGAATCGAATGATAGGTTGCAAACACAACGCTCATCCTATCTGCAACACTCTTACCCGCCTGTTCTGCAAGTTTAGCAGCATCGGTTGTCGCCGGAAAAGCAAGATCAAACACATCAATTTCAGCAACATCATCACTATTTTTACGACGCTTTCCCACTTGTGTATCTGAACAGACAGCAAAGGATCTCAATCCAATTTCTGCATCCGTTGTCCATTCACGAACCGTCTGTGACATCAGTGCCAAGGAAGGAACAAGAAACAAAACAAACTTGCCTTCACCCGCAAAATCCTCAGCAATTTTAAGACTGGTAAATGTCTTACCAGTACCACAAGCCATAATAAGCTTACCCCGATCTGCTTGAGCAAGCCCAGCACGCACATCACGCAACGCCTCCTGCTGATGTGGACGGATTTTCTTTTTATCCTCCAACACAATTTTGCCTTGGGCTGCAAAAGTTTCCCAACGGATCGGACTTTGTTGTATATCGGAAAGATTAATCCGTATAACGGGAATATCCTGCCCCCGTATCATTGTTTCAGCGTTATCACTCCAAGCACTTTCAGTACTATCTATAATAACACGCCGCTTGAATGGAGCTTTCCCTGATGCCGAAATAAAACTATCAATATCTGCTTTTTTAATCCGATATGCGGCATCATAAAATTTACATTGGATTGCCGCAAAACCCTCTTCATTACGAATCTTTGCCACAAGATCGATACCAGTATCACGACCATCCCAATCATTTTCACGAGCCCAATCTTTAAAGGTTTGAACCTTTTCATAACATCCAGACTGAAGAGGATCATGTGTCAGATAAGCAAGAGCAAAACGCTCAAAATACGTACCTTTGTCCCGTTCGGTACGCGCTTCGTCACGATATGTCTGTAAAAGCGATTGCAGCGTCATGCTTCCCCCCAATGAAAAATACTTTCAACTATCGAGTCTAGCCAAACTGGTTAATGCCTATTGTTTCACCCAAAAGACTTTAGATAACTCGATTTACTGAATAAACCGACTATTTAATAATGGAATATGTACTAAGCAAAACAAATGAATAAAGTTTTACTTATCAGCAAAAGAGTGGAATCTGCTTCCTACTCATCTCTGATAAATATCATGTAATCACTTACAAAAATGTAGAGATTTACTTTATTATTTGGGTGAGCTTCTTCTTGATATTTATCTATTGAAAGAGTATAAGTTCATACTCAGAAGGTGCTAAACGCAATAAAAGCATATCATAAAACCAATTACCAGCTATACCAATACACATAATAATGAATGCAGTAATTAACATTCCCAGCAACATGAGCCCGTAAGTGCATTCATCTCATTCTCCCTACAAAATTGGAGCTTCGTGAAAACCTATATCTCCGTCGCATAAAGCCATAAAGAATCTTAAAACCAAACGTTACCAATACCAACGCCCCTCCCTTTGCCATACAATTTGTGACAAAAAACAGGGGCACGAATAAACAAAAGGAAAAGGAAAACTATAGAAGACCAACTCGCCTCGTATACCCGTTCGTTTTTTTGAGATATAAGCTGTTTTTCGTTTAAATTTTCTTCTTTTTTATCTTGTTTGTTAACAGATATACACTCCCCTTCCCCTCTTAACTTTTAGGTTAAAATCCTAAAGTTATCGCGCCTTGTATTTTGTATAGTTATAAAAATACAAGGGAAATTTATTCATGATACGTTGGGCCGTAAAACGTCATCCTTTAACGTTATATAGAGCACGCTCCACTTAACGAATAAAGCGTTTTCTAAAATGGAACAGCGAATAATGCTAAACTTTTCCTATCTATGTTTCGCTTCATAAACGCTTCTTCCAAGTGGAAAACATCTCAACAAATATGCTCCAATTGATAAAGCTTAATCGCGTGAAAGAGCGACAACAGGATCAAGCCGTGAAGCTTGCCGCGCTGGAGAAAAGCCAAAACATATTCCAATGAGGGTCGAAAAAGTAAGGGATAGGATGATCGAATCAATCGTATAAACCAAGTGGATAGGCGCCTTAAACAGAAGAAATAAACCACCGATAGAAAGCCCAAACAGAATCCCCAAACCACCACCAATGACACAAACCAAAACCGCTTCAATGAGAAACTGCTGCAAAATATCACTTTGGCGTGCACCAACTGCCATACGCACACCAATTTCATTGATCCGCTCAGAAACGGTGACCAGCATAATATTCATCACCCCAATACCACCCACAATCAGGGAAATCGCTGCAATTGAAGAAATTAAAAGTGTTAAGATATGTGTACTCTCCATGATACGTTCACGAAAGAATTCTGAATTTCTAATGAAAAAATCCTCTCCACCATGCCGCATAATGAGAAAACGTTTCACCATGTTTTCCGCTAAATGTGAATCGACATCATCAGCAATCCTAACGGTAATCGCACGAACTTCTGTTGTGCCAAGAAAACGCGTTTGCACTGTTGTATAGGGCAAATAAAGCTGTAATGTATTTGATGTATTTCCATTTGCGTTATTTTGTGAATCAACAACACCAATAATACGTGCTGGAACATTACCCACAAGCACCACTTTGCCAAGGGGGCTTTCATGGCTATGGGGAAAAAGAACAGACAATGCTTCTTTCTCAATCACGAGATCAACCGCCCGATCCTGCACACTTTTTTGATCAAAAAACTGTCCTTTGAAAACCTTAAGCCCCTGTGTCTGAAAGAATTGTTCTCCCACCCCCACAATGACGGCATTGACTTCAACTGCACCAAAACGCACTTTCGAGCTTGTTGAAATCTGAGGTGTTACACCAGAAACATAAGGTAACCCAGACAATGCTTCTGCATCAGCTTCAACAAGAGTTGTTATTTTCTCTGCTTGTGGATCAGAAAAACTTTTGCCAGGTAAAATTGTTAATGTATTAGCACCCAAGCTTTTAAAATTTTCCAAAATTTTCTCTCGTGTACCATTTCCCAAAGCGACCATAGCAATAATCGCCCCAATACCGATAATCACCCCAAGCATTGTTAAAAAAGTTCGCATTCGATGTGCATTCATTGCCAACAAAGCCATAACAAATGCCTCACGAAAACGTTCAACAAAAGACCGAAAAGAGCCAAGCTGTTGTTTAACTTTTAGTGTCTGTTTTTCGTAAAAAGACTGACTATCCGTTTTTATCTTTGCCCCCGCTGCTCTTTTCTTCGCAACCTTTGTCATACTGTCAGCAATAATTTCTCCATCACTGATTTCGATAATACGCTCCGCTCTTTTGGCCACCTGCATATCGTGAGTTACAATGATAATAGTACGACCTTCTTGATGAAGCTCATCCAAAATACGCAACACTTCCTGTCCACTCTGTTTATCCAGTGCACCTGTTGGCTCATCGGCAAGAATAACCTCCGCATTATTCATCAACGCTCGAGCAATAGACACCCGTTGTTGTTGACCACCTGAGAGTTGATTTGGACGATGATTCACCCGATCGCCCATGCCCAAGCGCGTTAAAAGATCTTGTGCACGCTTTTTCCTTGCTTCCACAGCACATCCTGCATAAATAGCCGGAATTTCAACATTCCCAAGAGCTGTCAATTCATTCAACAAATGATAGCGCTGGAAAATAAAACCAAAATGATTGCGCCGCAAAGCCGACAATTCATCAGCTGAAAGAGAGGCTGTTTCTTTCCCTGCAATCCAATAACGACCAGAAGTTGCCCGATCAAGACAGCCTAAGATATTCATTAATGTAGATTTTCCTGAACCAGAAGCTCCCACAATCGCTACCATTTCACCGCGCTTAATGGTAAGATTGATATCCTTCAAAACAGTAACAAATGTTTCGCCCGCTGGAAATTTACGTACAATATTTTCCAACACAAGGACAGCATCTGCTTGGTTTGTGTTCATGGCTTAAATCTCGTCTTCACTATGCACGTCAGAAGGTTCTGGCATCACCCCATCAGGCGAGCCGGTGATAACAACATCACCCTCATTAAGTCCTGAAACAATCTCTGCCATCACTTTATTATTCAAACCAACGCTCACCTGTTTAGTAACCACCTTGTTCCCCCCCTCCAAAACAGAAACCCATGCCTTATGCTCTTTTGTCTCATCGCGTAAAGCATCGCTTGGAACCAACAAAACATTTTGAGCACGCCCTAAGATAATATGAACTTGAGCAGTCATATAGGTTCGCAAAAAATTGTCCGCATTATCAACATGTAAAATTCCGTTATAATAAATAGCTGATGAGATTAAAGCACTAGACCCCCCTACCATACCAGGATTAATACTCACATCAGCACGAATTGCTTCAGGAGCCGGCTCTATCTTTTCTAAAACGCCCTCATAACGACGCTGCGAATTCCCTAAAACTGTAAAATAAAGTGGTTGTCCAGCTTGAACTTTAAGAACATCAGCTTCTGAAATTTGCGCCTTGATCGTCATCTTTGACAAATCGCCCAAAATAACAATTGTTGGCGCCGACTGAACCGCATTCACATTCTGTCCTTCTTCCACAACTGTTGCCAAAACCGTTCCCGCTGAAGGAGCAATGATGCGTGTATAACCTAAATTGACCTCTGCACTATCCACATCAATTTGTGCTTGCACAATCTGCTGTTGAAGTTGAGCAATTTGTGCCTCACGTATTTTTACTTGTGTCGCAGCATCATCGAGATTAGCCCGTGAAACCGCACGTGACTCGATCATTTTTTTCTGACGTGCTAAATTTTTCTGCGCAAGAGAAAGATGGGCTTCTTGTTCTACCAAACTCGCATAATAGTGAGATAATGCTGCTTTTTTTCTTTTTAAATCATTTTCTTGATCTGTAGGATCAATTTCTGCCAAGAGATCGCCTTCTTTCACAACACTCCCAGGAGAAACGCGCATTGACACCACACGCCCTGTTGCACGCGCACCAACAGCCACCAACCGATAAGGACGTACAAGACCAGAAGCTAAAACACTTTCCTCAATATCCCCACGCTTCACCACCGCAGTTATATAAGTTGGGCTAGATGTTCCAAAAACAACAGAACGCAACCATAAAAACAAGAGAAGAAGAAATATAGCAGCTAAAAAGAAAGAAAGTTTTTTGTGTTTTGTAATGAAATTTTTGAGTAGACTTTTTTTCATTTTCCTACCTTTGCACGCGAACGAGGTGCACCATCAACGACTTCCGGACGTGATACATCAACAACGCCATCCCAGCCCCCCCCCAATGCTTTCATCAACGTGATATATTGCGTAACCAAAGAAACACGGCTATCTTTAAGTGCCATTTGTGCAGAATAATAAGAGCGATCAGCGTTTAACAATTCAAGAAAACTGGTATTTCCATTCTCAAAAAGACTCCGTGAAAGTTTTAAGGAATGAAGAGAAGCTTTATTCGCAATGATCAGCTTTTCTAAGCGTTGATGTTCTTTAGTTAATCTTACCAGCGCATTTTCTACATCTTCTAAAGCTCCCAAAACAGCAGCCCGATAAGTAATAAAAGCTTGATCACGCTGTGCACGCGCTACCGCAATAGAAGCCTCAACCTGACCTCCATTAAAAAAAGGAAAACGCAAACCAGGCCCAAAAGACCAACCAATCGTTGAATTTTTCCATAACTGATCTATCGCCGTTGCGGCTGTCGAAATATTACCTGTTAAAGTAAGTGAGGGATAGCGATCTGCTTCACGTTGACCAATCCGCGCTGTCGCTTGCGCATATTGACGCTCTGCCCGTCGTAAATCCGGACGTGTTAACAAAATATCAGCTGGAATTCCTGCTGGTATCGGCCAGTGCGGTTGTGGAATCTTTGTATGCTTAGCATTTTTTTGTAAAAGAGCCTTCAATGCCGTAGGCACACGACCAGTTAAGACAGAAAGACGATGAACGCTCATTGCTAAATTCGCTTCCATCTGTGATATATCTGCTTCTGTATTTGCCATTTGTGCTTGCGCATTTGAAACATCGAGCTCAGAAACATCACCAGCTGTTAATCTAGCACGCATCAATTCATAGGTTTTACGTTGTGATACTGCAATTTGCCGCACAATTAACAATTTCTGTTGCCAACCACGCATTTGTACATAATTTGTTGCCACATCTCCTAACAATGTCACCATGGTAGCGCGCATATCTTCCACAGCCGCATCAAGACCATAACGCGCTGCTTCAACCGCTCGTTTATGCCCACCAAAAAAATCAAGCTCCCAGCTTGCGTCAAAACCACTATGATATTGGTTTAACAATGCATCAGACTGTCCAGAATAACTACGGGTTCCTGAAATTGAATTGGACACATTTGGCAAAAGAGTTCCCACAACCTGTCCTAAACCCGCACGTGCCTCACGTACCCGAGCTTTGGCAACAGCAACATTATTATTTCCAGAAATCGCATAATCCATTAATGCATCTAGAACAGGGTCATTCAAACGCCGCCACCATCCGGCAAGCGCAACTGGCTGTCCTGCAGTCTGTGCAGATTTTTCTCCCCAAACTGCTGGAACACGAAAAGATGTTTTCTGGTAATTAGGACCAACCATACATCCTGACAAAAGCAAACACAACAAGACACAAGAAAGTAATCCACGAGAAGCGCCCCTTTTGAGATTTCTGATATACATCTAGTCTCCCGCATTCTTTCAGAATCATTATTTAATATTAATACTTTATTTACCTCTTATTTCAAACTTGACGTGAAAAATCAAATACAGTTTGCACAGGAATATGATCTGAAGGGCGTTCCCATCCGCGCGCATCACGAAAAATCGAAAGATCTACAACAAAAGGTGCTAAATCAGGAGAAGACCAAACATGATCAAGCCGCCGTCCATAATCGGTAAATGCCCAATCGCGTGCACGATAACTCCACCATGTATAAAGCTTGGTAGGAGCAGGAATATGAAACCGCATCAGATCAACCCATCCACCTTGACAACACAAGTCCTGTAAACGCTCGGTTTCAATGGGAGTATGGCTTACAACCTTCAACAATTGCTGATGAGACCAAACATCCTCTGCCAAAGGAGCAATATTTAAATCGCCCACCAAAAGAGAAGAAAGACCATCTCCTTGATCCGCACGTATAGAGGACATTTCTTCTAAAAAATCAAGCTTATGCCGAAATTTTTCATTCACATCAGCATCTGGAATATCTCCCCCAGCAGGAACATAAAAATTATGAATCCGCAAGCTTCTCCCATGGGCTTCCACAATAACTGAGATATAGCGGCAATCTTGGTTTTGGCAAAAGAAACGCTTTTCTACCTTTTTAAAAGGCAAACGAGAAATAATAGCCACCCCGTTATAAGATTTTTGTCCACTCAATGCGATATGCTTATAACCCGCTGCTTCAAAAGCCCCCACTGGAAATAAAGCATCTGGACATTTTGTTTCCTGTAGACACAAAACATCTGCGGAAAAGAGTTCCAAATACTGAAAAACCTGTGCAAGACGCAAACGAATAGAATTAATATTCCAAGTTGCAATACGAAATAACATCCATTTCAATCCCAATGAAACAACACCGCACTATTTCTTCGAAGGAAGTGCAAACATTCCATTAGCGAAACGGACGTCTGTCCGCACATTCATAATCTGCACAGTAGTTTCCAAATTTTGTTGGTCAACAATTGTCCACTGCCGCAAAGCAGAGCCTTTAGAATCAAAAACCATCCTTATTTGCCCTGCCCCAATCGTTTTATCACGCAGAACAATCGTCACAGCCCCTGGATCTTCGCGAAATGCCAACAAGCGCCCAGAAGATATATCAATTTTATCAGCCAACAGAAACTTCATTGGCGTTTGCGAAAGTTGTGAAAAGTTCCAAGTATTCAAAGCCCGATTGTTAATACCTACAAATTGGCCATCTGCAATAATCTGTAAAGGCATTTTCTTATAAATAAAACGAATTTTCCCTGGGCGCTCTAAATAAAATGTCCCTTGGGACATTTTTCCCTTTGGACTAAACTGAATAAAATCACCCGTCATTGTTTTGATTGCCGCAAAGTGATTTACAACATTTTGCGCCTTTATCACTTTATTAGACGCTTGCGAAAAAACAGGAAAAGTTAAACACCAAAAGATAATAATTCCCACCAACCCAAAGACTCTTCTTTGCGGAAAAAAAGACGTTTTCATAAAAAATGCTCCCAAGCAATGTTTAATTGACTTTATAATTTATAACTTAAGTGATCAACGATGAATAAATACCCTTCTTTATAAAATAAAGATATTGTTTGAAAAAAATATCAAAATATTTTTAACAGTATTCTTCTTCGACAATCTCCAAAACTTTTTGCTTACCCATATCATTTGCTGGACTAATAATGCCTTCTTCTTCCATCTTTTCAATCAATGTTGCGGCACGGTTATAACCAATACCTAAACAATGTTGAATATGAGAAGTTGAAGCACAATAGCAACAGCTTGACTATAGGGATCATCTGCTAAAGAAAAAGCCAAAGAAACATCCTTCTTTATTGCCTGCGGTATCGTTTCCAAATAATCAGTCTGCGTTTAAATTTCCGAAGGCATTCAAATTTCCCGCTTTTCTGCTGATTTTCTAAACGCATAATATATTCTTTATATATTCTTTCCCACCCCTAATCTGTGAAGCAATATAAATTATAGTCAATACATAACGGATTAAGTACTAAACATATATTGCTCGCGAACCTGAAAACTCCTTTAAGTGGCAAAAATGCTTTTTTGACTTCCTTCCAATCCAAAAGAATAAAAATTTTCACTCGAACCAGTCTGTAAACAGTTTGGAGTTTAGCAGATTTCACTTGGCTTCCCACCCCATATGATTCATCTATATAAGGCTCCACAGATAAGCCTTGCCCCTAAATATTTAGAGCGCACTTAAAAAGACACTTAAATATCAAGCCTTACATGCTTTTATACCCCTACACTCGCAATAACATTATTTTATACCAAGATATTGATTTATAATAAATTATCTTTTTAACTTAAATCATAACGCCAAATACAGGAAGATTCTCTCATCACATACTCTCTCATATTGAATCAATTCAAATCATTTGCTTGCACGTTACAAGCAAGGTTGGTGTATGGATAAAAGTTATATGAGATAAAGAATCCCCTTATAAAGAGTCTCAAGTGCCAAGGAGCTATCGCAAATCGAGAACTGATATATGAAAATACAGACTTTCTACGATACAGTAGGATAAACACTTGTTTTATAAGATGTTATAGAAAGCAACTATAAAGATTTTTCAAAAGCGTTCTTCTTCGGCAGGCACTAAAATTTCTCGTTTCCCTGCGTGATTTGCTGGACTAATGATACCTTCTTCTTCCATCCTCTCAATCAGTGTCGCAGCACGATTGTAACCAATGCCTAAACGGCGTTGAATATAAGAAGTCGAAGCCTTACGATCACGAAGCACAATAGCAACAGCTTGGCTATAGGGATCATCTTCTGAAGGAGAAGCTAAAGAAACATCAGCACCATCCTCTTCAACTTCTTGCGTAATTGTTTCCAAATAATCAGGTCGTGCTTGCGCTTTGAGATGCGCAACAACCTGCTCCACTTCATCATCTGCAACAAAAGGACCATGCACACGTTGAACACGTCCTCCTCCCATCATAAAGAGCATATCTCCTTGTCCCAATAATTGCTCAGCCCCCTGTTCGCCCAAAATTGTTCGGCTATCGATTTTTGAACTTACAGAAAAAGAAATACGTGTAGGAAAATTGGCTTTGATCGTCCCAGTAATAACATCGACAGAAGGACGCTGCGTCGCCATAATCACGTGGATACCGGCAGCACGTGCCATTTGTGCCAAGCGTTGAACCGCGCCTTCAATGTCTTTACCAGCAACCATCATCAAATCAGCCATTTCATCAATAATGACAACAATATAGGGCATAGGACTAAAATCAAGTGTTTCCGTTTCATAAAGAGGCTCACCGGTCTCGCGATCAAATCCAACTTGAATTGTCCGCGCCATTGTCTCTCCCTGACTTGCTGCTTCCCTAAGACGTGCATTAAACCCATCAATATTACGAACGCCTAATTTTGACATTTTACTATAGCGCTCTTCCATTTCACGAACAGCCCACTTTAAAGCAATCACGGCTTTTTTAGGATCTGTCACCACGGGTGTTAATAAATGAGGAATGCCATCATAAACCGAAAGCTCAAGCATTTTCGGATCCACCATAATGAGACGACATTGTTCAGGTGTCATACGATAAAGCAATGATAAAATCATTGTATTGATAGCAACAGACTTTCCCGATCCTGTTGTACCAGCAACCAAAAGATGGGGCATTTTTGCTAAATCTGCAATAACAGCTTCCCCCCCGATTGTCTTACCTAAAGCAAGTCCTAGCTTTGCTTTGCTGTCAATAAATTCTTGCGCCTGCAACATTTCTCGTAAATAAACCATCTCACGCTTTGCATTAGGCAATTCTATTCCAATCACATTGCGTCCTGGAACCACCGCAACACGCGCTGAAATCGCACGCATCGAGCGTGCAATATCATCTGCCAAACCAATAATACGGGAAGACTTAATGCCAGCAGCCGGTTCAAATTCATACAAAGTCACCACAGGTCCAGGACAAGCATCAATAATTTGCCCTTTAACTCCAAAATCTAACAAAACCCCTTCAAGTTCCTGAGAATTTGCTCTTAAAACAGCAGGAGAAAGTTTTGCATCTCTAACAGACGGCGGTGGAACCGAAAGATAATCTACAAGAGGAAGAACAAAACCACCATTTGAAGAAGCTGTTAAAGACTTTCGATTTTTAACAGAAGAAACATAGGTTTTATTTTGATTTTCCTCACACTTTACTTTTTCACCCAAAAAAGTTGGCTCAATCCGATCAAATGGCTTTCCTTGCACCTTACTCTGAAAACGCCTTTTGAAACAGAAAAAACGAAAGAAACGCGCTTGTAAAAAATAAAAAAGATGTAAAAGAGCGCCAAAAGTTGTCGCAAAAAAACCATGATTTTCACGATCCTCCTCTGCGGCATATTCCGTATCTTCTTCCAACTCAAAAATTGGATTAACGATTTCGTCTTTGGGAATGCTTTTTTCTTTTCTTTTCTTTGTTCGACGCCGCCATATCACATTGCCAGCAAAAGCAGCAGTGAAAAAACCTAAAAGAATAAAAACAACACTGAAAAACACCGTGTAAAGAGGAGAAAGAAAAAGAGGAAAAACTGAAGAAGCAACACTTAAAGCTTTATCTCCTAAAACCCCTCCCAATCCCATTGGCAATGGCCAATAAGTAAAAGAAGCAACAGGTGACATAAGGGCAAAAGCAATTAAAAAACAAATCGTTGATAGCGCCCATAAAAAAAAGCGCAAAGTCAAATTGTAGATATTCTTTTGCGCCAACAAGAGAAAAGACCAAAATAATGGCGGTAACAAAACAGCAAGACTTGCCAAGCCAAAAAACTGCATAATAAAATCTGAAAAAATTGCCCCCATCCACCCCATAAGGTTTGTAACCTCATTTGTACTTGCATGGGTTAAAGATGGATCCTCAACATTCCACGTCGCCAAAGCAAATACACAAAAAATAATAAAGCCCAAAAGCCCAAGCCCAATAAATACCCCTATCTGACGTAAAAACATCTCAATAAGACGCGAACCTTGAGAATTTCGCACTTCTAATGAATCATAAGGAGAAGAACTTCGGTGCATCTATCAATTCCAAATACAAAACTTTCATATTTTAAAGAGTTATAACTCTCTCTCGTAAAAAAGGATGAAGCTTAAACTCTGTGCCAATCTGTAAACAAATAGCCTGTAAACAATCCGGCTTTTTATCTAGTCTAGCGCATTCTACCTTCTAACCACTTCATATCACTCATACATCACCACCCTAAGAGACTATCCTTCATAAGGCGCACAAAAAGCTCTCGCTGAATATTTTATCACACGATCAACCAAAAAACACCTCATGTGTAAAGTTTTACATGGGTCCTATAGGCACCTCCTAAACAGACGATGTTTTTTACGCTACATCATGATAACGGCAAAATATGAATACTGTTTTAACCATCACGAATGAACACAGTTTTTTATTTATCATACTAACTAAATGTCCCCCTTCAGGACAGGCATACTAAAGTAATTCATACAACTTAAAAAAATACACGACCATCTTTGGTTATTTTTAGTTTTCTTTTTTATCAACCAAGTGTAAAAAGAATTGAAGAGGACATTCAAAAAAGCTTATCCGATAAATCTGTAAAATGAATCACATAAATGATTAAGCAGAAGAACTCTGAAAAACCAATCTGTCATCAGATTGGTGCCAAAAAGAAACCTCGTTTTGTAAAGTAGAAAGAAAAGTAAACGTTAAGATATTTTAGGCAATTTAAAAAGATATTCTTTTTTAAAAAAAGCAAACTGTAAACAATGGAAGAAGTATTGTGTGTTCTAATCGCAATAAAGACGTACAACCCAATAAAAAAATTAAATCTCATAAAACGAAACAATGTGATCTTCTCATTGCAGGGGGGGCGGCTGTCGGTTTAACCTTAGCGATAGCACTCAAACAAACAGCCCCTAATCTGAAAATAAAAATCGTTGATGCTGCTCCACAAGGAGATACCCCTGCTTCTAACATACGAGCCATTGCCCTTGCTGCTGCTTCTATTCGTATGTTAAAACAATTACAATGTTGGGAACCTATAAAACCCTATGCGCAACCCATTCATTCAATGATCATCACAGACACAAGCACAAGTGATCCTGTCAAACCCACCCTTTTAACCTTTGAAGGCGATATTAACCCTGGTGAGCCCTTTGCTGCTATGGTAGAGCAGAGAGAACTCATCAACACTTTAAAAAAACGTGTCAAAGATCTCAATATTCCTGTTATTGCAAACAAGCGTGTCATTGATTTTCATCAAGAAGACCAACATAAAACCGTCACTTTAAATAATGAAGAGGTTTGGCAAACAAAATTGCTTATTGCAGCCGACGGAGCCCATTCGAAATTACGCCAAAAAGCAGGTCTTAAAAACTTTTCTCATCCCTATAAACAAACAGCAATCATCTGCACAGTTGAACATGAAAAACCCCATAATGGTCAAGCAATTCAACATTTTTTACCTGCCGGTCCTTTTGCTCTTCTCCCTCTCAAAGGCAACCGATCTGCCATTGTGTGGAATGAAGATCATAAAACTGCGCAATATTATCTCAAAGCTAATGCCCTTATTTTTGAAACAGAACTCGAAAGACGCATTGGCCATCGATTAGGCAAACTCTCTTGGAATGGCGAACGTCAAGCTTTTCCTTTAAGTCTTTCTTTAACACGTCAATGCGTTAAACCACGTTTTGCTCTCGTTGGCGACGCCGCCCATACCATCCACCCCATTGCAGGACAAGGACTCAATTTAGGATTACGCGATAGCGCTGCCCTCGCTGAAGTGATTATTGAAGCAGCACGACTAGGTCTTGACATTGGCTCCCTCACTGCTTTAGAGCGCTATCAAAGCTGGAGACGTTTTGAAGTTGTCCGTATGGCTTTAAGCAATGATTGGCTTAATAAACTCTTTTCTAATGATAGCCTTCTTTTACGGATGCTCCGCGATACCGGCCTTGGTATCGTTAATCAAGCGCCAAAAATAAAAAAATACTTCATTCAAGAAGCTGCCGGTCTCACTCCCAATGCCCCACGTCTTCTACACGGCTTCCCACTTTAAGCAAAAATTCATCCTATTTCACTTTTTTACAACCTTTGCCTTCCTCCTTCAAAGAACAAAAAATTCCTATCTCATCCAATCTGTTTACAAACCAGATTCCTGTCGAGTAATTTTCTCTTGACTTCCTCCTCCCATATTTCACTTAACATAAGACTCGACAAGCGAGTACATTCTAAGAATATTCACCACGCACTGAAAAATAATGTCTCAAAGAGGTTGCCTTATATCACCACACCTTAAAAGAAGCCATTTCACGTCATAACGAAATAAACAAGACTTTTTAGCACACAACATTTTATTTATAATAATAAATTCATTGTTCTCATATTGAGTGAGAAATCTAACGATCATAAAATACCCTTATTTCAAATCTCTCTCATGTTTAAGCAATCAAAATCATTCACTTGCACATCACGAACGAGAGTGTCGTATAAATAAAAAAAATTAAACAAAGCAATAAAAAACCTCCCTCTCTCAAGAACTAAGGACTTTAGCAATATTGGAGGCGAGTAAAGTGTATAAGGACGCCGGCTTATATTTTTTATTGAAATAAAAGCTGGTGTACAAAAATGGATTTTATGTAATCATAGGGACTTTCACGTTATACTATTCACGAAAAGCATCATAAAATAAGCTTCGTTGCATTGAAAAATTTTTCTTTTAAAACAAGCGCGTAAATTGGTAACACAACTGTATTCCGTTTGGGGTATTCTGTTCCTCAGACAAACCCTTTAACTTATTGTGGAATACCACACAATTTTAGAAAAAATATTCCGATATATAACAAAGTGTTCCGTACTCTATACCATCACACAAAATTGTAAACCTGCATATCACCCCCCTATTTCACACCATAAAAGAAGATAAACCGCAATAGAATGGCTTAATCCTTTTATTTTCAAATACGCTCTTTATTCATAATTCATTATTCATAAATGCTCATAAATGAATTTTAATCACAAACGCTCAGAAATATGTCATAAATTCTATAAAACTCATAAAAGCCATAGAGATTTTCATTTCCTACACACTCACTCATCTCAACTAAACGAACGATAAATCGATAAATAAAGTAAATGCCTCATATATAATCTTACAGAAAAAAGACCAAACAAAATCTATAACATCAGGCTTGTTTTACAGAACAATATTTCAAAAATATAAGTATGCTAATTTATTAACATATTAATTGATAAAATTATCATTTTACATATTGAGTGAAAATCCCTATGCAATAAATCATTCTCATTTCGACCATTTTTGTAAAGAGTCAATAAAACTATAAAAAGAAGTAAAATATCCCCCTCTCTCAAATGCCAAAAGCAATTACAATATTTTAATCCGGCATCATCATTATGCTTGCCAGATTATAACAACAAGACTTTTTCACTTAAATACATTTGTTCATGCCCCCTATCATTTTATTTGATCACTCAATACTTTAATATATTTGTTCAGTATGTTTATACAATCAAATTACCCAAAAGAGCATACTTCTTGCATTTACATTCCCTAGTATTCCCTTATCTTGTAAATATCGCACACGTATTATGTTACTTCAAGTTCATCAAGTGTATACCCATTCTCCAACCACTCTTTAATCCACTTAGGTCTACGTCCACGCCCATTCCATAATTCCCATTGGTTATTAGGATTTCTATAATGGCGCTCTTTGCTCACAAGATCAGCGATATCAATTCCATGGGCATTAGCAATTTCAAGAATTTTTCGTCGCGCATTTTGCTTTTCCTTTGCTTGCCGTTTTTTTAATTCCACATCGATTTGTGTACGCATCTCTTGTAGTTCATCAAAATTCATATTTTTGAGATCATTCACCTTAATTACTCCCCTTGCAAAAAAGAATTTTTTTCTTGCCATATTTTAAACACAATTATAGACAATTTCTGTCCATTTATTATCGAAATTAAAATTACGATGCATATATCACTTTGACGGAGATGTGCTTTGGACCACAAAGAACTGTTTATTGGTACATCAATTACCATCACTGCATCTTTTTTCAGCTCAATCGCTGAAACTACTAAATGCAGTGCTCAAACGCCATCACACCTCTCTGACTCTCATGAATCAGTAGTCAAAAGTAAATATAAATCGTCACTCTATAAGTTATGGCAATACGCAACAAAGAACAAGCCCTCTCTGTATAATGATAGTGTAGTTCATTATGACAATAAAACCTCCCCTTACACACAACGGCTTTTTACTTCGTATAAATTTTTTTTGAAAAGATTTTTGCAACCAGAGAATTATGTAAAACAAGCAGCTTCAATACAGTATCAAAGATTATTATTTTTTAAAAGCAGCGCCTTTTTTCGTGATTCCAATAATATTGGTTGGCATAACGTGCTCTATTTTATTCCGCACTTTTATCTTGTTGGTTGGATACTCGCATATATTAGAAATATTTTTAGAAGAGAACAAAACAATAATCACAAGGAATATTCTAAGCTAAACAATCTCGTTCTGCAAATTTATAAAATCAAAAAACAACGAGAAAATGCACCACAAAGAATGAGCATTTGTATTAATAAAATTCTTCATAATAAGGTGTATTGCTAATGATTGTTCCAGATTTCACATTTTTTACTGCTGCATACATATCCAATACGCCCCTCATAACATTTTCAGTTATCGCCGAACAAGAAGCGCGGGACAATGTCTACGTAACAGATGATAAAGATAACTTGTTCTATCAATCATCTCAGCTTAAGGAAACAATCGCAACAACTGAACAGAGAGAACATAATTTTAACATAATTTTAGGGCAAATTGGTGTTGGAAATGTGAAATTGTTTTCTCTTTTTGATGCATTTGATTTTTGCGGAAATCTTACAGCTGTACAAAACGCTCTAACTTACTGCTATGAACAAACAACATCAAAGTGCATCTTTGAAAAAGCGACTTTGCAATCTGTGCTAAATTTCTACAACACAGAAAACTCAAACCACACCTCTATACAAAAAGTTACTTCATATATTGGAGTAAAAGCTGCTGTACGAGAAAATGAAGATTTGCAGGAGCCTGTAAAGCTTAAAAAAGAAGAACTAGAACAGGCAACTAACGTAGATTCTCTTCCTCTCTCTTCAAAAGGAGAAGAAGATGCATTTACACATAAAGAAAGTGGCACCAACGATGCTTTTTCGATTGAAGATTCTTCTTCATCGAGAGGCTCGCTAGAGTGACAACTGATATTTTCACGAAACTCTAGAATTTTGATAGGATATTATAATGAAAGGTAGATAAGAAAATGTTAAAGCTCTAATTAGTAAGATTGGACAAAATCTCTTCTAATTGAGGGCAAAGATAATGAAAATGATAGAACAAAACAGCGTTGACATAGCATTTAGTCAAAAAGCAGCACGTGAGATTACAGTCGTGATGCTTTCAGAAAGAGAATGGTATTTTACGTTTATTTCCGATGATCCAATCACCGGAAAGCCAAATAAATATACGTTACTTACACAAAGAGGAAAACTAAGAACTTGGGCTGATCCAAAATATCTCTTTAAGTTTCTTCATGAACGAGGGGTCATTTGTGGGAGTTTTAATCTTAATCAGGATAAACAACATGAAACAATTAAATATTCTTCACACAACAGCTCGTAATAAAATTGCTGCATTTTCAGCAGCTTTAACTGTGTTTTTTATGGCCAATCCTGCATCTGCCCAAGCAGCGGGTTTAGATCCTGCAAAAAAAGCTTTAACTGCACTCCAAACAGACTTGAAGACGATTATCCCTATCGCTGCTGCCGTTATACTTTTGTGCTTAGCGATTGGTTATGCAGGACGCTACATCGGAAAAGACACATTTGTACGGTGGGCAATTGGTGTTGTTATCGCTGGTTCAGCAGCTGAACTTGCTGGTTTATTATTTAAACCAAACTAATAAATATATTAAACACGAAGTGTTTATTAATGAAAAAAGAAAGTTAGATTTCTGTGTTTTTATTTAGTGCAATAAAGAACTATATCGAAAAAAGAGATTATTTATACCAACTGTAATCTAAATTGGAATAAACAATATGAAACAATCAAATACCCTTCAAACAATAATTAGAAATAAATCTACTAAAATCTCTGCAGCTCTAACTGTATTTTTTATGAGCAGTCCTGTGTATGCTCAAGCAAAATTAACAAATGCAAAAACTGCTTTAGAGGCGCTCCAAACAGACTTGAAAGTGATTATCCCTATTGCTGCTGCTGTGATCCTTTTGTGCTTAGCAATTGGTTATGCAGGGCGCTATATCGGAAAAGATACATTTGTACGGTGGGCGATTGGGGTCGTTATCGCTGGTTCAGCAGCTGAACTTGCTGGTTTATTATTTAAACCAAACTAATAAATATATTAAACACGAAATGTTTATTAATGAAAAAAGAATTTTAGACTTTAATACTTTTATTGCACATCAATGAAATTATTCCTTAATTTTATGGAAAAACTACTTACACCTAATACAATGTGATAAGGTTGAACAATATGAAAAAATTAATCAATTTTCAATTGAAGGATAATAATAAAATTACGGCAATCTCTGCAGCTTTAACTGTATTTTTTATGAGCAATCCTGTGTGTGCTCAAGCAAAATTAACAAATGCAAAAACTGCTTTAGAAAAACTCCGAGATGACTTAAAGCTACTTATCCCTATTGCTGCTGCTGTGATACTTTTGTGCTTAGCAATTGGTTATGCAGGACGCTACATCGGAAAAGATACATTTGTACGATGGGCTATCGGTGTCGTTATCGCAGGTTCAGCTGCTGAACTTGCCAAGTTATTATTTCAAACTGCATAAACTTTTCATGAAAGAAAACTTAAATTTCAGTATTTTCATTGTATTAAATAAAAAATATATTGAAGAAAAGAAATTACTCATACCAATGTAATATAAATTGGAATAAACAATATGAAACAATTAAAAAATCTTCAAACAATAATTCGGAATAAAACTATTAGAACCTCTGCAGCCTTAACTGCATTTTTTATGTCCAATCCTGTGTTAGCCCAAGCAGTAGTTTTACAGCCTGCAAACAAAGCTTTAACTGCACTCCAAACAGACTTGAAGACGATTATCCCTGTTGCTGCTGCCGTTATACTTTTATGCCTAGCAATTGGTTATGCAGGACGCTATATCGGAAAAGATACATTTGTACGATGGGCAATCGGTGTTGTCATCGCAGGTTCTGCAGCGGAGCTTGCTAATTTATTGTTTAAATCTGCCTGATAAATCTTATTAAACACGAAATGTTTATATAATAAAAAGAAACTTAGATTTTGTGTTTTTATTTAGTACAATAAAAATTATATCAACTGTAATCTAAATTGGAATAAACAATATGAAACAATCAAATACTCTTCAAACAATAATTAGAAATAAAACTACTAAAATTTCTGCAGCTTTAACTATATTTTTTATGGCCAATCCTGTGTATGCTCAAGCAGCAGCAGCATTAACTCCTGCAGACACAGCTTTAAAAGCGCTCCAAGCAGATTTAAAAGCAATTATCCCTATTGCTGCTGCCGTTATCCTCTTGTGCTTAGCAATTGGTTATGCAGGGCGCTACATCGGAAAAGATACTTTTGTACGCTGGGCAATTGGTGTTGTTATCGCTGGTTCAGCAGCTGAACTTGCCAATTTGTTATTCAAAGGCGCGTAATGAGAATGACTATTAAAGTCATGCTGTATAAAATATTTTTTTATTCTAAAGAGAAATCTAAATTGAGATAAACAATATGAAACAATTAAATATCATTCAAAGAATAATTCATAATAAAATCATTAAAAGCTCTGCAGCTTCAGCTGTCTTTTTTATGGCCAATCCTATGTTAGCCCAAGCAGTAGTTTTACAGCCTGCAAATAAAGCTTTAAATGCACTCCAAACAGACTTAAAAACGCTTATCCCTATCGCTGCTGCCGTTATCCTCTTGTGCTTAGCAATTGGTTATGCAGGGCGCTACATCGGAAAAGATACATTCGTACGATGGGCAATCGGTGTTGTCATCGCTGGCTCGGCAGCTGAACTTGCCAATTTATTATTTAAACCTGCATAAATCTTTTGGAATATGAAATATTTTTTGTAAAAGAAACTTTGGATTTCAATGCCTTCATTACGCATCAATGAAATTGTTTCTTATTTCGTAGAAAAATATTTATGATAAATCAATGAAGCTAAATATGAGAAAATTAACTAATTTCCAGAAAAATAATAATCAAATCATCACAATTTCTGCGGCTATAACTGCATTTTTTATTAGCAATCCTGTGTATGCTCAAGTAAAATTAACAAATGCAAAAACTGCTTTAGATGCTCTGCAGGGTGATCTTGTTAATAATATTATTCCTGTTGCTGCTGCTGTTATACTTTTATGCTTAGCAATTGGTTACGCAGGGCGCTACATCGGAAAAGATACATTTGTACGATGGGCAATTGGTGTTGTTATCGCAGGCTCAGCAACCCAGCTTGCTAAACTGTTATTCACAGGTACGGTTAATTAAAATTAAAGATGACCACTATGATACAAAATGTTATTTAAAATTTTAATGAGAGAAATATGCAAAAACTAACTAATTTCCAATCAAAGAACAATAACAAAATCATCACACTTTCTGCAGCTATAATTGCATTTTTTACGATACATCCCGTATGGGCCCAAGCACAAGGTTTAGCTCCTGCAAAAAAGGCTTTAGAAGAACTCCAAAAAGATCTTACTACTAATATTATCCCTATTGCTGCTGCTGTTATACTTTTATGCTTAGCCATTCTCTATGCAGGGCGCTACATCGGAAAGGATACATTTATACGATGGGCAATCGGCGTTGTCATCGCTGGATCGGCAACACAACTTGCTAAACTGCTATTCACGGGGCAAGTGTAAGTCTATATAACATGTAATGTATTTATAATTAATTGGTTATATCTAATAATTGTAAACATGTAAAAATACCATATGCTTTACAATAATAAATATAAAGTATTAATAAAATCATTAATTAAGAGTATAATATGAAACAATTCAGTAATTTCAAATCAAAAAACAACAACAGAATCATAGCAATTTCTGCATCTATAAGTGCATTTTTTATAGCACATCCTGCGAATGCAAAACTAAAAGCTGAAGATGCTTTAACAGCTCTGCAAACGGATCTTACTACTAATATTATCCCTATTGCTGCTGCTGTTATACTTCTGTGCTTAGCAATTGGTTATGCAGGGCGCTACATTGAAAGGGATACATTTATACGATGGGCAATCGGTGTTGTCATCGCAGGTTCTTCAGCCCAACTTGCTAAACTGCTATTTACAGGTAATGCATAAATTAGTATAATACGTAACGTTTTTAATGTTCGTTGATTATAGATTTGTACCAGTAATAATGTCGCTCATACTACGAAAAAAGGAATATTATTTATAGCAACTTTAATTAAAAGGGGATAAAAGATATGAAACAATTAAATACGCTTCAATCAAAAATATGTAAGATTAGTGCTATTTTTATCACTTCGATTATGTTATTAATAACTCAATCTGCATATGCTCAGACGGAAACAAAGAGTTTAGATGTTTTCATAGGGATGCAATATGGATTAAGTATAGTTATTCCTGTCATTGCTGCTATCATTCTTTTATTACTTTTGCTTATTTATATATTTCGCATCATCGCAAGAGCTACATTTATGCGATGGGCGTTCAGTGTCATTATTGCTGGTGCAGCTTTTTATATTAGCCACATATTATTTCACCTCCACTAACAAGAGCACCCTATGAAATCACAAGAACAAAAAGAATTCCCCCTATTCAAAGGAGCAACACGTGTTCCAACTATATGGGGTGTCCCCATGATGCCATTTATCGTTATGGTTATGGGAGTCGCTGTTATTGCTATGACAGTAAGTATCTTTTTGTGGATTATAGCACCTCCATTATGGTTCATTATGGTGCAAATTACTAAAAACGATGATAAGGCATTTCGTATCTGGTGGTTATGGATCGATACTAAATTTCGCAATCGAAACAAAGGTTTTTGGGGCGCATCAAGTTATAGTCCCTCTGATTACAGTAAAAGGAGATAAACATGACAGTTGTTGAAAGTAGCAAACGCCTTGCATCAGAGACACCTGTAAGCCTATTTCTGCCTTATTCACATCATATTACAGATACGATTATCTCTACTAAAAATGCGGAATATTTATCGATTTGGAAGATTGACGGGCGTTCACATCAAAGCGCTTCAGAAGAAGATATCTTTCAATGGATAAAAGAGCTTAATAATACTCTACGGGGTATTTCATCAGCCAATTTATCATTTTGGACACATATTGTGCGCCGCCGTGTTTATGAATATCCTGATTCAACATTTGATCAAATGTTTTGCTATCAACTTGATGAAAAATATCGGCAAAGCTTTACTGGTTATAATTTGATGGTCAATGATTTATATCTGACTGTCATTTTTCAGCCGATAGCGGATAAAATTATGTCGTTCTTTTCTCAACATGAACGTGAAACGCTTGACCAAAAAAAGATGCGACAAGACTCATGTATCAAAGAACTCAATGACATCAATCGTACTTTAGGCCAATCTTTAAACCGTTACGGTGCAGAACTTCTTGGTGCTTATGAAAAAAATGGACATGCTTATTCTTCTGCACTTGAGTTCCTTGGAATGCTTGTCAATGGTGAATATCGCCCCATGCCAATTTGCCATGACCGTTTTGCTGACTATATGTCTATCAATCGACCTTTTTTCTCAAAATGGGGTGCTCTTGGTGAACTGCGAACAACCAGTGGAATGCGTCGATTTGGAATGCTGGAAGTTAAAGAATATGATGCAACAACCAAACCGGGACAATTAAATGTTTTGTTGGAAAGTGACTTCGAGTTCGTATTGACACAGAGCTTTTCAGTACTCTCTCGACATGCTGCTAGAGACTATTTACAACGGCATCAGCGTAATCTTATTGATGCACGAGATGTGGCAACGAGCCAAATTGAACAAATTGACGAAGCACTAAACCAGCTTATCAGTGGGCATTTTGTCATGGGAGAACATCACTGCACATTGACTATCTATGGTGATACAATTCAACAAGTTCGCGACCATATGGCCAAAGCGAGTGCAGCATTACTAGATGTTGCGCTACTCCCCAAACCTGTAGACTTAGCGATAGAGGCTGGCTATTGGGCACAACTTCCTGGCAATTGGAAATGGAGACCACGTCCTGCTCCGATTACATCATTAAACTTTTTATCATTTTCATCTTTTCATAATTTTATGTCAGGAAAACCCACTGGTAACCCATGGGGCCCAGCCGTCACAATTCTTAAAACAACCAGTAAAACACCGCTTTATTTCAATTTTCATGCCTCCAAACTTGAAGAGGACTCGACAAATAAACGTTTACTTGGTAATACCGCACTTATCGGACAATCTGGTTCCGGTAAAACCGTGTTACTCGGCTTTTTGTTAGCACAAGCACAAAAATTTAAGCCGACAACTGTTGTTTTTGATAAAGATCGTGGCATGGAAATTGCCATTCGGGCGATGGGTGGAAAATATTTAACATTCAAGCCAGGCAGGAGAAGTGGTTTCAATCCTTTCCAACTCCCACCCACACAAGAAAATCTTATTTTTCTGAAACAATTTGTTAAAAAATTGGCAGAAGCTGGTGGTGAGGTCACGCATCACGACGAGGAAGAAATTAACAAAGCGGTTATGTCTGTTATGGGCAGTAACATTGACCAATCACTCCGTCGTTTGTCCTTTCTGGTACAATTTTTACCAAATCCGCGTTTAAGTGATTATAATGCTCATCCTTCTGTTCATGCTCGCTTACTAAAATGGTGTGAAGGTGGTGATTATGGATGGTTGTTTGATAATCCCCATGATGCTCTTGATCTCTCAACACATCAAATTTACGGCTTTGATATCACGGAATTTTTAGATAATTTTGAAACTCGCACTCCAGTGATGATGTATTTGCTTTACCGCACAGAAGGCATGATTAGCGGACAGCGATTTATGTATATCTTTGATGAGTTTTGGAAGCCTTTGCAAGATCCGTACTTTGAAGATTTAGCGAAAAATAAACAAAAGACTATCCGTAAACAAAATGGTATTTTTGTTTATGCAACACAAGAGCCTAGCGATGCCTTGGAAAGTAATATTGCCAAAACACTCATTCAACAGTGTGCAACTTACATTTTTCTAGCCAACCCCAAAGCAAACTATGAAGATTATACAAAAGGCTTTAAACTAACAGATACTGAATTTGAACTCGTTAAAGGACTTGGTGAGTTTAGTCGCCAATTCCTCATTAAGCAGGGTGATCAATCTGCGCTTGCAGAACTGAATCTTGGTAAATTCCATCTGACACGCGATGGAAAAACCATCGAACACGACTTTAGTGACGAGCTCTTGGTGTTATCAGGTACACCTGATAACGCAGAATTAGCCGAAAGCATTATCGCGGAAGTTGGTGATGATCCAGCAATATGGTTACCAATTTTCTTACAGCACGCAAAAAATGACAGGAGGGAAACATGAAAAAAAAGGTCATTTCAATAGCAATTGTAATAACTTTAGGGATTTCAAACCCAGCAATGGCTTGGGTTTGGGGCGCTGGAGCAGCAGATTTGTCGGCATCAGTTCCGACGACGTGGCCCAATTTTTTTGGAGGTTCATCTTCGAATACATCAACGCCTAAAAAACCTTCACAACCTGATACCCAACTTCTCGATATGCTAAAAAAACAACTTGAGAAAACAAAAAAGATATACGAGTCTATAACGGGAAGCCAAAAGTTCGACACTAAAAAACTTAAAAATGCACAAACAGATCACAGCAGTTTTTTTCTCAAAAATCCAGAAACGCTCTACAATAGAAATGAATCTTCAGCGCTATCTACATCACTTAAAAAGATTTTAAAAGAAGAAGAAATTCCTATCTCTGTCCATGAATCTAGCAGTTTTATCAACGATCGTATTCAATATGCAGCCATCACTGATAAAGCCGTAAGTTTAAAGACTTTTGAAGAAGCAAATAATCGTTTTCAGCAAATTGAAGAACTATTAAATGAAATCAAGACAACAAAAGATCTAAAAAGTATTGCTGAGTTACAAGCACATATAATTGGAATGCTCGCTAAGCTACAAAATGAAACAGCAAAACTACAAATGGTCACACATTTACGCAACGCTGAACATGCACTTATTAAACAGCAGAAGGACAAACATAACATAAAAATTTTGAATAGTAAAAACGCGAAAATGCCTACCATAAGATTTATTAGATAAAGCTTTTTATAACAATATTTCGTTGTATTATTTTTCTTGTATGCTCGTAAAAAGCAAAAGTTAATGCATAATATTCAGTTATCTCTCATAAACTGAAAAGGTCTACGAAATTTAATTCTATCCTAAAAAGCTCAACGAAAAATGCTTAAAAAGCATATAAAAAGTTGAAAATTCATTAAAGAGGAATTCCATGGACTTTACAGTGTTCACGCAACTTTTCACTAAAATTGATC
>NZ_JBHILX010000030.1:0-6852 GCF_042193585.1 Bartonella sp. PS7NMGDW
TGTCCTGTTTCAACGGCTCCTGTATTAAAACCACTCTTGCGTTTTTCAGGTGGGGTATTTGTAACCACTACTGTATCAACCATTTTTTTTTGCACGTGCATTGGTTTCATCGGTAAAGGTTTTAATCGTCTCCGTTGAAGTTTTGTTGATTGAAACATTAAAGCCTAGCTTTTCTTTCATCCAAATTAGGCATCTAGCTGGTTAATTTGCTTATCATGCCGCTAAACCATTCGGACAGGGCTTGCCACTTGCTTTTGATGCCGTCTCACAAGCTACCAATGAGATCGGATTTTATCTCCAAAAATGCATGCAACTCACGAGCATTTACCGTTTGAACGGTATCCTGCTCAATAATTTGTTCTTTAATTTCTATAAGGGTATTCATAAAGGACTCCTAGTTTTTAGACGTTTCTTAATGACACTCTAAAAGAGCTCTGGGTGCTAAGAAACATGGGCAACTAGCTCGTCCGTTACATTTTCCCCGTAAAAGGGTCTTGTATAGTGTAACTACATCTTACAAAGTCATTATATGGGTGTAACATACAATGAGTCAAAACTCTAATTGGCGAAGAAGATATTGTTCCAGCAATCCGTTCGCTCATTGCTTTAAAGTGTTTTTTAGGTACCTGATTCGATTATTCATATCGCTGTAATAATGTCACGCAGTAATATCACTTTTTTCTAAAATTATAAGCACATCTTTACTTTATTTGTCGACTCACTTTAAATTTTTCGGCTTAGTTTTTTATTTATAGTGAAGGGGAAAATAATGCTCAATACGCTTGATACAATTGCGGTGATCGTATGCTTGTTATTATTCCCAGTGATGTTTGTCGGACTTGTTTTAGTGTGTATAAAAAAATGGCGGAAAAACGGATTGAAAACTCTTGGTATTGGAGTTTTATTATTTCTCGGCTCTGCAATATTAGGTGCGTTTTTTTTTCACAAACTCGAACCAGATCAAGTTACATACAATAATGAAATTTTTTCCTCCTCCTCGACTTTATTAACATATGTTGCTACTCAAAATGAAAGCGTGAAACATGTACTACCTGAGAATACTGATAAGCAAAGTATCCATGTTCAAGACAAAAAGTCAGACGAAAATGATGGTCTAGGTTTTTGGGGATGGTTCAGGTTAATTTTCTTTGCATGTATTGCTTTGTCTATTTTTGTTCATTGGCAAGATAAACGCAAAAAACGTTTTAAAGAAAAAGTTTCAGAGCAGGTTTTAATACCTCCCCCCCATATCCACCCTTCTTCTGATTTATCAGTTGTTAATAAAATGTCGCCGGAACTTGAAAAAAAGCGGTTAGAAAAGAGGGTACAGATCTTTCTCCTTTGTGTTCTGTTGAGTGGAGGCATTGTGGTAACAGTAACTATTACACCATGGTTATTACTACCCATTCTTATTGTTTTAATTTTTGTTATTATTGCCTATCGTGAGGCGAAAAAGGAAAAAAACTTTGAGCAAGAAGTTGCTTTGTGGCAATCAGATATTCCTCCCTCTAATTTTGAGGAAGCATGTGAAATGTTTCAAGAACTTGACGCAAGTGAATATGATTATCGTTTAGCAAAAAATGAAAAACTGTTGGGAGTTCAAGAACGCGTTACCTTCAATATTGGCGAAAAGACTCCAGCTTTAGGACGTCTTTTAGTAACAAACCAAGCTATTGTATTTGTAAGCCCTGAAGATAATGAAAGGACTACTTGGGCAGGAATTGCATCAGTCACTATAACATACCAAAGATGTCACATCAGTCACCGTACTGGCTCACCATGGAGTTACCGATTTAGTGCCATTCCAAATCCAAGGTTTGTAGCAGTAATTCGGGCTCTTGGGCAGCCTTATTAATTTTTAAACACACAAGATAAAGATACGTCCATTTTTTATCTCCCGCAAGATAAGCTTATACATACTAGATTCTGAGGCTTGGACATCTGTGACAGTGAAGTGCTCTTGAGAAGAGGGCGCTTTGCTGTTTTCAGGAGAGAGGACCACAATACTATCTTGAGGTTTTGGTGGTAAACCCCCGATGTCATTGATACAAAGATCAAGTTCCTTTCTTGGAATTGTGGTGGGGATTCTGCCACCGGCGTCCGATTCTGAATGCTTAATGCCGTAAATCGCTGTAATCCGAAAAGATTGCTGGTTGTCTTTTCGCGTGTAGATGATGGGCTGCCCAAAAGTGTTGCGCACATCTTTAACCATTTGGTTTAGCAGCCCGTGCCATCGCATGTTATTTCGCTCCAATCACTGCTTTAAACAGCATTTCTGGGCGTGTACAAATGTAAAAAAGCGGATAGCTATAGACCTCCGGTTTTACCCATGCATTACGGTCGTGGTCGACGATTAGCATCGTGTAGAGAGGTTTTCCAACGGTGTTAGCAAAATCCAAGCTTTCCCCTGGTGCAAAGGTTTTTTGGAATACACCAGGTGCATCAACAGGAAAGAATTGACATTCATCAGGCTTAATTCCTATGGCGCGTTTGGTTCCAGCCTTTGCACTTACATTATAGTTGTGAATACTCCGGTAATCAATAAAGGTTACACCCGCAAAGTCAAAACTGCCAAAGCTCCCCGAGCCAAGAGCGCTTGGTGTTGCAACACCTCCAGCGCTATTGAGTGTCTGTGCTAAGGCTGTGTTTAAATAGGTCTCACGAATTGTTTTATGGTTTTTCAACTTGGAAAAGAATTCATTTCCACAAAGACCAATAATCCGTGAACGATCAGAAAATGCTCCTTTTGAAGCCTCAATCATCCTCATAATGACTTGGTCAACATGGTCAGCAACATTGGTTGTCTCATTATTCAGTTTAAAGTCAATGGGCTTTGGTGGTGTGATTTCCCATTCTTTGTACCAATCGACAATCACGGAGCCATCAGCATCAAGAACCACCCCTTGAACGGCGCCGAGTTGCATATTCTCCCATGTCAATTCAATTTCAGAAATCAGTTTCTTTTGTTTTCTGGCAATATATTTCATTGCTGTCTCTAACTGATCTTCTGTCCCAAATTCACGACGGTTCTGGATTTCTTCTGATTTCACCGTATCACTTTTGGCAATCCGTGTTGTTTTGAAAAACCGAAGATTACGACCCTCTCTATCACCTTCTGCCAAAGGTGCGCCACGTTCACTGGTTTGAATAAGCGAAAATGTATTATCACGCCGTTCAATACCAACCACTGTGGTGCTTGTTTCCACTTCCTCAAAAAGATCAAGAGAACTAATAAGCCCCGGTTGAAACTCATAGTTTTCGATGGCTTTCATCATTGTGATGCTTGAGAAAGCATCATGTTTAAAAAAGTTCATATCCATGTGCGCATTCTCCTATCGCAATAGAATGTTGTTTTTGTCTTCTAAAGACTGAATGGCTGCTTTCTTTTGCTCATCCGTGATGGCATCTGGCCATAGCAGTTCAGAAGCTTTTACTGTGCATAAGCGTGCTGTAATCACGGCGCGTTGATCTGCTTCAGACGGTCTGGTTGTCGTGCGTCATTGGCATTGGCGAAAAATTCTTCGACTGTATTTTCATCCATTATTCGTTTCTTGCAAGTTCTCTAACTCTGGAGAATGAGGATCATGAAAGGTACTGGAATATTAACCCCCTCAAGCAAAGCTGTGCCCATGTAATAATCAATAACACCAATAAGGCTGGCGGCATCACATCCAACTTGTGCAGCAATGCTTGCAGCAAAACGATGAGGAAAATTCAACATGGCATCACGGTGTACTCTTCCAAACTCACGCGCTGCCTTTTTCATTTCTTCTCGATCAACGGTTGTTTCGCGTAAGCGTTCAAGGGCAATCTTTTCGCTTTCAAGCGCAACTTGCATTCGCTCCAGTTTTATCTTGTATTCATTGGCATCCTCTGTAGAGGTTTGTTTGATATTTGTTCGCGGTTGTCCATCAGGCGCTAAAAATTGGGTAGGGTGCTTGTTGGATTTGCTTGTTGCAACGGCTTCATTGACAGAACCATCTTCAAAAAGAGCCGCATCAAATTTGCCTGTCTTTATCCGAGAAACCACTGCATTATGTGAAACACGCATCTTTTTTGCAAACGCACGAACCGATATCCCCTCACGATGCTTCTTATTCATAGTTTCGCCTTGCCTTGATTTCCTTCCCATATTGAGAAATGGGGTTTTCGGCGTATCAGATAAGCCAAATATTTTGCGGTTGAAATTAAACTCCACTTGTATTGCACTGGAATACAGTTACAAGAGGAGAGATCATTATGGCAGCTAGTCGTATGCTTTAGGCGTGTGTACCAGAAGAAATTCAAAATATCGCTAATCAAGTTATTCAAGCTTCAGGTTTATCAGTAAGTGATGTTGTGAGAGTGTTGATGACGCGTATTGCACAAGATAAATCTATTCCGTTCTTCTTGTTTCAACCCAATGCGGAAACCATAGCGGCTTTTACGGAATTAGATGAAGGCAACTTAAAAAAGTTTCATTCCGTAGACGAATTATTTGATGATCTATATGTGGACGATTGAACGCACCACTATCTTCAAATGTGATTTCAAGCGTGAAATGAAGGGATGGTATCGGCATCTTTTAGATATTGATTTGCGCCAAATCATTGCAGCATTAGCAAATGACCAGCCTTTAGAACCTCGATATCATGATCATGCATTGACTGGGAATTGGAGCAATTATCGAGATTGTCATATTCGACCTGACTTAGTGTTGATTTATCGCTTGATTGCTCAAGATCGATTGGTTTTAGTATGTCTTGGCTCCCATTCAAAACTTGATCTTTAAACCACCTCCCCATTTTGAGAACGGGAAGGGGAGTTGTGTTTTTAAGTTAAGCAGCTTTTACAACAGGACTTTCCAAAGTAGGAGCATAAGCTTGCAATAACGGATTCATGCTATGCGGTAGTTCTGAAGTTCCAAAACCTGTAAGAACTGCAAGAATCTTTGTAATATTCGGCACCTCATCTTGAAGTTCTAAAATCAAAGCTTTTTCTACTATGCCCATGATGTCGACCAGAGCACTACAATTTTTGTTATCTACATATTCACAATTAACAAAGTGAAACAACGTTATCCATAAATCGCATAAAAAATTGGTATCTACCTTCATTGCACACCCCCAAAGATTTGTTCTCTCAAATATGCTAATCCTTTTGGTGTAATTTTTGTTGAAGGCAGTACCTTTTCTGTAGCATTAGGTCTTTGAATAGTGATAGCAGGATAATCCATAAATCCTTTCTTGATTTTATCCTGATAGGGTATAATGGATTACTTGGAACACGGCGATACACCCAATCATGTTTACGCAAGTAATCTGTTAAGTCCTTTGGTCGTACTTCAAGGATTTTTCCCCTTCAATAAGACTGAACAAACCATCAGAAGATTTTAAGCTCTCAAGCGCGTCTGCTTTGGATGCTAATTCTGCAATGATGCTATCTTTCTGTTCGATTTGATTTTGTAGTTGAATCAAGATGCCAAGTAATGCTTCGGGCTTGGAGTAATCGATTTGCGGTGTCGCTACTTGTTTTGCAAGCTTTTCACATTCGATAAAATACTCTTTTGGTTAATGACCTTTATCATTACGCTCGATCATTGAAGGTGTTTTGCCATGCCTAATGTATTGTGGTATTTTACGCTAGGCAATCTTTTTCTAAATTTTTAGAAAAAACTATAAAATCTATATTTTCTCGAAATTTGCATTCTATAATACGATTTTTAATCCAGTCTGCAAATTTTGATGTAATTTCCAAAAATTCATGCAAATCACGAGCATTGACGGTTTGAACAGCTTCTCTATCAATAACCATTTCTTTAATTTCTATAAGAGTGTTCATAGTGAAATCCTATCGATTAAGGTTCCTTATTGACATTCCAGAAGAATGCTGAGCGCTAAGAAACACGGTCGATAATCCGTCGTTACGCTTGGCCCATAAAGAGTATTGTATAGCGTAACTACACCCGACAAATCCATTATATGCATGTAGCATATAATGAGTCAAAGTCTCTAATGTGCGGAGAAGAGATTGTGTCGGTAATCTATCCGCTATCGATTTAAGGTGTTTCTTAGGCACCTGATTCAAAAATATACATTGACGCAATAATGTCGAGAATAAAAATAATTTCCATCTCAAAATAATTATATACTGTACAGTGTGCATATTGAAATAATTATTTATCAATGAGTTAAGTGTACAATGTACAGTTAATTTGAAAATTCTGTCGCTAGCGATAGTTTACGCAGCCTGCCCCGTAACGAAGCTAATTCGCTGGGAAGTATCTTTTATATTGATTTTATTGACTTTTTTATAAAAAAAACAAAGCATAAGTGATAATTTGTTTTTAAAATTGCAATCAAAGTGTGTAATGCATAAACTTATAAGGATATGGGATAGGTAGATAAAGCTTGAGAACATTATTTAGCTTTCTTATTAGCACCGTATTCTTGACGTTTAAGTTGTCTCTGTATGTTTTTAGTTAATCTTTCACTGGCATATTGTGCGATAGAATTTGTGATTTCTGGTTTGGACATCACTCCAGCAATTGATGATCCTTCTTGTTTTGCAATGGGGAATTTACCTCCGTCTACTCTTTGAAAAACATTACTCTTCATCTTTTTAAAATCAACACGCTTTGGAAAACTCCTACCCTTGATAAAACCATGAGGCAAGATTTCTTTTTTCCAAACATTGTGTAAGTTACGCCGCGTTTTGTTTTTTTTCTTGAAAAAATTAAGAGGTATCGGTGTTCCAGAACCAATGATATCTGTCTCGAGAAGTTTTGCTTTATAGCGGCTTTAGCCAAGGCATTTCACCTTGGCAAGCAAAGCGAACGGCAAAAGCAAACAGAGAATGCTTTAAAGACAGCAA
>NZ_JBHILX010000031.1:0-6459 GCF_042193585.1 Bartonella sp. PS7NMGDW
TGTATGCTTTTGAGAACTTTTGCCATACTCACAAAATCATCTTCAACAAAATTCCCAGAGCTGTAACACTTCTTCTTCACAAGATAAGGCGGGTCTAGGTAAAATAAACTGTCGGGTGCATCAAAAAGCTCGACAACCCGATCCCATGATAAATTTAAGATCGTCGTATCAAGAAGCTTCTGTCTAACACGTCTCATCCTTGATAACAGCTTTTCGGGATTAAATAATGTAGGCTTTTTCCTTCCAAAGCCAAAAGAGACATACTCTTTTTTCCCATACATCACACAACGTTGGAGAAACAAAAAGCGAGCGGCTCTTTCAACTTTGGAAAGGCTCTCTGGTTCAATCGCCGCAAGTTCAAAAAACAACTGTCTTGAACAAACAAACCATTCTAGTCGTTTAGCTAAATCATCAAAGTCATTTTGAACGCATTGAAACAGATTCGTGATCTCTCCATTCAGATCATTAATCACGGAATATTTTGCTGGTCTTTTATTTAGAAAAATAACACCAGAACCTAAAAACGGTTCAACATAGGTTTCATGGTCAATGCTATTTAAAATCGGTATAATTTTCTTACGCAGATAGTGTTTACCACCCATCCACGCAAACAATGTTTGTGTAAATTCTTGTTTCATCATATTTTTAAAGGAGAAATTTGATATTTAACTTTTTGTTATCCACTTTTTGAGGTGTGAGAAGCTATTCTCTATGGCGTCCACAAAACGGGAAAAATCTATTACAAACATAAAGACAATGAAGGCTATCAATTTCATGATGCGTGACATCATCTTTAAGCCTTGATAGGTCTCTATCATCTCGTGAAGAAGCTGTTGTTCTTTTTCTGTAAGATCTTTATCTTTGCTGCTTCGTTTCTTGACCATCTTTCCAACCACATAAATGGGCTCCCTGCTTGTTATGCTTCAAAATATCTCTTGCAAGGTTGGAACTGATGACCGCAACATCCTTATTATCCAAATAAATGGGCAACCAGCCACCACAAGAAACTGACCTATTTGCCGCGCACCCAACGAGAAAGTTCAGAGCGCACACCAGCATCACTTTTTTGATTAACTTCATTTTCTACCTCAAGCCGCGTTGTTGCTGTCTTTAAAGCATTCTCTGTTTGCTTTTGCCTTTCGCTTTGCTTGCCAAGGTGAAACGCCTTGGCTAAAGCCATAAAAAAAACGGCTAAAGCCGCTGTAAACATCAGAGAATATTTCTTTAGCCAAAAAATCATAAGCGTTGCTCCCGAAAGCGTTTAGCAACAAAGAAAATACCAGCACATGCGGCTAAAACCATGATGCCTGCTAATGCCCATTGCACCGGTCCATTGCCTGCTAACAAGCCGCCAAAACCAGAACAAGACCCTATAATCGGGGCAAGTGCTTCTATTTTAAGAAGTCCGGTTGCCGTTTTCGTTTCTACCCTTTGATAATTTGAAGAAACATAAGACCCTTTTGCCCATAATCCTGCTTCTGCTGCTCGACGGTTGGCTAAACCCGCAAGAGGCTTCCCACCCACCTTATTCCATTTCTGTAATTCAACAGGCACCGCTTCATAATCCCCTTGATTAAGCTTCTTCAACAATGTTGACTTGCGAAAAGCAGCTGTTCCTACATTATAGCAAAATGAGACCAATGCCGCGAATTGACAATCCGTTAACGAAACCGTGACCGATTCCTCTACCGTCTTCTCAAATTGCTTTAAGTCTTCACAAAGGATTTCTTCTGCTTGCTCTTGGCTAATACACATACCTTTTTTGACGAGGGGGTGACCCGCATTGCTGGTGTGACCATAACCAATCGTCCAGACACATGCCGTATCTCTATAAGCCTCTAAACGCAAACCTTCCCATTGTTTGATAAGCTCTAATCCTTCTTTCGATATCTTTCTCATCTGACGCTCCATAAAAAAAGCCCCACAAAAGTGAGGCGGCATAAAAATGTTTTCTTATGATCTCTATTGGCTATGCTCTTTGATCAGCTGCTCGACTTCTTCAACACGAAAGCCAAGTTGAAAGAGCGGCGCATATTCGCTTTCCTGTAATTCATACTGACAACGCTTTTCTACAAAATCACCATTTGAATCAAACGGCATGGTTGTTGTTAGACAAACCTTATGCGTGTCATCTTCAATCCCCTCTTCTCCTTCACTTAGCTCCTTGACTAAAACCCAATAAAAACGCGTCTCTAAAAGAACCTCTAACCTCCTTACGGTTTCAGCCTTATCAAAGGAAAGCATATTCATATAATCTTCTTTGCTATTTAAATGCTCTGGATAATCTATCATCTACCCCTCCTAAATAAAATGCCGTGGATAACTACAGCCACGGGCGCCAGCCGATTCATAAATGGCATTCCGTATAATGATTGCACGCAGATGTGGATTGATATTCGTAGTATCTGACCAGTCTCCACCAGCCAACAATGCATACATATCTTTTTTAAACTGTACATTTGGTGAGGTTCCAGTTACCGTTTGCATGAAACAAACATCTTTCACAAATTGCCAAACATAACCGCAACCATCTTCACAACCGATATGCGAAACCATCCGTATATTTGCCGTATTCTTATAACCTCCAGAATGTTTTGGTGAAGGTGCTTTTTTGCCTTGAATCCCACCACCTTCATTGCTTCCATACATCGCGGAGGCAAATTCTGTATTATTGAGCAAAGCCTTCTTAACACGCAGCATATCGGATATGTGATCTGTTTGTAGACGGTTCGTCGTAATAGGAACATTATACGCCGAGCGGGTATTGTGACCTGTCCCTGACTGAAGATAAATATCAACCCAAAGATCTGTAGAGGGGTCATAAACCATTCCTTCTGGTGAACTATGCGGGCGGTGATTGAGACACCAAACTGAATTGGGTAAAATATCCCCTGCTCTATAACCAGACAATGGGTGACCGGAAATCGTACCAACATCCGCACAAAGCGTATGAAACCCTCCTATCTTTCGCGAATTACTCACTGTGTAATTCCTTGGATACGTAGAGTTTTCTGATAAAACAAGTTTATGAGACTGTCCTCCATCAGAAACCAAATAAACATAATAATCTTTGCCCACCGAAAGAGGAGGAACGCTTATTCTTGTATCTGCCGTATAACTTGCAACTAAAATATCATTGCCTAATGCCAAGGTTATGCGCGTTCCTTTTTTCAAGGTTAATTCCGCTTTGCCTTTCGCAACAAGAAACGGTGTGGAAATTGAAAGAACCGTTAAATTGGACTGTTTCAGTAAATTGTTTATCTGTTCCCCTAGCACTTTTGCCTGTGAGGCTACTGTATGGGCTGTTGTTGCCGTTGCTAGGGAACTTTTGATACCTCCAAGCTCTTGCTTCGTCGTATCGGCTGTTGTTTTAGCTTCTTCTGCTGTCCTTTTCGCTCTATCAGCTACTTCCTTGGCTTTTTCGGCTTCGCTCTTGGCTTGATAGGCTTGTGAATCTGCCGACTCGGCTTTTTTCTTGGCTTCGTCTGAGTACATCCGCGCTAAACTTACGGGGGCTTTAAAATTCTCAACCACTTGATTGATATCGATAACCCTACTCCTCGCTGACGAGGCTATTTTCTCTGCATTTTCTGCCTGATTGCGCGCTTGCTCCGCGTCATGTCTTGCATAACCAGCAGACTCCTTGGCTTCCTTGGCTATTTTTTGTGCCTCTTCCGCTTCTTCCTCTAAAGACGCGGCTTTTTTACCCGCTGTTTCGGCTGCCCTCTGCGCCTCTTCTGCTATATATTTTGCATTACTAGCTATTTCCTTGGCTTTTTCTACTTCATTCTTGGCTTCATACGCTCGGTCATCGGCTTTCTCCGCTATTTTCTTGGCTTCTTCGCCTGCCATTTCTGCTAATCTTGCTATAGTCTTAGCATTATCTGCCACTTCCTTCGCGTCGTAAGCTTTACTCCACGCTTCATTTGCTGTTTTTTCTGCCTTTTCTGCCTGACTACGCGCTTGCTCCGCATCATGCTTGGCATAACCTGCTGTCTGTTTGGCTTCCTTCGCTGTTTTTTCTGTCTCTTCTAGCTTGTCTTCTAAAGATGATGCTAAAGACGCTGCCTTTTTACCCGCCGCTTCTGCCGCTTTCTGTGCTTGTTCTGCTGTATATTTTGCACTATTAGCTATTTCCTTGGCTTTTTCGGCTTCGCCCTTAGCTTGATAGGATTGTGAATCTGCTACTTCCGCTTTTTTCTTGGCTTCGTCTGCATATGTCCGTGCTAAACTTGCTATAGTCTTAGCGTCACCTGCTACTTCCTTCGCGTTGTTAGCTGTACTCCACCCTTGATGAGCTGTGTTGCCTGAATTTTCCGCTATCTTCTTGGCTTCATCTGCGTACGTACGCGCTAAACTTGCTATAGTCTTAGCGTCACCTGCTACTTCCTGAGCTTTATTGGCATTACTCCATCCTTCATGAGCTGTACTTTTTGCCTTTTCTACCTCACTGCGCGCTTGTGCCGCCTCATGGTTAGCATAACCAGCTGTCTGTTTGGCTTCTTTCGCTATCTTTTCAGCTTCACCCGCTACTGTCTCTACCTGTGATGCCTTCTTTTGTGCACCATCAGCTACCTTCTTTGCCTCGTCCGCTGTCGACTTCGCACTATTGGCTAATTGTTTTAGACCATCCAAAGCACCTTTCGTTTCTTCTGCTACCTTCTCTGCTGCTTCCGCTTTACTCTTTGCTGCTGTAGCTATACCCTTCAACGCTTCTGCATCAACATGCCCTGCCGTCTCTCCTGAACGCGCCGCAGACTCTGCTACCGCTTTCGCTTCAGAAGCTAATTTTGTAGCCTCCTCTGCACTCTGTTGGGCTTGATGAGCCGTCGCTGTTGCTGTATCCGCTGCACTCTTGGCTTCTAAGGCTATCGCTTTGGCATTACTTGCCTCTTCTTTTGCTTCTTCTGATACGCTCTTCGAAGAAGTCGCTGTTTGATTTGCTTCATTCGCAACTCTCTCTACACTTTCTGCTTTAACCTTTGCTTCTTCTGATAAACTTTTAGCATTAGAGGCTGTTTGACTTGCTTGTTCACTCGTGGATTTCGCTTCAGTCGCAACAGTTTTTAAACTTTCCGCTTTAGATTTCGCATCGCTAGCCTCTCTTACAGCTTGCTCTACTTTCTCTGTTGCACTATCCGCTGCACTCTTGGCTTCTGAAGCTGTGACTGTCGCATCATCCGCCTTCTTTTCGGCTCTTGCGGCTTTCTCTTCTGCCGTCTCTGCTGTACTTTTAGCGTCTTGCGAAAGGACATGAGCATCCTCTGCTTTATTCTTCGCTTCCACCGCTGTGTCTTTTGCACTATCCGCTAACTGCTTTGCATTATTTGCTAACGTTTCTGCCGAATGCGCTCTCATCTTAACTTCTTCAACCAATTGTTTGGCTTCACCGGCTTTAGTCTTGGCTTGTGTAGCAACGTCTTCTATTGTTAAAGCCCTCTGCTCTACTCCTTCTGCTGTCCTTTTGGCTCCCTCAGCTGTATTCTTGACATGATCAACCGATTGCTTAAGATCCTTGACATCTGCCAACGCTCTCAATGCCGTTTCTTTTGCATCACCAGCTACCGAAGAGGCTGTCTCTGCTGTCGTCTTGGCTTCAGAAGCTGTCGTGAGAGCTTGCCCACTGTTCGTTGCTGCTGTTTCTGCAACATTCTTCACCTCGCCCATCACCTGCTTGGCATCATCAAAAGCGCTCTTGGTTTGTTCGGAAAGTGTTTTTGCATCTCCTGCCGTTGCCTTGGCTTCTCTTGCCTCTGTCAAAGCTGTCTCTACTGTGCTTTGAACTTGTGTCACTCTTTGAGAGCTTTCCGTGACCGTTGTCGCCACTCTATCAGCTGCACCTTTAGTATCATCCGCAATGCGCTTGGCTTCTTGCGCTAACCTCTCAGCCGCTTCTGACTTCATCTTGGCATCTTCTGAAGAGGCTTTCGAGACCTCCGCTGTTGTCTTGGCGGCATTGGATACTGTTAATGCCGTATTTGCCTGCTCTAAAGCTGTATCAGCTGTCGTCTTGGCGGCATTGGCTACAGTAACTGAACTCGCTGCTGTGTCTGCTGCTTGCGCTATCGTCGTCGCTGCTGCATCCGATAATTCCTTGACACTATCTGCTATAGTTTTCGCTTGATCTGCTGTTTGTTGCGCGCCATTCGCACGCGCCATGGCTTTTTCTGCTTCTTTCCTTGCATTAACAACCTGCTCTAACGGCGCAAAGGTTTCATACGAATACAAAGATGCCGTCCCTAAAAGCTTCGGAACAACAACGCTGTCTTGAGAAGTTCCTGCTATCATTTCTTCTCTCGTCGCGACAGGTATCAAATATTCATGTTCATGATCGGGTATCTTCATCTGCTTTCGTCCTCACATCATTCAGAGTACTTCGTCTAATGAACACTCTTTCAAATCTTCAAACTCTTCTCTTAAAGCCTCTAAGCGCTTCTCTAAATCTTTCAGTGAACCATC
>NZ_JBHILX010000032.1:0-6410 GCF_042193585.1 Bartonella sp. PS7NMGDW
TGATCACCACGGGACCATGGAGAAGGACACTATAGGTCGTATCATTGATCCAACGAAGCATCTGCACCGGCTTTGCTCTTCGGATAGTTGTGGTGATAGCATCTATCGCTACCCGGTCCCCAAATTCTTCTGGAAACCAAACCCCATGAATGGTTTTTGCATCATTGCCATAGCCGGTAAATTGCAAACTGGGTGCCTTGCCAAAACGCTCCATACAAACCCATGAGGCAGAAAACTCTTCTTCAAAAGATTGGAAATTCAGCCAGTCCACATAAAATTGATGCGGGTCCTAACATCATCAAAGGATCTCTCATAGGCTCCCTCCCCTCATTCTGTCCCGCCATGCAATGCATTGGCGCGTACCCGTTGAATGGCATGGGCAACCGCACGACCGGTGGCAACAGGATCACGCGCACCATTGACATGCACTGTGACATTTTGATTGTGTGTGATGGGAGAACGGTCTTTGTCTCTTTGTTCTCTCACAGAGTAATTGGCATGCCCCGCCCCCGCAAATTGTCCAATCGGTTGAATGGCTGTTGTGCCTCCCAAAAAACTTGGCAAAAATTCTCTTACATCAATGGAACCAATCCACCCCTTAATAATGATTGTCACTTTACCTCTTGCATCAGCAGCAGTTAAATCGTTTCTAAGCCAATCTAAAGATTTATTGATTTGCGCCTGCACAGACTGTCCCATCAAACGAACCGTATAGCTTGGATAATTGTGAAGCTGCACATAGTGAACATCTCCATAATCCCAAGAATAACTCAAACTCCCCCTTATCGAGCGAATATTTCCACCCGAAATGGGAACCAAACTTTCAGTAACATCTGCATTAAAATGCAATAATTGATTACGGTATTTTTTGATTTCCGATACCATTCTTGAAACTGCACTTATAGCACAGGCATCTTTGTAAAAACTGAATTCTTGAGGATTTGTACAATTACCAACATTATTGGCATAATCATGATTCCCTAGCCCCTCATAGACAGGTGCTCCAAGAGTTTTATAAACATTTTCATAATCATCATAGTTTTTTTGTTGTCCAAACTCCGTCAGATCACCATTGACAATATGGAACGCGGCCTTGTGCGCTTTTATCACGCCAGCAACCTGCTCATTTATCTTTAACCACGGCTCTCTGTTTGATATTCCATTGGCATCACCAGAGTTTAAACGCCACGGTTGCGGATCAGCCATGATGATAGCAGTATAATTTTTTGCAAGAGACTTTTCTTTCATCGACCAATCCATGAATGCATCATGATAAAGCCTATTGTCCCTTCTTAACTTTTCAGAATCAAGATTAAAACAACCAGAGAGAGTAAAAGCAATCACGGTGATTACCAATTCAACTTTATATCTCATAAGCCTATCACCATAAAAACGTTATATATTTTTTTATAAAAAATTCCTCAGAAACAATTTTTTAGATTTTCTTGTCAAGAATGTGTCAAAAATTCAAAATAACGAAAGCGGTTATTCTTCAATGAAGGCGCACTTTGATGATATCAAAGCATCATCAGTTTCAAGCCTTCAACTTGAAGCATCTTCATTGTTTGAGATTTATAAGTTCTGCCTCTTTCAAATGCCATTGATATATCAACAGCTTATCAAAAACTAGGCATTTATCAGAAACCTAGCAAGTGTTCGTATACTATTAAAATATCCCAAACAGGAGAAACAAACGTATGCTGTATGCTCGAGAAGCCATCTCCGTTAGATAGCAAAATCAAACACATTAGAATCTTATGAAAGATAAAGTAGGAATAATCAAAATGCTAAAAACAGTGTTTGGGTATTACTGTCATAACTAACTCTGGAAAGACCACAAACTGTAAGAAATATTACAGAAAATATTATTATTAATTTATAAAATTCATATGAACAATAATATAAAATATATCAAAACATAATAAAATTAACATTTTTACAAAATAGTTTTATAATAAATTTAATTATGTAATATAAAGTAATCACTTTATGATTATAAATACGTTATGTATTAAATATAAATATGTAAAAAATTTAATATCAATTATTTTTTAGCTTTGACAAGCAGTAGAAAATAAAATACTTATAAAGGCTATTACTGAAATTAATAACAACTATCCATTTTCACTTCTTCTTATGAAGTTCGCGGGGAAATGAATTTTTGGGGCTCTCATAAGGAGAATGCTAGTGTATAAAACATCCCTTTTATCATGCACGGCTGCAGCCGCTATCATCCTATTCAACATCCAGTTCACTGCACATGCTGCAACCCTCGAAGTATCTACGGGAGAAGAAAAACCATCCAACCAAACCTTTGAGATTATTCATGCAAAAACCGGTGGTCAAATCATTGGAACGAATGTAACAGTGATCGGGAACAAAAATACAAACTCAAGTGAAAACAAGAATGTTTATGCTGTAACTGCTGAAGGCGTTAACAGTGCGATTACATTACAGGGTAGCACAACCATTAAAGGGACTGATTCTGTTATTTCCTTAGGCGTTGAAGCAAAAGACGATGCTAAATTTCAAATGACTGGGGGATCCATTACAGTTTCCGATATTGGTGCTCTCTTCTGGAATAATAATAACAAAGAAAGTATGCTAAAAGATGTGACGATATCGAGTGGTGAAAACAAAGCGCCACTGAATTTTGGAGTAATGTTAGACAAAAACGGTACAGTCACTTTAGAAAATGTAAAAGTAACGCAAGCAATAAATGCCACAGTTGCATATGATCATTCAACAATAACAATTTCTGGAGGATCATTTGACGCAAAAGATGCAGCAATATCTGCTAAAAATGGTAGCACTGTTACTTTAACAAACAATGCGCAAATTACATCATCTGATGACGCTGGGCTCGCAGCAAAAACACAATCCACCATCACAATGACTAAGGGAACTGTGACAGGAAAAATCGCGGCATTGATTGCAGAAGACGGTGGACATGTTAAGGTCACTGATGTTATTTTAAAAACAAAGGGAGCTGGAACAGATGAACCAGCTGAGGGCTCTGGCTATACCGATGGTTTCGGTGCATTTTCTAAAGGCTCTAACAGTGTGATTGAGTTGGAAAACACTACTATTAGCGATGCGAAAATTGGGCTTACAGCACAAGATGGTGGCGCAATCAACATGACTGGGGGGACCATCACAGCTTCCAAGGTTGGAGCTCTCTTCGAAAGCAGTAATAGCGACAAAAACAAACTGGAAAATATAACGATATCAAGTAGTAAAGACGGTGCACTATTAATCAGTGGAATAGACGCAGATAAAAGTACTGTCACTTTAAAAGATGTAAAAGTGACTCAAGCACAGCACGCCATAATTGCGGATCATGATTCCACAATAAAAATTTCTGGCGGATCATTTGAGGCAAAAGGAGACACAATACAAGCCATCAGTGGCAGCAACATTGTTTTAACTGATGTTAAACAGATTACATCATCTGATTCCAATGGACTCGCAGCAACATCAAACTCCACAATCGTAATGACAGATGGAACCGTAACTGGGAAAAAAACAGCATTGGCTGCTGCAGACGGCGGACATATTAAGGTCACAGATGTTGCTCTAAAAACAGTAGGAGTAGATGCGCTCACTGAGGGCGCTGGTATTATATATGGATTCGGTGCATTCGCAAATGGCGATAACAGTGTAATTGAATTGCTTGGAAAAACGACCATTAGTGATGGTATAATCGGGCTTGAAGCACAAGATGGTGGCGCAATAAGCATGGCTGGGGGAACCATTACAGCTTCCAAAGTTGGTGCTGTTTTCTTTAACAGTAAGAGCGACAAAAACAAACTGGAAAATGTGACAATATCAAATGCTAAAGAAGAGGAACCGCTACTCTTTGGAGTAAAAGCAGACGAAGACAGTAAAGTTGCTTTAAAAAATATAGAATTTGTTCAAGCAGACAGTGGTATATCAGCAGATAATTCTTCCACAATAACAGTCTCGGGAGGATCATTTGATGCAAAAAAGGTAACGGTACATGCTGAAAACGGCAGCACCATTACTTTAACCGATAATGCTCAGATTGCATCATCTGGTAACGTTGGACTCGTAGGAGAAACACAATCTACAATCACGATGATAGGAGGATCCGTAACTGGGAGAGAAGCAGCATTGGCTGCAAAAACGGGTGGTCATATTACAGTCACAGATGTTGCTCTAAAAATAAAAGCAATACCAGATGCACAAGCTCAAGGTTCTGATATTATATCTGGGTTCGGTGCATTTTCTGAAGGCGCGGACAGTGTGATTGAATTGCTTGGAAAAACGACCATTAGTGATAGTATAATCGGGCTTCAAGTGCAAAAAAGTGGTGCAGTCAAGATGACTGGAGGAACCATTAAGGCTTCTATGGCTGGTGCTGTTTTCTCTAACACTAAGAGCGACAAAAACAAGCTGGAAAATGTGACAATATCAAGTACTAAAGACGGTGAGCTACTAATCAATGGAGTAGACGCAGACAACGACAGTGCCGTCGCTTTAAAAAACGTAACAGTAATGCAAGCAAATAGCGCCATAATAGCAGACAATTCTTCTACAGTAACAGTCTCTGGCGGATCATTTGATGCGAAACATGTAACAATAGGTGCTCTAAAAGGCGGCAGCGTCATTTTAACCGATAATGCGCAAATTATATCATCCGAAGACAGCGGACTCTATGCACATGACAATGGCACAATCAGCATGACTGGAGGAACCATTAAAGCCTCCTATAATGGTGCTGGCTTTGTGAGCAGTGAGAGCGATAAAAACAAACTGGAAAATGTGACAATATCAAGTTCTAAAGACAATGAGCTACTACAATATGGAATAGAAGCAGACAAAAACAGTACAGTCACTTTAAAAAATGTAACTGTCACTCAAGCAACCAGTGCCATAGTTGCAGATGATCACTCGACAATAACAGTCTCTGGAGGATCATTTGATGGAGAACTCGATGGAATATATGCTTCAAATGGCAGCACGGTTATTATCGACAACAAGACTGAGATTACAACATCCAGTGGTTATGGACTCCATGCTGATGGTGCACAATCCAAGATCACAATGACTGGAGGGACAGTAAGTGGATGGGGTACAGGCACATTGTTTGCCGAAAACAGCGGACAGATTGATGTCACTGGTATTACTATAACATCGACAGATGGCACCGGAGACGGTGCACATGCCGATGGCTCTGGCAGCATAATTGAATTACATAATACAACGATTAAAGATGTTTCAACAGGGCTTATGGCATACGAAGAAGCTACAATCAAGATGACTGGAGGTTCTATTACGGCTTCTATAATAGGCGCTTCTTTTAATAACAGTAAAAGCGCTGAGAACAAGCTAGAAAATGTGAAAATATCAAGTGGTAAAGACGATGACCAACAACTTTTCGGGGTAGTAGCCACTCATGACAGCAACCTTACTTTGAAAAATGTAACAGTTACTCAAGAAAATATAGGCATAGCCTCTGCTTTTAATTCTCAAATAAACGTATCAGGGGGAGAGTTTAATGTAAAAGACTCAGGGGCATATGCTCAGAGTGATAGCACCATTATCATAAAAGACAATGCTCAAATTAATGCATCTGATGGCAGTGGACTCCATGCAAGCGGTCCACAATCCCAAATCACAATGACAGACGGAACTGTGTTTGGGAAAAAAGCTGCATTGTATACAGAAAACGGCGGGCATATTGATGTGACAAATGTTTCTGCAACGGCACAAATCGGTGGTTTGCAGATCATGTCTCTCTCTTACACAGATCCTGATAATCCCCAAAAACGTAAAAGCAGTGAAATCAATTTGGTCAATACAAAACTTCATGTTGAAAATGGTGCTGGAATTCTTATTGGAGCTTTCACTGACAACGATATTGAAAATAATGCAGATCTGGCAATCGGTACAGCAAATCTCAAAAATTCAGAAATCCATGCCGATGTTTTACTAGGAAACGGCATTGATTGGAGATACAAAGAGTTTTGGGACCAGGTAGGTTCAAAAGCGATCTCCAACGGCACCTTCACCTTAAGCGCAGATCAGTCTATTCTAGAGGGCAGAGCAAATATTGCTAAAGACAGAAATGTGCACTTTGATCTGAAAAACAATACAAAATGGACGTTGAAAATCAGCAAAAATGAAAAAGATGATGATGGCAATCTCCTTGATATCGCTCAAAGATCTCGTTCTGATATTTCCACGCTTAATCTCGATAACAGCTCCATTATCTTTAATGGACCAACAGAAGATCATTACCAAACATTGCATATAGGTTCTGGTAAACCAGACACGCAAGAAGTCTACAATGCAACGGGTGATGCAAATATTTACTTCAACATTGCTTGGAGTGATGGTGCTGCAATAAATGACCAAAAAACCGATAGACTTTTGATCCATGGGGA
>NZ_JBHILX010000033.1:0-5055 GCF_042193585.1 Bartonella sp. PS7NMGDW
AAATCCGCAGGCAATCGACAACCGCGATTAGCTTGCGCTCGTTTTGCTTTTTTGGGAACGTTCTCTTGCTCGTGAATTGGAGGTTGGTTGTCTGATGATGTTGTGATTTGCTCTGATGTGGTCTCAACAGCAGCAACCTCTGTTGGCTCGTCAACCAAATCGATTGTTTCTAAATCTTCAGAACCAATTTCTTTTTTTGCTAAAACGATAGTTTTAGTTTTTTTATTATAACTGTTAATGTTAGTGTTATTGTTTATGTTATATATATAGGCATCATTAAGCATGTCGTAAGCATCATGCTTAGCATCCTTAAGCATACTGTTAGCATCATGCTTAATAACTTTAGCATCGTTAAGCATGGCTTTAGCATTGTTTTTATCAGTATTTTCAATGGCTTTAGCATCATCACAAGCATCATTTGTATGTTTATCCCATCTTGCCTGCGCTGCTTTCTTTGCTCTCTCTGATAACTTCTTTGACCGAGATGTCTTCGATACCTTATCTAAGCTTTCATTAGAGTTATTGAGTTCTTCTTCAACTTTTAAACTCCATAAACACCCATCGTCTAAACGTTCGATATGACCCGTGCTTATTAAAACTTCTAACGCTTTCATAAACATTTTTACTGAACAACCAGTGTAATTAGCCCAGACCTTTGTGTTATTTAAAAGCGGCTCTCCAGTATAAAGCATTTGCAAACGCAATTTTATATAAACATTGCATTCAATGGGAGATAAACAAGCAAGATCAAGAATCCACCTATCTGCAAACAGCCTCGTCCACGGTAATTTACTGGACATATATACCCCCTTCTTTCATTAAATATAAAATTGCTAAAGCATCTGCTTCGTTGTCGTCTTTAGGCGTATGTCCTTTTGCACACACCGCCTTAATCATTTTTACTTTTGATGCGTTTCCTTTTCCTGTTGTTGCTTTCTTAATTGTGCCAACAGGAATGCCTTCATACGGTATCTGATGATGTTCACACCACGTCGTTAAGGTTGATAACAAGTCACCGTAAATATGCACTGCATCAGTACTATTATGACGCCTCACTTCTTCAAAATACACCGCGTCAATGCTGTCTACTGTCTGTTTTATTTCTGATAGACATCTCTTAAAGCGTAAATAATGCATTCCACCGACTTCAAAATATCGGGGGTGGAAATTCATGACACCACTGATGATGTGACCATCCGCACCGCATATCGCCCAGCCTGTCTTGGTCCCTAGATCAAGACATAAAATGGTTTGTGCGTTAGTGATCATAATCCCCCCTTAAGGTTGCTGTGTGTTTATGCGTGCGTTATGACAGAGCGCGTTGTGATTGCCTGTCTTGCAAAAATGTTTGTGAAAAAGTAACCTCCCAATGATTCTAAAAAAGTGGGGAGGGGAAAGATGCAAGAATGGATAAAGATATTTCTTACAGGTTTTGTGTCATTTGCTGTGTCGCTTTCAGTAGCGCTTATTTTAAGAAATAAAGACCGTAAAGAAGCAGCCAAAATCCGGAAAGATGATTTAGAAAAAGTTGCAAAAAAACGAGAAGAAGATAGAGAATGGGTAAGCAAGCAATTTGCAGAAAGCCAAGAACAGACGATAGCCCTTAAAGAGCAAGCGATATCGACAAAAGATATTGCCAAATGGTCAGAAGAACATATTAAATTTTTGTTAGATAACAAAAGAGTAGAGGATTTAGGAACGCCACCTTCCATATATACAACTGGCCCACATTTTCCAACAAAAGGCAAGTGGACGCTTCTTTGTTTAAAAATAAAAAACAATGCACAAACTGTCATCCACGTTTTAAATATAAAGCTAAAAGATGGTTCTCGCTTTATTCTTGGATATGGCATTAGATACAAACCGGAAACAAGATTGTGGCAAATGCAAGCATCATATGTTAATCCTGATGCCAGACCAACGTTACACACAATATCATCCGGATACTGTGAGAAAGCAAAGGATTTTCGAACGGGACAAGAAATTGATGTTAATATTTCTATAGCTCCCTTAGAAGATAAGTACACAGGAATCCTTATTTTTGTAGCAGCGCGTGAAGAAGATATAAAAGCCCAAGTTACTTTAATCATTACTCATACATCCCCATTGAAACCAGAAACAACAATGACTGTAACGACACAAACCGACCTCATAGACTTTAAAAAATTGGATTAATTTACTTAGGAAAACGTTTTTATGCTATGATTTATTAATTTGATTTCTTTTTTTGATAACTTCATCCCTTAAGAGATCAAGCCTTAAGAGATCAAGCTTATCTTTGACTAAGATCATAAACAAGATCAGCTCATTTAAGCGATAAAAAGATAACAACTCTTGAGAAAAATAATTATCAAACCAAGTTGTAAAAGCTTGCGTAAACGCAGATGAAAACCATTGATTAAAATCATCGTACGGCAATAATGGAAAATAATTTCTATCATCACGCGCAAAGATACTATACAGCATATAGACAAAATAACCTGTTGATGAGGGATCTATTCTTGTTTCAAAAGATGCATCTTGAGTCGAACGGACACCATAATATATGGTTGCCTCTCCAATATTATTAACAAGATCAATCAACTGGACTTTGCTTATAGTGATCTGTGGGACATCTATCATCTCTGATCTTTCTTCTTTAAGAGTGTGAATGCTGCTGTTGATGTTTGTTATTTTCTGTATGAGCAGCACTATGAGAAGATATTACTGTTTGTGATGCATTTGCTGTACTAATTTTCTTCACCAGATGAAGCGTATCTTTTCTTCGTTTTGTCATTGGACGAATAACTCTATGGGATTTACTCCCATAATTATGTAGGAACCAATCTAGTGTAACCCAAGATAGACCCTTAGCTTTAGACAACTGAATAATTATATTCCAGTATTTTGGAGAAATACTATTGCGATCACGCATTTTACGCGCAGCCTCATAGCTACAACCAATTTCTTTTGCAAATTGGCGTATAGATCCCCAAGATTCAATCAAACTTTTGACATAAAAATCATTAACCATGACACAAATAGTACATTACGTACAACTTTTAATCAAGATAAAATCGTACACAATGAATTAAAAAAATAGTGGATAATGTACAAATGACTTATTTGCCAAAAGATAGACTTAAAATAGCGCGTAAGAATGCTGGATATGCAACACCAAGCGAAGCTGCGCGCGCTGTACCAGCTCTTAATCAAAATACCCTAATTAGTCACGAAAATGGAAATCGTGGTATTTCGCGCCAAATAGCCGAGCTCTATGGACAAGTATTTAATGTAGATCCGGGGTGGATTTTGTATGGCGAGTCTCCTCAAGAAAGTCCTAACCTCAATATAAGTATTCCTCTCGTTTCATGGATTAGCGCTGGAGAACTAAGCGAGCAAGATGGGATAATGGATTTTTCAGATTATCCTATGACAGAGGCTGTTAATCTTCCTGCCGGTGAATGGATTGCTTTACGTGTAGATGGCGCATCTATGAATAAAATTAGCCCTCCAGATTCTATAATATTTGTAAATATGCGAGACAAAAAACTTGTGCCTAATGCCTGCTATGTAATTGCAGATGAATCTGGACAAGCGACATATAAACGATACAGACCTAATGATGATCCTCCTTTTCAGCCCGCTTCATACGACAAAACAATAAAGGCTCCAAAACTTGAAGGCGCTATCTCTATAATAGGTCGTGTACGGCGCACTATTCTTGATATGTAAACACAATACGATTCTCTGTTCACGTTATCGATTAGATTGCTATCAACAGATTGAAGCAAGTTTGCTTGATTTTTATCAGTAAACAGCAAAATTTTGATTCTCTAAATTGTGCCGTGATTCGTCTTTTTTTTATTTTTTAAAAAAAATAGTACATTATGTACTTGACTATCTTTAGTGCATAATGTACTAATATATCCATAAACCACGCACAAACAATTGCCAAGAGGCGTTAGGGAGGAGAAATTATGGAAAATCCAATTCTTATAAATTCTGATGAAATTTTATTAGTTGCCTACGATAAAGATCAACACATTGCAGAGTCTGGACCACTTGATGCAAGCCAAATTCTAAGCATTGTTGATGAGGTAGATGATGCAATCCAAATCTTTCGCATCAATCCTTCTGAGAATAATTGTGAAGATATCTCTGAAGAAATTGCAGAAGCATATGTAAAAGAAAATATCGAACGTCTCGATGAAGATAGTGAGGTTCATTACTTTATATGCGAAAGTGATGTTTACAATAGACTTTTAGACGAGATCGCAGACGAAAAATATAATGATGAGATTTACGGTACTTACGAACAACAACACCGTTTGCGTGCTTGTGATGTGCTTTAAAAATTCTAAAGGGCGCTTTTAAAAGCGCCTCCCCTTTTCCCATCAATAATTGATTAGAGTAAACTTATGAACACACATGATAATGATAGTGAAGGATATCTCATACCTGAAAACGAGGTAGACAACAAAATTGGTTATGCCAAAATGGTCAAAGCCCATGTGATGCATAGGCACTTACATTTGAAACAAGATTTTTCCACTTGGTTTAACGATTGTGTTGAAAAGTTTGATCTAAAAGAAGGCGTGGATTTTGTTTTTACAAAACAAGAATGGAACAGACAGAAGATTTGTCCAAAATCTGAAATAGAAACAGATAAAACCGATAATCATTACTTCAAAATTCACGCAGCAAGGAAAATCGCTAAAGCAGAACGCCATAGAAACTTAGGCAGAATATTATACCAAAACTTATGTTTTTCTTAATTAAGGGGGTGATGATGCGAAACTTTATTACAATACCTGAAAACAATTTTCAAAACACAACTGTTCCAACCATGTCTAGTCGTGAAATTGCAGAGTTATGCGGTAAGCAACATGCGCATATTATGCGTGATATTCGACAAATGTTAGGAGAATTATATCCTGAAGGGGGTCAATCCAAATTTGGATCCACCTATTTAGATAAACAGGGTAAGCCCCAAAACTGTTACAACCTTCCTAAACGTGAATGCCTCATTTTAGTTTCTGGTTACAGCATGACATTACGCGCTAGGATTATAGA
>NZ_JBHILX010000034.1:0-4690 GCF_042193585.1 Bartonella sp. PS7NMGDW
TATGTAACAGAAGTCATATTGCCTCAGTACAAAGGCGAGTTAAAGCTTTTAGATGGCAAAAATGATGATAATCAAGATCAGTCATCTGCTTATGACAGAAGCATTTACAGACCTCTTGATACGCCCCATACCGTTATGAATGACAGTGTTCCTTTTTAAGGATATTATTGAATGAGGAAAGTGATCATGTTAAAGCAATTCTGTAAAGTTGTATATTTTGTGGGGTATGAATGATATGTACCAAGTTCAGCAAATTGCTAACTTCTTTCTTGAAAAGGGACGTGAAGAGAATATCCCAATTTCTCCTATGAAGCTCATTAAACTGGTGTATCTTGCGTATGGATGGATGTTAGCAGCTACAGGTAAGCGTCTCTTTCCTGATCGTATAGAAGCATGGCAGCATGGTCCCGTGATTCCGGCTCTTTATCATGAGTTTAAAGATTGGGGAAGGCGTTTTATCGATTGCTATTCTCGAACAGTTGATTTAGAGACAGGAGAAATTTTTGTCCCTAAAATGTCTAAAGATTCAGCTGATGAATATACAGTTAAGTTATTAGAGATTGTTTGGAATGCTTATAAGAATTTTGAACCTTGGCTTTTGCGTGAAATCTCTCATGAAAAAGGAGCACCTTGGGATAAAGTGTATGATCCACGGCGATGGGGGGTGGTGTTGAATGATGATGACATTAGAGAATATTTCACTAAAAAAATTAACGGATATTTGAAAGCTGCTGATGAAAGAGAATCCGTCCATTCATCTTGAGCAACTTCAGCGAGCTAGTAATACTGTTGAAGATGAAGATAAGTCGTCTGTATCATCGCAGCAGTTTTTTAAAGTTACTGCAGATTGTCGTTCTAGAGTAACAACTCATTATGCTGTTACAGAACAAGAAATAGAGTCGCTAAGAGACTGTGCAATGTACGCACATCATTTTGATACAGTAATGGGCATTTTGTTGGGTGCGCTCATATCTCTGTTTTTAGAATTGCTATGGGATTGTAGTCAATTTGGAACGAAGATAACAGTTGCAATTATAATAGCTGCTTTTGTTGTGTGGCTACGCAATTTGAAGAGAAAGACACAGTCAAGATCAGAGAAAATCTGGCAATATATCAAGAAGGCATCTGAGGGTATAAGTGAAAAAAAATAAAAAGAGGGGACGCCCTAAAATAGCAGGGCAGGTAAGAGAACCAAACGGACGTATATCACGTGCAAAAGCACCGCGTGAAGCCGTTGATAAATTGGCAATGGAAATGCGTGCAAAGCGCTTCGGTTTAACGCTACAAGAGGCAAAAAATCCACTTTCTGGTACCTATATCGGGCGGCTTTGCTTGCAAGGCGTGCTTACTCAAGAGCAATACGACGCCGCGCAACAGTACCTACAGATAAGGAATAATTACCTTTGTGCAAAGGGCTTGCCTAATGCGATTTATGACGAAATGCCGTCATCATCTGATGATAAAGCAAGAGACAAGTGGGTAGAGTTTGCAACAGAACAATTTTTTAATACGCAAGAAGCAATAAAAGAAGCGCAATGCCTCTATAGACAATATAACCTTTATGCAGCGTTACAGTACCTCGTCATAGAAGATCAAATGCTACCACATCTTGTGAATTCACTGCGCGTTGCTCTTAATGCGCTTGATAAGTATTTTGATCGTTAGGTTTACTGGCAATCAGATTTTAAACTTCTTAATCTTCTGCTTTCTTAATTTCATCTTTTAACTTCTTAATTTCATCTGTTAATTTCCTAATTTTATCATTTGCTACTGAAAGACTATATTCATTATAAACAAGAGCAATAATTGCTATTATAAAAGCAGTCCATAAGCTAATGATATCGAAATACCAAACTAGTAATATTACTAAAGACATCTTTTTTCTTTATTTAGGGGAAAATTTCATATCGAATTTATATTGATTCTATAATTGCATCAATATGTATCGTTTTCTTATTGACAAATTGTAGCAAATCGTATTTAATGTTATTACTGTACTTGGTCGTATTGTGTCTAAACGAGAGGCAGTGCAGTTTGGAATCCCCGCAAATGCGGGGTTTTTTATTATCTGGAGGGTGTATTTTATGACATCACAAAATACAGAACAGGCTCCACAACCGATTAAAAAGCGTATACCCCCAAAGGCAGGTCAAGGGCGTGTCAAAGGCGTTCCGAATAAGATGACGCGCATTTTAAAAGAAGCAGTGGTTAAGGCTGCTGAGAATGCTGGGAATAAAATTGGCAAGGATGGTTTGATTTCTTATTTGGAAAAACAGGCTATAGAATGTCCAGCGGCTTATTTAGCGTTGCTTGGTAAGGTGTTGCCTTTACAGGTAACAGGTGAAGATGGGGGAGCCATTAAGGTGATAACGCGTGTAGAAATCGCGCCTTTGGTCAATGACAACACGACAGATTAGTATTGTACCAAAGCTTATACCGATTTTTACAGGGGACGCTTTGGTACGGGCGGCTTGGGGTGGACGAGGGTCTGGAAAGACAAGATCATTTGCCTTGATGGCTGCTTTAAAAGGCTATCAATTTGGTATGCAAGGGATATCGGGCACTATTCTTTGTGCACGTCAGTTTCAGAATTCTTTGGCAGAAAGTTCATTGGAGGAAATTAAGCGCGCTATTGAAGCGCATGACTTTTTAAAGGACTATTACAAGGTTGGGGAGTCGTCGATTAAGTCGATAGATGGTCGTATAGCCTTTCAGTTTTCTGGTCTGGACCGGAATATTGCAAGTATCAAGTCTATGGGGCGTATTTTGCTTTGTTGGGTTGATGAGGCAGAGCCCGTTACAGAGACAGCTTGGCAGACGCTTATACCGACTTTGCGAGAAGAAGGAAAAGATTGGAATGCAGAATTGTGGGTGACATGGAACCCGTTGCGAGAGAATGCCCCCGTTGAGAAGCGGTTTCGCTTTTCAGACAATGAGGCAATTAAGCGTGTGGAGATAAACTGGTCAGACAATCCGAAGTTTCCCAAGATCTTGAATGAAGCGCGGCTTGATGACCTTAGAAACCGTCCAGAGACCTATAAGCATATCTGGGAAGGGGATTATCTTACAGCGGTTCAAGGCGCTTATTATCAAAAGGAAATGTTGGCAGCCGAGCAAGAGGGGCGGATAGGGCGTGTTGCTCGTGACCCCTTGATGCAAATACGCGCCTTTTGGGATATTGGGGGCACGGGTGCTAAGGCAGATGCAACAGCGATATGGATAGCGCAATTTGTTGGTAGAGAGATCAGAGTACTTAATTATTACGAAGCACAGGGACAGCCTTTATCGGAACATATCGGTTGGTTGCGTCAAAATGGTTATGAGAAGGCATTGATGGTTTTGCCTCATGACGGTGCGACCAGAGACCGTGTGCACAATGTGAGTTTTGAGAGTGCTCTTAAACAGGCAGGCTTTCAAACAAAAGTTATCCCTAATCAGGGAGCAGGGGCTGTTAAAATACGTATAGAAACAGTCCGCCGTGTTTTGCCTTCTGTTTGGTTTAATGAGAAGACGACGGTAGCAGGGCGCAAGGCACTGAACTGGTATCACGAGAAATGGGATGAGAAGCGCAATATTGGCTTGGGAGCAGAGCACGATTGGTCCAGTCATGGGGCAGATGCCTTTGGACTGATGTGTATTTCATACAAACCACCAAAAGAAATACAAAAGCGACCAGCTTATAGCGGCAGAACGGAATATGAGAGTACCTCATGGATGGCAGAATGATGCATGATGATGAACATTTAGAGAAAGACAGCAACGTATCTGATCTCTCTCATGAAGGTTTGTTTCGTAAGCTTGTGAGCTGGTACAAAGAAGATGTGGAGCATGTGAACAAATGGCGTGAACATGCGCGGGAGGATTTTGGTTTTTACAATGGTGATCAATGGAATGAAGAAGATTTATCGGCGTTAAAAAAGCAACGCCGCCCCGTTATGACCTTTAATCGTATTGCCCCATTGGTCAATGCCGTTGTGGGGTCAGAGCGTAATAACAAGCGCGAAGTGCAGTTTATTCCACGTCAAGTAGGGAAGGCATTGCCTAGTGAATTGCTTACCGGTGCGGCAGAATGGTTTCGGGACATGGCGCATGCCGAATACGCTGATAGTGATGCTTTCCAAGATGCGGTTATCTGTGGCATGGGGTGGACTGATACCCGCCTTGATTATGAGAACAGCCTCGATGGTGAACCGGTAATTACCCGTTTAGACCCACTGAAAATGGTTTGGGATAGTGCAGCGGTGCAACCGAATTTAACCGATGCGCAACGTTTGTGGTATGTAGACCGCAAGCCGTTAGAAGTAGCTAAGCAGATGTTTCCCAAATCTCATTGGACAGAGCTGAGTGCAGATTGGGCAAGGGATGGTAGCTCTCATGAAGGTGTTCACCATAATGATCTTGATTATTACAGCGATGAGGGGAGCATTGATGTTGAAAACGGTCGTCGGATGGTTACACTTGTTGAAGGACATTATAAACAAAAATACAATAAAGTCAATAGTTTGTTTGTAATTATTTTATAAGAATCCACTTAAGAATCCACACTTTTATACGTGATTCATTTGACTATTTTTTATATAAGATTGCCATGCATGAATAGACCCAAAAAAGCTAATCATAAAGAAGTTTAAGAAGAAAAAACAACTTCAAAATGTCCTTCAAGCGTTTTAACTTCTTTCGGATTAACAAT
>NZ_JBHILX010000035.1:0-4442 GCF_042193585.1 Bartonella sp. PS7NMGDW
ATCAAGAAAGGCTTTATGGATTGTCCCGCTATTACCATTCAAAGACCGGATGGTACAGAAAAGGTCCTGCCTTCAACAAAAATCACATCTAGAGGATTAGCTTGTTTGAGAGAACAAATCCATGGAGGTGTACAATGAAGGTAGATACCAACTTCTTATGTGATTTGTGGATAGCATTGTTTCAGTTTTCCAATCATCACAGCATTGGAGATGAGGATTGCACTGCCATAATTGAGATTATGGGCATGGTGGAAAAAGCTTTAGTTTTAAAGCTTCAAAATGAATTGCCCAATTGTACAAAAATATTGGCAGTTCTTACAGATTTTGGCGATTCAGAATTACCGCATAGCATGAATCCGTTATTGCAAGCTTATGCTCCTACTTTGGAAAACCCGATTGCAAAAGTCGCTTAGACCTACAACATAATTTTATCTCCTCGCCTTTGAAGACGAGGAGGTGGTTAAACCCTACATTCAAATTTATTGATTTTGGCAAATTCGTCTGCTTTTTTAGTTTGTAATATACTAACGTCATAAGCAGCTTGCATGTTAAGCCAAAATTCAGCAGTAGTATCAAAAAAATAGGCTAATCTGAGAGCAGTATCGGGAGTCACTGGACTATTTTCAGCAACAATACGTTCTATTCTCGTGCGTGGAACATTTAATGCTTTTGCAAGAGCATAAGCAGAGAGGGCATATTCTTTTAAATATTCCTCTCGTAAAATTTCTCCGGGATGAATAGCAATATAATTTTTCATCTCGACCTCCTACAGATCAATGATAATCTACGATTTCAACTTCACTTGCCATGTGACAAAGGTATTGGAAGTTGTTCTCCATTATGTTGCATGTCCTCAACAACTTCTGAAACAAGGTCCATAATACCTTTTAAAGCTTTCTCTGCTTGAGCATCTAACCATGAAAGGGATGGGAATTCTGCACACAACCCAACATATTCCTCATCTTCTTGCGACCACAAAACACGATAGGTATAATGATTATTGTTCATGTTCATCCTTTCTTATATCCTCTACAGAGGATATTGGTCAATTACGATGGCTTTTTCGTAAATCTCGTTCGATGAGATGTCGAACATAGCGTGTGTAAGGGATAGCTTGATTTTTAGCTTTTTCCTTTAAAGCCTTCATAAGTGCTTGAGGTAAGCGAATATTCATAGAGGCTTCTTTAGGTAAGAATTCAAAATGAACAGGCTTAAAACCAGTTAAGTCATAATCAGTAAGGTCTGCAGTATCAACAAAGTTTTCTGCTTCTTCATCCGTCTTAAAAACGGGCATTTGTTTTAATTTAGAGGTTTTCATAAAAATCAATCTCCTTTTGGTGCATATAACGAGCGCTAATAGGACGTACAAACAATTCGTTCTTTATTGTTCTTAAGGTAAAAACTAAAAAAATATATCGTTCATTATAGCTTCGTCCAATGGCTCTGAAACGCTCTTCTTTAATATTGGGGTCATGCTTTATGACGAGATTTCCAGGTTTAGTGAATAAATACTCAATTTCTTTTTTAGAAACTCCATGTTTGGCACATTTTGGCCAGTTACCATCATCCCAATTTATGCCATGAACTTTGATGTTTGCTACCATAACGTATGTATATCAAAATGTATCCACAAATACAATAAAAATGATTAAAATCAATCTGTTTAAACAGGAACACTCATGCATCCGAGAGAAACGATAAGAGAAACATTTGTTACGTTGATCAAAGCAGCAAAGACGGCAGCTGGTGACAATGTTTTCAATATGCGTGATTTCAACTTCTCCCCTGAGAACACGCCTGCAATTAATATCTCAACACAAAGTGAAACGATTGAAGATGGCTATGATTATGGAATAAGGCGGCGTGTTTTAACGCTAGATGTTGAATGTTATGCGACATGTGAAGATGGAGCACGTTTTGTTGACCAATTGGCATGGGAAGTTGAGGAGGTTTTCTACGCTAATCCCAATCTCAATAACACAGTTGAGACATGCCGCCTGCAAAATATTGCTTTTGCCTTTGGTGATAATGGCGCCCTAGCGCTCCATGGTGCGATTCTAACCTTTGAAGTCATTTATGTGACAAATATCCCCAACATGGATGAAGAAGAAGGCAGTGTAACAGCAAAACTCGTTGAACCTTTCTTAAGCTTTGAACCAGAAACAGGCGTGAGAAATAAAGATAAATACCATAAAATTGAAGGTGGACATGTTAGAGCGGCGCGATAAAGAAATCACAGATCTAAAGAGACGTGTGGCCAATATGGTTGTGGTGGGAAAAATTAGCCATGTCGACCATAAAAACGCACGCTATCGGGTAAAAAGTGGCAATCTTGTCAGTGACTGGATTCCAGATACACAAGCCCGCGCCGGTAAAACACGCTCTTATGAAGGGCGTGATATCGGAGAGCAAGTAGTTGTTATCTCGTCATCAGGGGATTTATCACAAGGGGTGATTGTTGGTTCACTTCACACCGATGCTAATCAAGCAGCCGATAAAGGCAGCACTCACCGAACGATATACCCTGATGGAACCAGCCTTGAATATGATGATGAACAAAACACTTATGGAATTCACATCAAATCCGGCGGAAAATTTATCCTGACAATCGCTGATGGTGTGTCACTAAAAGGTGATGGGGGCAAGCTAGAGCTTACCGCACCGGAAGGCATAAAGATTGTTTCAGAAAGCGATATAAATTTAAACGCAAAAGGCGGCATCTCTTTGAAGGCTGGTGATGGCATTTCACTGAATTCGAATGATAGTCTCTCTCTTCATTCTGGGAATAATGTTTCCATTCACTCAAGTGGATTAAGACATAACGGTACCAATGTAGGAGCAACACATGTTCATGGTGGTGTTTCCCCTGGTGGCTCGATGACAGGAGGTCCCAATTGAACATTGGAATGGACCGTACAACAGGAAAGCCATTAACCGGAATTGATCATTTGCGCCAATCAATCCTTGATATTTTGTCAACGCGGATTGGTTCGCGTGTAATGCGGCGTGACTATGGTTCACGCGTTGCTGAACTCATTGATGCACCGGTTAATAATGCTTTTGCTGTTGCCCTTTATGCTGCTGTTGCTGAGGCTTTAGACAAATGGGAACCGCGTTTTAAATTGAAAAAAATTGATTTTAAAATGGTTGATGCTGGACAAGTTTCTTTGTCCTTTGAAGGCATTTATTTGCCTTCAGGTAAGCCCATTACCATGGAAGGATTACTGATAAAATGAATGGAGTACTTGCAAAACCGGAAATCATCACAGAACTTTCTTTTGAGGAAATACGCGCTGCTGCTCTTGCCCATTTAAAAGAGCTTTTGCCGGAATATACCATTCTTGAAAGTGATCCGGCTGTAAAAGTCATTGAGGCTTTTAGCTATCGAGAGTTGCTTTTAAGACAGCGTATTAACGAAGCGGCACGCAACAACATTCTTGATTTTGCAACCGGTGAATCTCTTGATGCTTTGGGAAACTGGCATGGTCTTGCCCGCATGGAGGGTGAAAGTGACGAGAGATATCGTGAACGCATAGAGCTTCATGCCCGTGGTGGCAATGGTAGCGGGACAGAGCCCTATTACAAGCTTATAGCCTTAACAGCAGATAGTCGTGTTAAGGATGCGATTGTTTACCGTAAAGGCAAAGACCCAACCATCTATGTTGCTCTTTTTGGCAACAATGAAGAAGGAACGGCCTCTGAAGATCTCATACAAACAGTCTCAGAAGCTCTGCACAGAAAAAATATCATCATGACCAATGATACAATCATTGTTCACGCTGCTGTCAAAAAAGTGCTGGATTTAGAGGCAGATGTTTGGCTGTTACCAGAAACATCTTTGAAAATTCTTACAACAATGGAAACAAATTTAAGAGCAGCATGGAGACAAGAACAAGCCATTGGTCGTGAATTAAGTTTGTCGTGGTGGATTTCAAAATTAATGATTGCTGGTGTCCAAAAAGTCATTGCCATTACACCAACACAAGACAGTATGGTTTGTGATGAAGAAGTTTTATCGATTGGAAAAATCACCTTAAACTTCAAAGGGCGTGCGCGCTAATGGTTGGTTCCCTCCTTCCCACAAACGCAACAAAATTTGAAAAGCGCCTTGCCGATGCTTGTGATTTTCATCAAGATGTTGATGGTTCTGTTTTGGGGATTTCACGTTCTAAACTGATCACACGCCCTCCCCGTTTCTTACCGTGGTTGATTGAAGAATACGGGCTTGGAGAGCTTACGCCTTATGTTCCAAACCTCTATGATTTGATTGATCAAGGGCTTCAATGGCAGCGCTTGCGCGGCTCCCTTGCGGCAATAGAGATGGGGCTTGAATGGCTAGGGATTTCTGCACGCTTTCAACCCGCTTGGACGGGGCGGGTATGGTGGAATTCCTTTCAACTTGATTTTGTTCAGTTGCCTGAACGCAAAAGCCTTGAAGTCAT
>NZ_JBHILX010000036.1:0-1880 GCF_042193585.1 Bartonella sp. PS7NMGDW
AGCGGCTTTTTACCTCTCATTTTTCCCATTCATTTTCATTCACCCCTCATTTAAAGGAGCATAAAGTATGGCAATAGGTTTTCTACACGGTGTTGAAGTTGTCGAGGTTGACGACGGCACCCGCCCCCTTCGCGCGGTTCAATCGGCAGTTATCGGGATTGTTGGCACAGCACCCGATGCCGATGAACAAGCATTCCCTCTCAACACACCCGTTTTGGTAACGGGCTCTCTTTCACAAGCTGCAAAACTCGATAAAACGGGTAAGCGTCAAGGTACCTTACCCAATGCCCTTGATCTTATTTTTAAACAAGTAGGCGCCATTGTCGTTGTCGTGCGCGTGAACGAGGGTGACAATGAAAATGCAACACTCACCAATGTTCTTGGCGGTGTAAACGCAAATGGCGCTTATGAAGGTGTTCATGCTTTGATTGGAGCGGGGTCCATTGTGGGACAAACACCACGCATTCTCATCGCTCCAGGCTTTACACATCAACGCCCTTCCAGTGTGAATATTGAAGAGAATGGAACTGGTGCAACTACCAACCCCGTCGCAGCAGAACTCATTGGCATTGCTGAACGCCTACGCGCTATTGTGGTGCTTGATGCACCAAACACAACAGATGAAGCAGCCCTTAGTGCAGCAAAGGATTTTGATTCAAAGCGCGTCATTCTTATTGACCCTTTTGTAAAGGTAAATCGTGATGGAAAGATCATAGAACAGCCGGCAAGTGCAGCGGTTGCTGGTGTCATTGCCAAAACTGATTTTACACACGGTTTTTGGCATTCTCCTTCAAACAAAGTGATCAATGGCATTGTGGGAACTGCGCGCCCCATTGATTTTTCCATTGGTGACAGATCAAGCCGCGCCAACCTTCTTAACGAACAAAACATCACAACAATTATCCGCGAAAACGGTTATCGTCTTTGGGGTAATCGCACCCTTTCAAGTGATACAAAATTTGCTTTCTTATCGGTGGTGAGAACCGCAGATATGATCAATGACGCCATTTTGCGCGGGCATCTATGGGCTGTCGACCGCAATATCAAAAAAACCTACATGAATGATGTCAGTGAAAGCGTCAATGCCTATTTGCGTGATTTGAAAGCACAAGGCGCCATTCTTGGTGGGCGCTGTACGCCTGATCTAGAGTTGAATACAGCAAGCGCTATTGAAGGCGGCAGAATCTATTTCAATGTCGAATTCACACCAACAACACCAGCAGAACACATCACATTCCGTTCACGCATTGTGAATGATTATTTAGAGGAGATTTTTTAATGGCTATCCCCGTTTTACCAAGAGTTTTGAAATATTTTAACATTTTTGTCGACGGTATTCCCTATCAAGCAAAATGTGAAAGCGTAACATTACCGAATTTGAACTTGGTTGTTGAAAGTTATCGTGGTGGAGGCATGGATAGCTCTATTGAAGTTGACCTTGGTCTTGAAACCCTCACACTTAGCATGACCATTTCTGATTGCTCTCCAGAATTGATGGCACTGTTGGGGCGCACAGATGTCGATATCTCATTACGAAGTTCAATGCAAGCGCAAGGCACACCCGCAGAAGGTGTTGTCATTACCATGAGAGGACTATGCAAAGGCTTTGAAATGGCAGAATGGCAACCGGGCAGCAAAGCAACATCCACAACTACCTTCACATTGCAGTATTTCAAATATGTCCAGAAGGACGTTGAAATCGTTGAGATAGATGTCCTCAACTTGGTGAGGAGATTCAATGGCGTCAATCAACTCGCAGATCATAGAGAAAACTTAGGATTATAAAAATGACAGTACAAACAAGCATTACACATAAATTACTTGTACCGATTACCTTTGAAGGAAAAGAACATACCGAAATCACCTTACGGCGCCCGAAA
>NZ_JBHILX010000036.1:1980-4277 GCF_042193585.1 Bartonella sp. PS7NMGDW
GCATTACACATAAATTACTTGTACCGATTACCTTTGAAGGAAAAGAACATACCGAAATCACCTTACGGCGCCCGAAAACAAAAGATGTGCAAGCAATCGACAAAAAAGAAGGCATAGAGCAAACAATTGCTATGGTTGCACGCCTTTCTGGATGGGCACATGAAGCGGTTGGAGAACTCGATATTAATGACTTGTCGAGCATTGGAGAGATTTTGGAGTCTTTTATCAAGCGGCGGGATACCTCGACTGGGAAACCGCCGCTAAACTCATAGCCGATATTACCATTGTGTTCCATTGGTCCCTTTCAAAGATGATGGAAATGGAACTGGAAGAATTGGTCTTTTGGCGAAATCAAGCAGCAGAAAGGTATAAGACAAAATGAGTGAAAAAGTTGCTGATGCAAAGGTGAGATTATCTCTTGAAGACAAACTCACCGCACCTCTTAAACATCTTCAAAAAAAATTCGATACATTATCAAAAACACTCTCACTGAGATTGAGTATTCCGCGCTTTTCTGCTGCTGTCAAAAACATGACAAAAAGCCTTCATGGCGTTCAAAGTGCTCTTGGAGTGGCGGCAAGCCGTGCTTCGGTCTTTACTGGTGCTTTAGGGCTTGCTGGTGGTGGACTTGTGGCAAGTGTAACCGCCCTCACCATGAAAACCATGCATCTGGGAGATAGTCTTCACCACGCATCACACCATTTAAATATGAGTGTTGCATCACTTCAATTATGGGGTGATGCAGCCGATAATTCAGGCACTTCTGCCGAACTTTTTCAACAATCCTTAGCGGTTTTAAATAGGCGTTCAGCACAAGCCTATGCTGGACAAAAAAGAGGCATGATGGGCTTTGAAGCACTTGGCATTTCTGTCAAAAACACTTCTGGAAAACTCAAATCCACTTCTGTCTTGTTAGAAGAAATTACCGACAAGATGAGTAAGATGAAAAATCAAGCACAAAGACAGCATATTGCCGCTCTGCTGTTTGGGGGCGATGGTAAAGAAATGGCGACCATGCTTGCACAAGGCATGGCACCCATTAAAGAACTGTTTGCAAAAGCGCGGAAAGGAAAATGGCTGATAGGTGCCGATGTTGCACGCTATGCAGCAGATTTGAGTGACAAAATGGGAGCCTTTAAGAAAAAAATAGGCGGTATCGCGAGCTTTATTGGCGCGCGTTTCATGCCCGTGATCAATGACATGATTGACGGTTTTTCTCGCCTGATTGATGAAAACCGCGACCTCATTCAAACAACCGTTGCGAGCTGGGCAAAAACCTTAAAAAAAGTCTTTAATGATTTGCTTAATCCTACCTCTGATTTAAGAAAAGGTATCAGTGATCTCACAGAGAGGATTAAAGGCTGGTTCCAATGGCTAGAACCTCTGATTGGTGAAATAACCCTCTTTAAGGTAGGACTTGTGGCACTTGGTTCGTTCATTTTTGGTCCACTCATTGCCGCATTAGCCGCAGCGGGAGCAGCGTTTGTCACCCTTGGCTATACTATAATGACGACGCCCATAGGATGGCTCATTGGGGGTATCGCGGTACTTGCCGCACTCTATAAATATTGGGATGAACTCAATGGCTGGGTAGCTGCATCTTTAGCCGCGGTTGGGGCAGTTCTTACCGGAGCATTCATTGCGGCAATGGTACCGGCAGCTTCTGCAGTTGCGGGTCTTGCACTATCTCTTGTAGCTTCACTCATTCCAGCAATAACTGCCGTTGGTTCTGCTTTTATATCGCTTGGTATCGCAATCATGACCACTCCTATCGGCTGGATCGCTGGCGGCATAGCAGCCCTTGTTGGAGTTGGATATCTGCTCTACAAAAATTGGGATACGGTAGTAAGCTTCATAAGCAACTTGTGGAATTCTTTTGCGAGCTTATGTAGTAACGTTTTCAATAACCTCTTGACGCTCTTTAAAAACTTTTCACCGCTCTCTTGGATTTCAAAAAAAATCAATGAACTCATTGAGTGGCTGTTTGGTGTCGATTTAATGGAAGTAGGAACCAATCTGATTAACGGGCTTTGGGAAGGTATCAAAAGCCAATGGAATGCTCTGTCTGATTGGCTCAGCGGCATGATGAGTAAATTAACCAGTTGGATGCCTAATTGGATGAAAGAAAAGCTAGGCTTTAATGTTTCAATCAATAAGACTTCAACCCAGACGATTAAAACCTTTACCAATGAGACCAATGCACGGGCAAAAAAAATGCTGGATACAGTAGTGGTTACAAATACCCCACCTGAAAAACGCAAGAGTGGTTTTAATACAGGAGCCGTTGAAACAGGACA